>JAJDOL010000340.1 GCA_022340195.1 Chromatiaceae bacterium
AGGCAGCTCACACCAGCGCTGCGCGACGTCGATATTTTCGGCTTTAACCTCGAGAGCGCGATCACGACAGAGACATCGCCTTGGGGCCCGTGGAAGAAGTTTCGGTTCAAGGCACTCCCCGCCAACGCGCGTCGAGCGCTCTCCTTCCCAACGGGGGCCGCGCTTTTCGCGTCCGTGGCCAATAACCACATTCTCGATTTCGGTCCGAGCGGCCTCGACGGTACCCTGACCACCCTCGACGAAGCGGGTATCACTCACACCGGCGCAGGCTCGAACAGCGCAAACGCGTGGCGGCCTGCCGTCATCACGACGAAAGCCGGTGTCCGAGAACGATAAAGGGCCGCTCAGTCATCTACGCAACGGGTGGCCTCCTGGACGATTACCGCTTGAAACCCGAATTTCGGACCGACCTCGGAATGGTCGTGCGGCTCATATTCTCATCTGACGGTTCTCAACGAGTCGAGATCGTCCCGATACAGATCCGTCGGGCCGGCCCGACGGTGCTGAGCTCCGACGACGAGGACTACGCGGAGGTAGTGCGCCGCGCAGAAATCAACGCCACCAATGTCTCCGAGGTTCACCACTGACCGCGGCAAGACATCGAGTGACGACGAAAGCAAGGCGAAATCGGAACGAATAATCGCCTAACGTCCCGTTCCCGATCCGGGTCACAACAGCCCCTGTTCCGCGAAGGATGTGGCGTCGCCTTCGCCGACGATGAGATGATCGAGCACCCGAACCTCGATCAAGGCGAGGGCGTCCTTCAAACGTTGGGTAATTCGTACGTCCGCCTGGCTCGGCTCGGTGACACCCGACGGGTGATTGTGAGCGAAGATAACGGCCGCCGCCTGCAGCTCCAGGGCGCGACGCACCACTTCACGTGGATGCACGCTGGCACCGTCGATGGTGCCGAGGAAGAGCTCTTCGCAGCGGATTACGCGGTGGCGGTTGTCGAGGAAAACGCAGGCGAAGACCTCGCGTGCGTGATGGTGAAGCCGGGCCTTGAGGTAGGCTCGTGTCGCTTCCGGACTGGTCAGAAGATCCCGGTCCTTTATCTCCTCTTCCAGGTAACGTCGGCTCAACGCCAGCACGGCCTGCAGTTGTGCGTACTTTGCCTTGCCCAACCCCTTGATCGCGAGAAAGCCCTTCTCGTTCGCGCTGAACAGACCCTTGAGCCCTCCCAGCTCCGCGAGCAGATCCCGGGCCAGGTCAACCGCACTCTTGCCCGATACACCGGTGCGCAAAAAAATAGCCAATAGCTCGGCGTCCGTAAGCGCCTGGGCACCGCGTGCCAGCAGCTTCTCCCGCGGCCGCTCCTCCTCAGGCCATTCCGTGATCGACATGTCCCTTCCCCTCTCACTGAGATCGTATTTCGGGAACCATGATCAGCTTAACAAGAAACGCCGACGACGGCTGCCTTTACCGTCTGGTCAAATGGGTTACAATCGATGGCGACAAGGAGAATAACAGTGCTAACCGCTTGTTGTTACCCGACGGGGGCCTGCGGCAATCGGCGTTAGCATCGACTAAGCGGCTCTGATTCGTCCGCCTTGTTCGTCGGGGAGTGAGTGTCTTGCCTTCACAGGAGCATCGTCTTCTCCGGCTCGCGGTCGAGGGACTCGTGGGGCCGTGCCATCCGAATCGTCGTCGCCTGGAACGCCGGCTGTATGAGCATTAAGGTCCTTTTGGGAGTTAGCGGTGGGATCGCGGCCTACAAAGCGGCCGAGCTGGTGCGGCGTTTGCGCGAGGAAGGAGCGCAGGTGCGGGTGGTCATGACTACCGCGGCCCTCTCCTTCATTACACCCTTGACGCTTCAGGCGCTTTCGGGAAATGCAGTACGCAGCGACCTCCTCGATCCCCGTGCGGAGGCGGGGATGGACCACATCGAGCTGGCACGCTGGGCGGACCTCGTTCTTGTCGCACCCGCGACTGCCGACCTAATGGCACGCCTTGCCGCCGGTCTGGCGGACGACCTGCTGACCACCCTCGTCCTTGCCACGACGGCGCCGCTCGTACTGGCTCCGGCGATGAATCATCGTATGTGGCTTCATCCAGCGACTCGGGAAAACCTGGCACGTTTGCAAAAGCGAGGTGTGCGTGTCCTCGGACCGGCCCAGGGAGATCAAGCCTGTGGCGAATGGGGGCCGGGACGTATGCTCGAGCCGACCGAGATCCTGGATGTCCTTCCTTTGCGGGTGAGCTCGGACCTTGCCGGGAAGCGGGTCATGGTTACGGCGGGTCCCACTCGGGAGGCGTTGGATCCCGTACGTTACATCGGCAACCGCAGCTCCGGGCGTATGGGATATGCGCTGGCCAGCTCCCTCGCCGCGCGCGGCGCAGAACTGGTTCTGGTTAGCGGGCCGAGCGCCCTGAGCGCCCCCCACGGGGTGGATCTGGTACGCGTGGAGACCGCGTTGGAGATGGAGGCCGCCGTGATGGAACGGATCGGGGATTGCGATTTGTTCGTCGCCGCTGCTGCGGTTTCCGACTATCGTCCGCGGGACCGGGCGGGGGAAAAGATCAAAAAAGACCGGACGGAGCTCGACCTGCATCTGGTGAAAAATCCGGATATTCTGGCACGGGTTGCCGCTCTGCCCGAGGGTCCCTTCACGGTTGGGTTCGCGGCCGAAACAGAGCGCCTGGAGGAGCACGCGCTCGACAAGCTCGAAAAGAAGGGACTGAACATGATAGCGGCGAATCTGGTGGGCGGTCGGACAGGAGGATTCGAGCGTAACGACAACGCCCTGCTGGTATTGTGGTCCGGCGG
This sequence comes from Chromatiaceae bacterium, assembly GCA_022340195.1. Classification (GTDB taxonomy): domain Bacteria; phylum Pseudomonadota; class Gammaproteobacteria; order Chromatiales; family Chromatiaceae; genus Thiosymbion. The sequence goes on from JAJDOL010000340.1 coordinate 2,768, forward strand.
ACGCAAATCCCTTCCCCTCATGTCCAAGACCCGACTGGCAGATGCTCTGACTGACGTGGTTGTGGAGCGCTACCTTGCATACCTTTCAAGTCAAGATTCTTGATCCCAGACTGGGTCGGGATTATCCCTTGCCGGAGTACGCGACCGACGGCTCCGCTGGTCTGGATCTGCGGGCGATGCTCGAGGATTCGCTGAACCTGGGACCGGGACAGAGCGAGCTCATTCCCACCGGCATGGCGATCCATATCGCCGAGCCCGGAATCGCAGCCCTTATCCTGCCGCGCTCGGGATTGGGGCACAATCACGGAATCGTCTTGGGCAATCTGGTCGGTTTGATCGATTCCGACTACCAAGGACAGCTGTACGTATCCTGTTGGAACCGCAGCAACATAGGGTTCCGTATCGGTGTGGGTGAGCGGATCGCCCAGCTGGTTCTGGTCCCGGTTTTGCGCGCCCGCTTACAGGTCGTCGACGCCTTTACGGAATCCGATCGCGGTACCGGCGGTTTCGGACATACCGGACACCGATGATCAGCGTGAATCCCGGAGCAACTGCCCGGATTTGCTGTCCCACGCCTCGCTCCAACCATCCAACGTATTGACCATTAGGCGATTGGCGGAAAATGATGTATCACGAGACAGAAATCGCCTTCGCATCCGACTCCTGAGCATGCAACTGCGAAGCATTGGAAAAAGAAAGGCGCCGCTCCAGAAATCGACCGCGGCCAAGGTGCACTTCAAGGTCACGGCCATGACGGTCGCCTGGCTCAGCAGCCTGATCGGTATCGCCATCGTCACGCTGTTCGCCTTCGCAGCAGGTGCCTTCGCCTGGAGAGAAGAAGACGAAGCGAACAGAATTCGTCAGCTCGAAGGCGTTAGTGCGATGGTCGCGCGTGATGTTGAAACGCGCGTGGCGGCGCTTCAAGAGCAACTGCGCGCTTGGGGAAGCGATGCGGAGGTTCGCAAGGCATTTCTGGCGCAAAGCCTGGACGACTTGCGCACCGAGGCCAAGTCGCTGATGCGTCTGGTACCGAATACCCTGGGTTTGCGGCTCGTGAAGCTCGGTGTCGGTGGCAACAAGGATTTGGTGACAGAGCCACTCAGCTTTGCCGGTCTGGATCTGGTCGAGCAGGCAAAACGCCAACGTGGGCTTACCCAGCTGGAGGTGCATCGTCTTGGCAGTCCCGAAGAGCACCTGGCGATCGCCGCCCCCGTCTTCGACGAGCAGGGTGCGAGCCTCCTGGGCGTCGTTCATATCGCGTTGCCGACCTCATTGCTCCCATCCGTAGAAAATGTGGGTGGGGCATGGGGGCGCATGGGTTTCCAGCAGCGAGTTGGGAAAAAGACCGTATCCCTGGCTCCAAAGGACGGCCCCGCAATGCCGCCCGCCCCGCCGGATCTCCAAGTGCCCATACAGGGTACCAGTCTGAGCGTTGCTGTCTGGTACGCGAAGCCTAATCTCGATGGCACGCTGGTGTTGGGGGCGAGTGCGACCTACCTTGCCCTGATGGCCCTGATCGGCATGGTGTTGTGGTTTGCCTTGCGTCGCCTGAGCGATGCTCTGGTCTCGGATTACTCGGCGGTCGTCAATCTGGTGGACGACGCCCTGAAAAGCAAGCCTGCTCGTCGCTTTCAGTACCGGCTGGCCGAGACAGAGTCGGCAATCGCGGTCTTGACGGGTCTGCTGGACCGCCTCCAGCCGATTCACGCAACGGAGCCATCGGTACCCGAGAATAAGCTTCAAATAGCCTCCGAGCAGATGTTGCTAACGGCGTCTACGGCAGAGGAAGAAGAAAAAGGCCAGGCACCACAGGCGGCGGCCGCGGTCCTGTCGGAGGGCCGATCCGGCACCGAACCGATACCGGCCCAGATCTTTCGTGCCTATGACATAAGGGGCATCGTCGATGAGGAGCTCACCGCCCCCCTCGTGCACGACATCGGACGCGCGGTCGGTACGGAGGCGAGAGAGGCGGGCGACCAGACCGTCATCGTGGGGCGGGATACGCGTCCGTCGGGTAAGGTGCTGCTTGACTCACTCGTCGCAGGACTGCGCAAGAGCGGATGCGACGTGCTGGATCTAGGCGTAGTCCCCACGCCTCTCGTCTATTTCACGACCCATTATCAAGGGACGACCTCCGGCGTTATGGTCACGGCAAGCCACAATCCTGTTAATTACAGTGGATTGAAGATCGTGGTGGGGGGGGCCACGCTGGATGAAGAGCGGATCAGCGAATTGCGCGAGCGCATCCTATCCAAATCCTTCTCCGAGGGTGATGGGAAGTATCGGGCAGGGGATTTGATCCCCGATTACGTCGACCACGTGGCAAAAGACGTCGCCATTGCGCGAACGCTCAAGGTCGTGGTCGATTGCGGAAACGCAGCTGCAGCCGTGGTCGCGCCGCAACTCTACCACGCCTTGGGTTGTGATCTGGTGGAGCTCGATTGCGACCCGAGCGCCGGCTTTCCCGACGGACGTGTTCCCGATCCGACCCGCCCGGAGTGTCTCGAGGCTTTACAATACGCCGTAGTCTCCCAGGGGGCGGACCTCGGGCTTGCTTTCGATGCCGACGGCGACAGTCTCGGAATCGTGGACTCGTCCGGCAAGATTATCTGGCCGGACCGCGTGCTCATGCTGCTCGCAGCGGACGTGCTTTCCCGGCATCCGGGTACGGACGTCGTTTTTGATGTGAACTCGAGCCATCACCTGGCTTCGGAGATCCTGCGCCACAGTGGGCGTCCGGTCATGTGGAAGTCGGGTCACGGGCCCCTCAAAGCGAAGCTACGGGACACCGGAGCCCTCATCGGCGGGGAGAGGAGCGGTCACATCATCTTTCGGGAGCGCTGGTTTGGCTTCGACGACGCTCTCTACTCAGGTGCCCGCCTGCTCGAGGTTCTAGCCCTGGATCCACGCCCCAGCGCCGAGGTCTTTGCCACGCTGCCCGAGGCGCTCTCGACGCCGGAATTCGTCCTGCCCCTCGCCGAGGGTGAATCGACGCGCATCATGAAGGCGGTTATCGAGCAGGCCAAAAGGCTCAAGGGCTTTGATCTGATTACCGTCGACGGTTTGCGCGTGGAGTCGGAGCAAAGCTGGGGATTGGTGCGTGCATCCAACACCCAACCGGCGCTGAGCTTTCGTTTCGAGGCCGAGGACGAGGTGGGACTCTCGAAGATTCAGTACCTGTTGCGGCGCATCATGGAGCGCGCCGCCCCCGAGCTCGAGCTGCCTTTCTGAAAACAGGCGATTTCTGTCGATCTAGCGCAGACGGAGAAACGAGACCAAATGTCAGTTGCCACAGAACGCGCCCGGAACATCGCCCACGTGCTCATCGAGGCGTTGCCCTATATTCAGCGTTTCCGCGGCAAAACCATGGTCATCAAATACGGTGGCAACGCCATGGTCGAGCAAACGCTCAAGCATGGTTTCGCCCGTGATCTCGTTCTGATGAAGCTGGTGGGCATCAACCCGGTGGTCGTGCACGGCGGTGGGCCCCAAATCGGGAACCTGCTGGAGCGATTGGGTAAGAATAGCGAGTTTGTGCAGGGAATGCGGGTTACCGACAGCGAAACCATGGACGTGGTGGAAATGGTGCTCGGTGGTTTGGTCAACAAGGAGATCGTCAATCTACTGAATCGGCATGGTGCGGCCGCCGTTGGTCTGACGGGCAAGGATGGGGACCTCATCCGCGCCCGCAAGCTGGTCCTGCGCCGCGATGCGCTGGAGCTGAAGGCGACCGAGATCCTCGATCTCGGACACGTGGGTGAGGTGGAAAGCATCGATGTGAGTGTCGTGAATATGCTGATCCAGGGCGAATTCGTCCCTGTCATAGCCCCCATCGGCGTCGGAGAGGATGGCTTCTCCTACAACATCAATGCAGACCTGGTCGCGGGCAAGGTAGCGGAGGTGATGAAGGCGGAGAAGCTCCTGTTGTTGACCAATACGCCGGGCCTGCTCGACGCCGCCGGCGAGCTCATCAGTGAGCTGGACGTGGAAACCGTCGATGAGCTGACTCGGCAGGGGGTCATCAAGGGGGGCATGTTGCCCAAGGTCGGGTGCGCTGTGGAAGCCGTGCAGGCCGGTGTGAGCTCGGCCCACATCATCGACGGTCGCGTGGAGCATGCGCTTCTGCTGGACCTGTTCACGGATGAGGGCGTCGGAACCCTGATTCGGCGGAAGGGGACCGGGAGTAAGATTTAGGCGATTTCTGTCAAATCTCGCGCTCCAAGGCTTCCAAGTAGCGCTCGGCGCTGTGCATCTGGTCATATTCGGCAACCGCAGCCTGGAGGGCTTGTGGGGGCAGGTGGTTATCCAGGGTTCGGATGATGCTTTTCGCGAGGGCTTTCGCGTCCCCGACCGGGACCAGTGGGCCGTACCTACCGCCGTCCAGCAACTCGCGGGGTCCGCTGGGGCAGTCCGTCGCAACAACGGGCGTGCCCAGTGCCATCGCTTCGGTGAGTACGTTGGGTGATCCTTCCCAAAGAGATGAGAGAACGAACAGGTCCGCGCGTGCGAGTATGGGGTAGGGATTGTCCAGAAAGCCCGTTAGATCCACGTCCCTGGCAATTCCCAGTTCCGCGATCAGTGCTTCGAGCTGTGCAAGACCTCCCCCATCTCCCAGGATAACCAATCGGCAGGGGCGCTCGCTGCGGACCAGGGCGAAGGCGCGGATAAGGGTTGGGAAGTCCTTCTGGCGTTGCAAGCGACCGGCACCGACGATGACCGGTCGCTGTCCGCGTTGGAGCCAAGCATGGTCGCAGGGTTTGGCAGCCAGTCCGGGGAGCTCGGGCGTGATCACGGGGTTGTGGATGACGCGAATGTGCTCGCGCGGAATCCGGGCGATTCGGGCCGTGTCATCCGCGACTCCGGCCGAAACCGCAACGATCTGGTTTACCTGTGAATAGAGCCGGCGAATCGCAGCGAATCGCAACCAGCGCGAGCAGGTCGATTTTTCCGCCATGGCTGTGGAGAGGTTTGTGCCCAGGCGCAGGACAATCCGGGTGTCTGTGCCGGCCAGGCGCCGGGCCAGGACCGCGGTGCGCCCGGCCCGATCCTTCGCCGCCAGCAGGGTGGAAGGGCATTGTCTTCGCAGGTAGCGTGCGAGGGCCGGCAGAGCCAGAAAGGTGTGATCCGTGCCCAGGCGAACCAGATTCACTTGCCGTGGGAGTCGCTCGAGGTGAGGACTCGCGGCGCGAACCAGGAGCAAGTCTACCCGCCGGCCCAGGTCCACGAAACCGCGGATCAGATTGACGATCATAGACTCCACGCCGCCGGTGCCCGAGAAGGAGACGAAGACGGCGACGCGGCGGGAGGAATCAGGCATCGCTAACTGTCGGGTACGAGCTCACTGGGATCACAGATGAAAAGGATAAATTCTCACACAATGCTACGAAGCCACAAAGGTACGAAGGATTGCGCCATTTACTGAAAATTTCCCGTCGAAAATATCCGCTCGGCCCCCTCGTCGGGTACGCTCTCCTTGCGGCAGTCGCTGAAGAAGCCATCCGGAATTGTACCGATGTTTTGTCCGTTCCTTTGTGTCTTAGTGCCTTTGTGTAAGAGCAAATGATGGACGCCACAAAGGATCGGTCAAAACAGGCGGACGCCTATACGGAGTCGCAGGGCGGGTGGAACCCTCACCTGTTTGCCGTTTTGTTGCTCACCGCCGCCTACATCTTTCCCGGCCTCGTCGGTCACGATCCCTGGAAGCAGGATGAGGCCTACTCCTTCGGCGTCATCTATAACATCTATCTGACAGGGGACCCGATTGTGCCGACCCTGGCGGCGGATCCTTTCATGGAGAAACCCCCTGCCTACTACATCACCGCAGCCGGCATGCTGCACCTGCTCGACGGTTTGCTGCCCTTGCATGACGCCGCACGGTTGACCACGGCCATCTACGTGGGGCTCGCCTTCCTGTTCACGGCGCTACTGACGCGGGCCGTCTGGGGTAGAGGTTACGGTGCGCTGGGCGTGTTGTTGCTCATGTCCAGTCTGGGTCTGCTGCAGCACGTCCACTACATAATCACCGACACTGCACTCACCGCCGGCATGTCCATCGGCTTCTTCGGCCTGCTGCGGGCCAGGGAGAGCGCCGGCTGGGGCGGTCTCTGGCTGGGTACCGGTGCGGGGCTGGCATTCATGTCGAAGGGATTGCTGGGACCGGGGATCCTGGGAGCCAGCGCCCTGTTTCTGCCCCTGCTTTTCAGGTCCTGGCGGTCGCTCGGCTACCTCCAGGCCCTGGCCGTCGCTCTGGCGGCGTCTCTTCCCTGGTTGTTGATCTGGCCAGTATCCCTGTACCTGCGCGACCCGGACCTCTTCACGCTCTGGTTCTGGGACAATAACTTCGGCCGCTACCTGGGTTTCGTGGCCCTGGGACCACCGGCGAAAGACCTCTTCTGGCTGCGTACGCTGCCCTGGGTGACCTTCCCCCTGCTGCCCCTGGCCATCTGGACCCTGTGGCGGCGGCGGGCGGACGCGTTCGCCAACGACGGCGTGCGCCTGCTGTTGCTGGTATCGCTCGTCGGGTGGGGGATCCTGTTCAATGCCCACACGGCTCGCGACCTCTATGCAATGCCTCTCTTGGCGCCGCTGGCGATACTCGCCGCCGGCGCCGTGACCAGGCTACCCCAGTGGGCGATTCGCGGTACCTATTGGCTCAGTCTGACCCTGTTCGGGCTTGTCGCAGTCGCGCTGTGGATCCTCTGGATCAGCCTTCAAGTCGAGGGTCAACCACCCCAGTTGCCGCAGCTGGAGAGACATCTGACGACAGACTTCGAGCCCACTTGGCGGACGGGCGCCTTTCTATTCGCGGTCGCGCTCCAGCTCGGCTGGTTCTGGATGCTGGGCCGATTTCGCCCGCCCAAGGAGAGCGCCCTGATCCTCTGGCCGGCAGGCCTGATCCTGACCTGGGGTCTGGTAGCCACCCTGCACCTTCCCTGGCTGGACCGCAGCAAGAGCTATCGCTCGGTCTTCACGGAGCTCGCGCACGCTCTTCCTTCCGAATACAGCTGCATAGCGGACTTGAAGTCGATGCGTCTTCGCGAGTCCGAGCGCGGGATGCTGCACTACGTGGCTGGAATCACGACCTCACACGCGGAGCGTCCGGAGGACACGGATTGCGATTTGATACTTGTCGAGGCCAGGATCCGCGCACACGGAACGGACGTCGAGCTCGGCCCGGGCTGGCAGCGAGTCTGGGAGGGACAGCGCCCCGGAGACCAGCGGGACCTCTTCATCCTCTTTCGGCGCCTGGATTCGAAGGGATGACGTGCGGGTTTCAGGCCCTATAATCCGGCTATGAACAAGCCTGACGAGGTCTACTTCTTCGGCACCTGTCTGATCGATCTCCTGTATCCGCGGGCCGGACTGTGCGCGATGCGGCTGCTGGCGCGCGAGGGTATCCGTGTCCTCTACCCGCAGGGCCAAACCTGTTGCGGCCAGCCGGCATACAACTCGGGCTTCCGCGACGAGGCGCGCACAGTGGCGGCGTCTCAGCTCGACGCCTTGCCTGCGGATATCCCGGTGATAGTCCCCTCTGCTTCTTGCGCTGGCATGTTCCGCGTTCACTACCCGCAGCTCTTCGCCGGCACCGAGAACGAGGCCCGAGCCCTCGCCCTGGCAGGCCGGGTCTACGAGCTAACCGAGTTCTTGATCCGGGTCCTGGATTTTGCGCCCGAAGATCTGGGACCGCCGATCGACGTTGCCCTGCACAACTCCTGCTCGGCGCGTCGTGAGCTTGGGGTCGCGGCCGCGGCCCTGGACCTGCTCGCCCGCCTTGCGAATGTCCGGACCCTGGAGCCGGACCATGCTTACGAATGCTGCGGCTTCGGCGGAACCTTTTCTGTCAAGGAGCCGGAAATTTCTGCGGCCATGGCCGCGGACAAGGTGGCCGCAATCGCTGCCACCGGGGCATCGCTGCTGGTGAGCCAGGACAGCGGTTGTCTCATGAACCTGGAGGGAACTTTTCGACGCCGGAACGGGGGTCCCGAGGTGAAGCACATCGCGGAGCTGCTATGGGATCGAACCAATGGGGACTGACATGCGGGCGCATGCAGCGGCCGCGCTCGGCAACGAACGGGTGCGGACCAATATCAGGCGTGCCCTGGACGGGTTGGTGGTCAAACGCCGGGCGGCCTTCCCGGACGGGGACGAGCTCGCGCACTTGCAGGAACAGGGGCGGGCCATTCGGGCCCATGCCCTGTCTCAGCTTCCGGAGCTGCTCGAGGAGCTGGAGCGCAATTGCATTGCCAACGGCATTCAGGTCCACTGGGCGGAGACCTGTGACGATGCCAACGGCATCATTCTCGATATACTGCGCCGAAAGGATGCGCGGATGCTCATCAAGGGCAAGTCCATGGTCTCCGAGGAGCTGGGAGTCAACGCCTATTTGGAAGGGCATGAGATCGAGGTCGTTGAGACGGATCTGGGGGAGCTCATCGTCCAGCTCGCCGGCGAGCGGCCGTTCCACATCATCGCCCCGGCGATACACAAGGACCGGAGGAATATCGCCGAGCTTTTCAAGGCCAGATTCCCGGACATCCCCTACAGCGAGGACGCCGAGGAGCTCACCGCAGTCGCCCGGTGTCTCCTGCGTGAGAGGTTTCGCGGAGCGATCGCGGGCCTGACCGGGGTCAACTTCGCCGTGGCCGAGACGGGGACCCTTGCTCTGGTCGAAAACGAAGGCAACGGGCGCATGTGCACCACGGCGCCGGACGTGCATATCGCCGTCACGGGTATCGAGAAGGTCGTCGCGCGCCTGGACCAGCTACCGCCGTTGTTGACCCTGCTCACCCGCTCCGCCACCGGCCAACCCATTACCACCTACGTCAATATGATCAGCTCACCGCGCCGCGAGGATGAGCTGGATGGTCCCAACGAGATGCATCTGATCCTCCTGGACAACGGAAGATCACGCATATTCGCTGATCCAGAGCTGAGTGCCACCTTGCACTGCATTCGCTGCGGGGCCTGTATGAACCATTGTCCGGTCTACACGCGCCTGGGCGGACACGCCTACGGCACCGTGTACCCGGGCCCCATCGGCAGTATCCTCGAGCCCCAGATTCAGGGCCTCGATGCGGTTGGTGAGCTGGTGGATGCCTCCAGCCTGTGCGGTGCCTGCGCCGAGGTGTGCCCGGTGGGTATCCCTATCCCGGGCCTCCTTAACCGATTGCGTGCCGAGGGTGTGAGAGCCGAACCCGGATCCAAGGTGCGGGGACGGGGCAGCCGGCGCAGGTCAAAGCATGCTCTGATCTGGTGGCTGTGGGTTTGGTTTCACGCCGACCCGGACCGCTACGGGCTCATGAGTGGTCTGCTGGCACGCCTGCGCTTCCTGCTCCCCAGGCGTTTTTCGAGTTGGACCAGGACCAGGGTTTTTCCTCGACCCGCGCCCAAGAACTTGCACCGGCTGGCGCAGGAAGAGGGCTTTGCCGATGAATGACCCCCAGCATTGCTTTTTTCACCTTCCGCTCTCACGCTCTGAGTGGGAGGGTATTCCGCGACGCTCCCTGTCGCAGGACCGCCGGTGCGGTCCGGGCCGCATTTCCACGCTGGAGCGCGGGAGCGCGAATACGCGAGAGCAGCTACCGTGAAGGATGCCCGCTCGCGTATCCTCCAGCGCCTTGGTCAGGACCGCACGGGACCGACGCTCGAGCCGCTTGACATCCGGGTGCGCCGCTTCACCTGGAGCCGGGATGAGCGCGTTTCGCGCTTTCGAGACCGAATGGAATCCGTCCGGGCCGAGGTTCACGACGTGGGTACCGATTGGCCGAAACGGATGTTCGAGCTGCTGGGTGACAAATGCGCTGACAATCTGCTCTACGGTCCCCGCGGACCGCACGGACCGGAGCTGGAGCGCGACTGGCCCGACCGGGAAAACGCGCGACTGATCCCTTACCTGGAGCCTGTGGAGAGCTGCCGCGATTCCCTGTTTCAGTCTGTGGACGCCGGCTTCACCAGCTGCCGGGGCGCCATCGCCGAGACCGGCTCTCTGGTGTTGTGGCCGACATCCGAGGAGCCGCGCCTGCTTTCCCTGGTGCCACCCATCCATTTCGTGTTGCTGGACGCGGCCGAGATATTTACGACCTTCCACGAGCTGCTGATCGAGCAAGCCTGGGCTCGCGGCATGCCTACCAATGCCCTGTTGATCTCCGGCCCCTCCAAGTCCGCTGACATCGAGCAGACCCTGGCCTACGGCGTGCACGGGCCGAAGGAGCTGGTTGTCCTGGTCCGATCGGTCCCCATCGAGCAGGGCGTCCTTTAGGGATTTCCCCAGTTGAGCAGGGGGCCTGCTGGAGCTACTCTTCGCCTCACTTTGGAATTTACTGAAAGTCTCGGCTCTAACATGAGCAAAATACAGGTACTTGCTACAGCGGTCCAATCCAAGACCTGCGCGAACCGCAGCAAATTTGCTCCCGGCGTCCTACTCTCGGGGCTGCTCGTAACGACTCTTTTCGCCCTCTGTACCGACCAGGCTGCTAGAGCGAATGAGAGGTTCTACGAGAATTCGGTCGCACGTAGTTCGGACTTGGGCCGACTCGACACGGGCGCATTGAGGTTGAGCTCCGCGATCGCGCTTGTCGCAGACCAAGACGGTCGCCGCGTATATGCCAAACACAGCGGGGACGTCAAGCCCATCGCCTCGGTCACCAAGCTCATGACGGCCATGGTGGTGCTCGACGCGGGCCTGCCGATGGACGAAAGGATCACCATCCTGGATGTGGACCGCGACAGACTTCGTCACAGCCGCTCGCGCTTGCGGACAGAGCTGGCTACGCTGAGCCGCAAAGAGCTGCTCACCATCGCCCTGATGTCCTCGGAGAACCGCGCCGCGGCGGCCCTGGGACGCACCAGCTTCCCCGGCGGGTCCCGGACCTTTGTTACGGCCATGAACCGAAAGGCGAAGTCGCTCGGCATGGTGCACTCGCACTTCGCGGACGCCAGCGGGCTTGACGGCGCCAACATGTCAACCGCGGACGACCTTGTTAAGATGCTGCGGGCAGCGGTCCATTACCCCTTCATTCGCAAGGCTACTACGACCGCGGAGCTGACCGTCCGGCCGTACGCGAGCGGTGCCACCCTCGACTACCGCAACACCAATCCTCTGATTCGAAACGCCAGTCCCGGATGGGACATCGGGCTCAGCAAGACAGGCTATCTCAACGAGGCCGGGCGCTGTCTCGTGATGCAGGCGCGGATCGACGGTCGTACTTTCTACATCGTCCTCCTGAACGGGTTTGGCAAGCTCACGCCGATGGGGGACTCCAACCGGCTGCGCAAGTGGCTCGAATCGGAGCTGCAAAAAACAGAGGCACGAGATTTGATCGATCGGCATGCGTATTCTAATCGTCGAGGATGACCCTTTGCTTGGTCCGGGGCTGCAAACCGGACTTCGCCAGGACGGCTATACGGCGGATTGGGTTCGGGATGCCGAGGCGGCCGAGCATGCGCTGCAGCTCGAGCACTTCGATCTCATGGTTCTCGATCTCGGTCTTCCCGGTCGTGACGGACTCGTCTTGCTGCGCGACTTGCGCCGCGACGGCTGTTGCCTCCCGGTTTTGATTCTGACCGCCCGCGACGCGGTCGCGGACAGGGTTTCGGGCCTGGACGCCGGAGGGGACGACTACTTGGTCAAGCCCTTTGATCTCGATGAGCTCAGCGCCCGCATTCGCGCACTCACGCGTCGCAGATATGGTCCCTCGACAGCCGTGCTGCGGGTCGGCAACCTCGAATTGGATACGGTGCACCGCCGTGTGACAGTCGACCAACGGTCGCTTTGGGTCTCTCCTAAAGAGTATGCGCTGCTGGAGGCGCTCATGCGCAACGCCGACGGCGCGGTATCGCGCGCGAAACTGCGGTCCACCGCCTACGGTTGGGAGGAGGACGTGGAGAGCAATGCCCTGGACGTCCACATCCACAATCTGCGCCGCAAGCTCGGTAAGCATCGCATCGTTACGGTGCGGGGAGTGGGCTATCGATTGGTCTCGGAGCCAGGCAAATGAGCTCGATTCGCAAGCGACTGCTTGTCTTGCTCCTCGGGCTGTGGACGACCGTGTGGATCGCGATCGCATTGATCACGCTCGATCGCTCCGGCCACGAGGTCTCCGAGCTTCTGGATGCCCAGCTTGCTCAGACGGCGCAGGTGCTGCTCCAGATCACTGAAGCCGACACTCGTCAGGATCCGGTAATCTCGCCGCAAGCGTCCTCGCCGATGCTGCATCCGTACGAATCGAAGATCGGCTTTCAGCTCTGGCGCAAGGGTAAGCTGATCAGCTCCTTCGGTGCCGCGCCGGGCGCGACTTTGGCGCAGATGCCGGGGTATTCCGATCAGGATATCGGGGGCACGCAATGGCGCATCTTCGGACTCACGGTCGGTCAGCCCAACGAGATTCTGTTCGTGGGCCAAAGCTACAGCATCCGGCAGGAGCTTATCGAGTTCCTGACGCTCCACGCCCTGCAGCCCATTCTGTGGTCGCTCCCGCTGACGGTCCTGCTGCTCTGGCTGGCCGTATCCGACGGCCTGCGTCCCCTGCAGCGCCTTGCTCGGGATATCGGCGGCCGTTCCGCAGAACGGCTGTTGCCTGTGGATGAGTCCATGGTGCCGACTGAGGTCCGGCCGCTTACCAATGCCCTCAATCGCCTGATGGAGCAGCTCGAGCAGGCCTTGTCGGCGGAACGGCGTTTTGCCGCGGACGCCTCCCATGAGCTGCGTACGCCGCTGGCCGTCATTCGGACCCACGCCCAGATCGCCCAGCGTAGCAAGGATCCACGTGAGCGTTCCGAGGCCCTCGAACAGCTCATCCAAGGCGTCGACCGTGCGACACACCTCGTTTCCCAGTTGCTTACGCTTGCGCGCCTCGTGCCCTCCGCGTCGGAGACCGAGCCCGGCACTTGGTCCCTGTGCGACACCCTAGCCCAGGTGGTGGAGGACAAGCGGCGATTAGCGCGTGCGAAGTCCATTGAGTTGAGGCAGATCATCCCCGACGCGGACCCCTGCAAGGTCAGCATGCATCCCTCTGTGCTCGGGGTCCTGGTCCGCAACCTGGTCGCCAACGCCATCAAGTACACCCCCGAAGGCGGGTGGGTTCGAGTTTCGGCCGAAACCCGGGGAGCGCAAGTCTTGTTGCGGGTCGCCGACTCCGGTCCCGGTATTCCGGCGGTGGAGAAGGAGCGCATATTCGAGCGCTTCTACCGTCCAGCCGGGCAATCCGAGCCAGGGGCAGGCCTCGGCCTCTCCATCGTTCAGCGCATCTGTGAGCTGCACGGTGCCCGGATTCGGCTGCGCGACGGAGACGAGGGGTTCGGTCTGAACGCCGAGGTGACATTTCCGGTGGCAATCTCCCGCGAGCACTGACCCGCCGTTCGATCCGCTCCCGATCGAGCGCCGTGTGCCGCCAGAAAACCTGTTCCGGCGAGATCTCATTGAGATGGTAACCGAGCTCGCGTTTTCGGGCCGTTGCGAACCATGTTCCGATCCTTCATGACGCTAATGTTTCCTTAATGTGTGATCCGTATCCTTGAGAATCCCGATAACCGGGTTTGGAGGAGATACGGTTCCATGACAAACAGACATGCTTCGCGCGAGAGACTGACGGTGGTCGTCCCAATGCTTTTCTTTGGGCTGATCGCATTGGCCGGCACCACCATGGCAGAGGATGGAATTCAGCTCACCGATGCCAAGTGGGAGAGCGGCGACAAGATCCTGGTCGTCAAGGGTCGGAATGCGGGCAGGCGGGCGACCGTCACGCTCGAGAACGCGTCGACAGGCGCCGTCCTGAAGACCTTTCAGGCCAGCAGAGAAGGTAAGTTCGAGCAGAAGATCTACAACCTCGACCCGGCACCCTGCCGCGTCCGTGCCGAGACCGAACACCGCGGCAGCGACGAGCGAAACGTCAGCGATGCCCCGTCCAACTGTGACGGCGGCGGAAGCCCGTCGCCGGTGTCCGGGAACTTCACGATCCTTCCGGCCAACGACCTCGGAATGCACTGCGCGGACCTGGACTACACGGTATTCAGTATCCTGCCGCCCTTGAACGTGGTCCACGCCCAGGTGATCCGCACGGGCACGAGCTCGTCCGATCCCGAGCTCGTCGACGCGGCATCTGGAGTCGAGGTCTTCTACAAAGCGACGTCGAACCCCAACGATCCCGTTGGCGGGGACTCGATCAACACCACGAGCTCGAACGCCTATGGCTTCAAGACGAATTTCTGGGATCTGATGAGTTACTCCGGCCCGACCAACGTCGACATGCGATCGTTTGGCTTCGACGCCTATGCGCCCCTCTTCTTCGGGCTGCTGTCGCCCGAGCTCGTCAACGTGGCAGACGTGGGGCTGCCCGTGCCCGAGTCGGTGGCGCTTCCCGGATGCCTCTCCGATCCGTTCAACCCCGCGACCGGCTGCGACTTCCTGCAGGCACAGATGCCCGGACCCGCGAACGAGTCGAAGCAGATTCTCAGGTTTGACCAGGAGCTCAACTTCTTCGACTCGCTCCTCGGGCCTCTGGGCCTGGGCGCCGTGGTGCCGGAGGCCAACTTGTGGTCGCTCGAGGGCCTGCCGGTGCTGCCCGTGGACAACCAGGGGCGCACCAACGCCTACCCGCTTTTTACGGTGGAGGCCCGGCTCGGCGGACAGGTGGTGGCCAAAACCGACGTGGTTACACCAGTGGCGTCCGAGGCGGACTGCCAGAATTGCCACGTGAATCCCGACGACTGTGACACCGCGGCGATCGGTGGCGTGGAGATCGATCCCGGTTTGTGCATCGGTGCGGCAATGGACCGCACTTCGTTCGTGGCGGTCGACCTGGCGGACAACCCCCCGGGTGGCACGCTGCGGGAGCAGCTCCTGAACGCGGCCAAGCTCAACATCCTGCGCCTGCACGACGTCAAGCACAGTACCGACCTGGAAGATCAGACGCCGGTGCAGTGCTCCTACTGTCACTACTCGCCGGCTGTCGACCTGGCCCAGCTCGGCCCGACCGACACTTTGGACGGCACTGCCAGCGATGGCCTCGACGGCCCCCCCCTGTCCGGGACCAGCCAGACCTCCCACATCAGCATGTCCAGGGCGATGCACCACCACCACGGCGGCCTCGCGGCCGATCCCAGCCTGCCGTTCGACCAGCAGACAAACGCCCTGTTCCCGACCATGCCTGGTCCCGTGGGCCGCAGCCTCATGGACACCCAGGATGTGCTCCAGGAGACCTGCTACCAGTGCCACCCGGGCAAGCGCACCCAGTGTCTGCGCGGGGCCATGGCCGCGGGCGGCGTGGTCTGCCAGGACTGCCACGGCGGTATGCTCCAGGTGGGCGACGACTTCACGGCAAATTTCCCGGTCGACGGCAGCATGGATACGTCCAAGCGCGTCCCCTGGGCGGTGGAGCCGGGATGTCAGTCCTGCCACGTCGGCGATGCGAGTAACCAGCCCTCCAACACCAGCGGATTCGTCTGGGACAATCCCCTCGACCCGATCCGCCTTCTGCAGGCATGGCGTGATGGCGACACCGACGCGGCGCCCATCAGCTCGCCGGATTCCCGTTTCGCGGAGAATCGGATCATCAACGGCGACGGGCAGACCGTGGACCTCCTTTACCGCTTGAGCAAGGGGCACGGCGGGGTGATGTGCGAGGGCTGCCACGGCAGCACCCACGCGATCTTCCCGAACCCGAACCCGAACGCCAACGACAACGTGACCGCCACGCAGCTGCAGGGTCACTCGGGCACCGTCATCGAGTGCAGCACCTGTCACGCGAACGGGCTTAGCGACTACCGGGGTCTGGAAGGTCCACACGGTATGCACGTGGTCGGAAACACCGGCTTCTCGGACGGCGGTCACGAGCACGTCGCGGAGAACAACCAGGGGGCGTGCTTCGCCTGTCACGGCGGTGACAGCCGGCGCAACTCTCAGGGAACCGTGCTGTCACGGGCGGCGGCCGACCGGACGCTTCGCAATGAGGGACACACCGTGACGGTGTCCGAGGGAGATCCCGTCGGCTGCGCGCTGTGCCACGGGGGCGGGGATTGAGACCCGGCGGATTATTTGGCGGCAGGGATGCCGTCGGAACCTCACTGCTGGACGGGGAGGGCATGATCCGGTACGTGGGGCGCGGACCGCTGGAGTGTGACCGCCCCGACCTCATGGCGCTTGTGGCGGGGCTGGTGGGGCAGGGAAATCCGCCCGCTCCCGCTCCCGCTCCCGCTGTCGGCGTTGGTGCATCGGCGTCAGAATGAAGATTCTGTTCGGGGCGTAGGGCCGGGTCGACGGTCTCAGGGGCGGTCGCAGAGGACGCCGGCGCTGTTGGGTCTCGATCCCGGTGGGCGCGAATTGCTATTGCGACCGGCTCGGGCACCCAGACGGGGGACGCCGCGTCCCTAAGCGACGGCTTCAAGCCAGGCCGGTCCCGGCGCACTAACCCTCGTCTCGACTGGACCACGCAAGCAGATCCACGAAGATCGGTTGCTCAATCGACTCGGATGAATTGTGATTTCAACGTCTACATCTGCAGCCGAGCGATTCGGCATGGAAAGTTGCGCAGACTGTTCGATCCGGCCACCGGATCGAAGCATTCGCCATCGATCAGCCGATTGGCATCTCCAGCCCCATCCGGATATTGCCACCAGCCGTACTGGGCGCAGACCACGTCCGGCGCAAGGTGCGGGTCGAGCTTGGCGCGGGCGCGCATGGCGCCCATCTTCGTCTCCACTCTGATCCAATCTTTCCCATGCGCTGCACACAGGCAACAGGAGGTCGGCATAACGCGCCGTCGGGGTTTCCACCAGGTCTGCTAGGGCAAAGAAGTCGAGCTTTTCCAGGGCGGCCTCGCTCAGGCGGGTTTTCGGCTTGGAGAGCAGAAAGTTGCTGCCGAAGGAGATCAGGCAGGAGATTGGATAGGGTTCGCCTTCCACGACGGCGCGGAACAGATCGCGGCTGGTGATCCAGCCTTTTTGGCCGCGTGGCGTTTTCACCTTGAAATGCCCGCGCAGGGCCAGACGGGTTTCCGGAGCGGCATTCGGTGGGCGATTCGGGCAGGCCCGGGAGGCGCTCTGCGTCTCGTCCCAGACCAAGGGATGCCCCGCGTCGCCGTCGTTGCTCAGATCCGCACAGGTCAGGAGACGGCCATCGTTGTCGGCGACCAGGAACGGCGCATCGCTCCAGCGGGTAAGAAATTCCCGGTCGAAGCGTTCCGTCTCGATCAGGATATGGGCCAGCCCCAAAGCCAGCGCACCGTCGCTGCCGGGGCGGGGGCGTAGCCAGAGATCGGCCGAGGCGGCCAGGCCCGCGCGGCGGGGATCGATCACGATCAGCTTGGCGCCTCGTTTACGTGCCTGCTGCACCGCAGTCGCCTGCGCCAGCCAGGAAGTGGCTGGGTTGAATCCCCACAACAGGATGCAACGGGTATGCTCGTAATCCGGCATGCCGATGCCGGCTCCGAAGGTATAGGCCGGGGCAAAGTCCTTGTGCCAGTTGCAGTTCTCGGTGGCGAAGACGAGGTTAGGACTATGGCAGGCATGGGCAAAGCGGTGTATCCAGGCGAAGCTGTCGGCGACCGCCGTACCGCTCGGTGTGGCGACACCGAAGGCCAGGGTTTGCGGGCCCAGTCGGGTCATTGCGGCGCGCATCTTGTCGGCGACGAGCTCGAGGGCGTCGTCCCAGGTGATCCGTTCCCAACCCGGATCGGCATCGCCCTTCGGGTGGGTACGGCGCAACGGCTGCAAGATCCTATCGGGGGCGTATACCGCTTCAGGCGCTGCCTTGGCCTTGACGCACAGAGCTTTGCCGGTCGGATGTGACGGGTCGGGATCGACGTGAGTCAAAACGCCGTCAACCAGTGTGCCTACACACCCGCAACGGGAGATGCATAAGGCGCAGTAGCCATGGTGTAGTTCGGTCGTCATCGCATTATTTGCATCTCTATCATTCGGGCACTATCGGCGTCCGCCTGACTTTGAGAGTGGAAAGGATGCTCGTTCGATAGAATCGCACACTTATCCGCGGATCCTCGCACCTTGAAGCAAAGATCGGTAACAGTGGGTTGACGCGGAGAATCTTTCAGAGCTTGGCCTGGATGGCTAACGACCGGTCCATGGCCGTCGGCTTCGACAAATCCTCTTCATGCGGTGATCTTCGTTGCCAACGCCCGCAGATTAGGCTACAGAGAAGCAATGCCGCTGCAGCCCGGTTCAACTGGCCTGAGCTGTGGAACATTGCCCCTGCCAGATTTAACCTAAAAACGGTAGTCGGACGGCCCCTGGGGAGCGTCCGGCGTAGTGTCTGGCAAGGCACAGCGAGGCTGAATAGTTGTTCTATTCCAACGAGTTGTAACACAGCCAAGCGCCGCGCGGGGCGTGCGCCAGTGGGGGCGTAGCGGTTTACCCTGCGGGTGAACGTACGCACTTCAGAAACGCTTGTGAACACAGGTAGTTGCAACCATTTCGAAGCGGTCAACTGCCGTTTCTAAGTTTAAGGTTAACCATGACAAAGCCAAATCCCCTTGCAGCCCCCTCGCGCGCTACCCCCGAGATCCACCAGCGTGGCAAAGACAAGGTCGCGCGCATCCCGGTCAAGGTGGAGGCAGGCGGAACACTGTTGCACAAGCCGTCATGGATCCGCGCGCGCGCACCGATCGGACCGGGTGTCGCCCGCATCAAGCTGTTACTGCGTGAGACCAAGCTCTCAACCGTGTGCGAGGAGGCCCAATGTCCCAACCTGGGGGAGTGCTTCGAGCATGGAACCGCCACCTTCATGATCCTCGGGGACATCTGCACCCGCCGCTGCCCGTTCTGCGACGTCGCCCACGGCAAGCCGCAACCGCCGGACTCGGCCGAGCCAGAACGTCTCGCCCGATCGATCGCCGCCATGGGCCTCGAGTATGTCGTCATCACCTCCGTGGACAGGGACGACCTACGCGACGGCGGAGCGGGTCACTTCGCGGATTGTTTGCGGTCCGTGCGTGCCGAGACCCCGGACACCAAGCTGGAGGTGCTGGTACCAGACTTCAGGAAGCGGGAGGCCGTGGCATTGGATGCATTCTCCGCGGACGCGGTGCCGGACGTCTTCAACCACAATCTCGAAACCGTGCCCAGGCTCTACCGCCGGGTGCGCCCCGGTGCCGACTATCTCGGATCCTTGCAGCTGCTCCGAGATTTCAGGTCGCGCCAGCCGGGAGTGCCGACCAAGTCGGGTCTGATGCTTGGCTTGGGGGAGGAGCAGGAAGAGGTCCTCGAGGTCATGGCGGACCTGCGTGATCACGGCTGCGATATGCTGACCCTAGGGCAATACCTTCAGCCCAGCCCTTCGCATCTGCCCGTGCTGCGCTATTGGACGCCGAGCGAATTTGAGAATCTCCGCGCCGCCGGCACGGCCATGGGATTCGTCAGCGTCGCCAGCGGGGCCATGGTGCGCTCGTCCTATCACGCCGACCGGCAGGCCACCGACGTCATAACCGGGAAGCCTTAGTGACTGTCCTCTGGATTCTGGGCGCCTTCATACTCTTCATGGCGATCATCTGGAGCGTCCAGGCCGCGGATGACTATGCTTCGGCGCGCTATGGTTACGCGCCCTTCGCCCTGCCCAATGTGCTTTTCATGCTGGTTCCCAACGGCCTCCTACTGTTAGCCGTTAGGGACGGCGGAGAGGAGGGGCTTTTCGTGACCTTGGCCGGCGCCGCCATGCTTGGGATGCTCCTGCTGATTCGTTCTCGCACCAGCGGATGGATTGCGCTCTTTGCAGCGCCCGCTATGCTCATCGGCGCACCAGTGCTGTTGTTCAGTTTGCTATTTCGTGGTTTGGCACGAGGTGGCGACGTTGAGAGGGATTGAATCCGGAATCCTCCCGTCGCCTCTGAAGCCCCGAGCTTCGAACAGCGAGCTGAGAGCTTGTGAAGAAATCGGATGCCTACTGCGGACGTCCCTGAACATCCGTGACTGCGTTGCCGTACGCGAAAATGGGGGTCATTTAGTCCACTAAACTCCGCCCATTTTCACGTACGGTGCCTTATCACGAAC
>JAJDOL010000375.1 GCA_022340195.1 Chromatiaceae bacterium
CCGTCCCGAATATTCAAACGCGCGAAGATACCGCTTGCCTTCAGGTGGCGTTGGATGCCCGTGAGGTCGAACCAGGTCATGAATCTTCTTTCGTGCTCTTTACGCAGGATTCCCGACTGCACCGCCAGCGCCGCGTAGCCCCGCGCCCAGTCCTCCACCCGCTCCCGAGGCCAAGCGATGTAGCAGTCCCGCAGCAGGGAAACCGGATCGTAGGTCACAGGTCCGACCACGGCATCCTGAAAATCCAGAATACCCGGCGATGGCGGAGCCGTGACCATAAGGTTCCGAGAGTGAAAATCCCTGTGTACGAACACGCGGGGCTGCTCCAGTGCGCTCGCCATGAGGAAATCGAAGGCAGACTCCAAGATCGCATTCTCCGCGCCCGAAAGATCCCATCTCAAGTATCTGATCAACAACCATTCTCTGAACAACTCCATCTCCCGGCGAAGCAAGGACCCGTCGTATCGGGCCAGCCCCTTTGTCGGTGCACAGGCCTGTATGGCCACCAAGGCCGCAAGGGCATCGCCGTAGAGGCGATCCACATTTTTCTCGTCCAGGATGTCGAGGTAGAGCTGGGTTCCCAAGTCGCTCAGTAGAAGCAGACCCTGAGCGGGCGCGCAGGCGTAGACATGCGGCGTGCGCAAACCGAGCGATCGCAGCCGTTCGGCGATCCGCACGAAGCGCTCGATTTCTTCCACGACCGGGGGGGAGTCCATCAGGATGTAACCGCATCCATGTCGACGAACCCGCCAATAACGACGGAAGCTGGCGTCGCCCGAGGCGGGCTCCAACGTGCATTCGCCGCCAAGGACACCATTGACCCAGGTCTCCAGCCGAGCGCGCTTTTCTCGCATCTTTCTCCTCCCGCGACTTTTTGTGCCGATTCCCATCCGAAATAGCTAAAATAAGTTTTTTCTCCGTTGCATGTTACCTTGGACTCCTGAAATTGACTGGGAAACGACCAAGGAATCGAGCAAGTACAGCGGCCGGATTCGGCACTTCCGTTTTGCTCATGTTCGAGGCACCGTAGCGGACGCACAGTAAGGTCTGCAAAAACCCAGCTGAATACCAAAAGACGTAACAAGGGCAAGCAAGATCTCACAATTGCTTGGTTTACCGTCCCCTGATTCGCCGTCCCCGAGCAAACAGTACCTTGTCTTCTATTTACCGAAATCCTGCCTGTCTCGTCGGCGCGCTTCTGATGCTCGCGGCCGCATCTGCGGGCGGCGCAGACGAAAGTTGGAGCTGCGTAGCGAATTCGAGTGGCACGGGTTGGGCCTGCACCAATCTGGATCGCGCAACAATCCGGGCTCCGGCGCGTCCCCCTACCCGCGCTTCCACCGTGACGCCCCCGAAGACGCCTCCGGCGGCACGGGTGCCGGCTTCGCCCCCCAAGAGCAAATCGCGAGCCGCAAAGCCCCGCCCGGCGGATCGCTCCCAAAAGACCCAGACGACTGTCGGGAGCAAGCCCGAAAACAAGGCGACGCCCAAAGCCGAGATCGCTGGCGATAGTCGACAACGACAAGCGGCCGAGTGGAAGGCGTCCACACTTTCCGGCAAGCGTGAAGTCGTTGCCGAAAAAGCACCTGCCCGCGCAACCGGGACGGCGATCGAGAATCGCCCCAAGGCAACTGCCGTAGCCTCCACCGCGAGCAGTGGGGGAGGTGGGACGCTCAGCGACGATGGCCGGCCCGAACCCGGCAGTCCAGCAAGCTCGACGAACGTCGCCGGTATCCAACGGACGCCGAAATCCAAGGATGACGCAGAGCACGACGCGCCCGAGTCGACCGGTGCCACGCCGGGCGCTCGAGCCACTCGGACAGCCGATACCAGTCTCCTCGATGAGGGACTTGATTGGGAGTATTGCGGGCTGCGTCCGGTCCGGCTCGGACCAGCGGTTCTTCCGCCGCAACCGAACGAGGAGGACCAACTATTCTTGAGCGCCGACACCTTCGACTATGATCAGGATCTTGATCTCCTGTGGCTGGAGGGCGACGTGCGAATGGCCCAGGGAAGCCGACGCATCGGGGCGAACAAGGTCGTTTATGACCGTGAGACCGCGGACCTGGTTGGCAAGGGAAGCATCTTCGTTGCAAATCCCGGCGTCCGGCTCGTCGCTGAGGAGGCGCAGATGAACCTGGAATCGGATACAGGGAGTATCTCCGACGTTCACTACCGACTCACGGGGAAGATCAACGCCCGCGGGACCGCGGAGCGCGCCGAGCTGGTCCGACCCGAGCTGACCAGGTACGAGGACATCGTCTACTCCGCCTGCCGTCCGAACCAGAACGCCTGGACCCTCGACGCGGCGGAGCTCGAGCTGGATCAAGACAGCGGACGGGGCATCGCGCGCAATGCCAAATTGCGAATACGCGGCGTACCGATACTCTACACGCCTTATCTGTCGTTCCCGATCGACGACCGGCGAAAGAGCGGCATCCTGGTGCCGACATTCGGCAACTCGGATGACAACGGAATCGATGTAACCGTCCCCTACTATTGGAATATCGCCCCCAACATGGACGCGACCATCTCGCCACGCTACATGAGCAAGCGTGGCCTTATGCTCGGAACCGAGCTCCGGCACCTGTCCCGGCGCCAGGAGGTGGAGCTCTATGGCGAAATCATTCCCGAGGACAGTCAGTTCAACGATAAGGCACGCTGGGGAGTCCGTGTCGAGCAGAGTGGACGTTTCGCCCGGCGCTGGTCATCCGCCGTAAACTTCAACGCCGTCTCGGACGACGAGTACCTCGAGGATTTCGGCAACCGGCTCGAGGTCACCAGCACGCGCAACATCGAGCGTCGCGGCGACCTCTCCTATTGGGGCGATGGCTGGAGCCTGCTGACTCGGCTGCAGGACTTCCAGACCGTGGACGCGGAACTGCCATCGCAATCCAAGCCCTACGCGCAATTACCGCGCGTGCGCTTTTCGATGAACCCTTACAGTCTGGAATCGGGGATCCAGTTGGGCGCCGGCGCCGAGTACAACTACTTCCAGCACGACGCGAAGGTGCACGGAAATCGCGCCGTCCTTCAACCGTACGCCCGCTGGCCATTGCGCAGGAGCTACGGACATCTGATCCCGGAGCTGAACCTCTATTTCGCCGGATACGACCTGCAAGATCAGGAACCGGACAAGGATGACAAACCCTCCTACGCGATCCCGAGTTTCAACCTGGACGCAGAGTTGGTCTTCGAGCGCACGGTTAACTGGTTCAGTCGGGAATCGCTGCAGACGCTGGAGCCGAGGATCTTTTATCTATACACAGCATTCAAGGATCAGGACGACCAACCGGTCTTCGATACCTCCGAGCTGAGCTTGAGCTACTTCAGGCTGTTCCAGCCTAACCGGTTTTCGGGATGGGACCGGATCGGCGATGCAAACCAGCT
The DNA here is from genome assembly GCA_022340195.1 of Chromatiaceae bacterium. Classification (GTDB taxonomy): domain Bacteria; phylum Pseudomonadota; class Gammaproteobacteria; order Chromatiales; family Chromatiaceae; genus Thiosymbion. The sequence continues at coordinate 3,391 of JAJDOL010000375.1, forward strand.
CACCGTCGGGCTTACATCACGAACAATCGCCATGAATTCGGGGCTGGAATTGCTGCGGGCCAGCGTCGGTCAGACCCTGTACTTCCGGGACCGGGAGGTGCAGATCGTTGGTCCGCCGCAGGATGCGAGCAGCTCCCCTATTTCCGGCATGCTGAGCGCCCGGCTTCTGCAGAATTGGACCGGTCGCGCCAGCGTCGAGTACGACCCGAACCAGGAGACGGATCGCTCGCTGAAGCGAACGCTGGAGCTCCACTACCAGGCACGGGACAATCGGTTGCTGAACCTGACTTACAGGTTCGATCTCGGCACCGGCGAGGAGACCAGGTACGAAGACACCGACTTGTCGTTCCGACTGCCGGTGAACCAGCAGATCCAGCTCGTCGGCCGGTGGAACTACTCGCTGCTCAACAGTCAAACTGTCGAGGCATTCGCCGGCCTCGAATACGGGCAATGCTGTTGGCGTTTGCGTCTGGTGGGCCGCCACCTGCAGAACAAGCCGGACAGCGCCGGCAGCACCAGCGTCATGGTGCAGGTCGAGCTGGCCGGGCTTGGCTCAATCGGTCAACACGTCGACAAACTCTTCGAGCGCGGAATCTATGGCTATCATGCAGACTAGGAACACCATCCGGCGAAATCGCCCAACCCGGCGGTCGCTGGTCTTGCTGATCTGTTTTCTCGTTCCCGCCGCCGGCGCACTCCGGGCAACCGAGGAGCTCGATTCCATCGTAGCCGTCGTCAACAGTGACGTTATCGTAGGGAGCGAGCTCGCCCACGAAGTCGCCTTGGTCATCCCGGAAATCCAGGGTAGAGGAACGACGCTTCCGCCGCGCGCGGACCTGGAGCGCCAAGTCCTCGAGCGCATGATCCTGAAACGCCTTCAGCTGCAGAAGGCCGAGAGTCTGGGCATCACGGTCGACGACGCCATGTTGACCGACGCCATCACCAATATCGCAGCGCGCAACGGCATGACGTTGGAGGAGCTGCAGGCCGCGCTGGAATCCGGTGGCGTGCGGTTCGAGGACTTCGCCGCGGATACGCGCCTTCAGCTAGTAACGACCCGCCTTCAGGCCCAAGAGGTAGTCAAGAACATCGACGTCACGGAACAGGAGATCGACCGCTTCCTGGAGCGTGACTCCAGCCGTCTGGTCGAGCGTACCGACGTGAGGCTATCCCACATACTGATCGCCGTTCCCGAGGGCGCACCTGCCGAGGCGGTCAAGAAGGCCGAGGCCAAGGCTGAGGATCTCGAGGGGCGTCTGCGCGATGGCGCCGATTTCGCACAACTGGCCGTGCGCTTCTCCGACGGGCGGCAAGCCCTGGAAGGCGGTGACCTGGGTTGGTTCCCCATGGGTCAGGTTCCCTCTTTGGCCCAGGAAGCGGCAAACTCACTGTCGAAGGGGGAAGTGAGTAAACCGCTGCGGAGCCCAAGTGGTTTTCACATCATCAAACTAACCGATCTCAAGGGCTCTGCACCCGAGATAGTGACCCAGACCCACGCCCGCCACATACTCATTCGCACCAACGAGATCGTATCCGATGACGACGCCAGAATCCGACTGGAGCAGCTTCGGATCCGCATCGTCGGCGGCGACGACTTCGCTACCCTGGCCCGCTCTCACTCCGACGATACGGGCTCCGCGCTCAAAGGTGGCGATCTGGGCTGGGTCAACCCCGGAGACACAGTACCCGAGTTCGAGGCAGTGATGAACGCCCTGGGTCCGAACCAGGTGAGCGAGCCATTCAAGAGCACCTTCGGGTGGCACATAGTACAGGTCGTTGAGCGACGCACCCAAGACACGACGGACGACATCATGCGACTGAAGGCCCGAGAGGCGCTCCGCGAGCGTAAGGCGGATGAGGCAGTCGAGATATGGCTGCGCCAGCTTCGCGATGAAGCCTACGTGGAGATTCGCCTGGGAAGCGCCGAGGATGAAGGCGACGAACCAGCACAATAAGTGGCGAATAAAAAACAAGCTAAGCAACGGTTCAGAAACAACTTAAACAAGTTGCTAGCCGATCAACCTGGACATCGTATGGTTCTCAAAGCATGCGCGCCGTATAGTGGAAACAGATTTCACCACGAAGGACACGAAGGACACGAAGAATGCAGTTCGACGGACTATCGAACCGAGTAATCGGCTGCGCGCTCGAGGTTCACCAGGAGCTAGGCCCGGGATTGTTGGAATCCACTTATGAACAATGTCTTGCCCACGAACTGAAGCTCAACGGCATCCGCTTCAGGTTGCAACATCCGCAGACGGT
>JAJDOL010000108.1 GCA_022340195.1 Chromatiaceae bacterium
GTCCGTATTGTCCCAGGAGAGCACCTTTGCGACCCCGTCGTAGGTCGCCTGCACGAATCCGCCGGCTTTGCCTGCGATCCTTCCCCCGAAGAAAAGACTGGTCTGGGTAAAGGCGAGGTTATTGTTGGCGCCGAAATCCTCGGGCGGATCGGACAAGTCCGCCGACGTGTGCGTGAAGGACGGCTCCGTCATAAGGGCGAGCCTCTTGTACCAGGGTACGCCGCCGGCGCCGAGGGTGTAGCCCGTCAGCTTGAACTCCCGCCCGAATGCGTTGAGCTGGGGATAGGCGGTGTGACATTCGGTGCACTCGACACCCATCTGGCGCGCGAACGCTGGGATCGCCTGGACGGGCGTCGAGACGAGAAACAGCAAGCTCAGGGTCGGGATCACGACCGACCAGCCGGCGAGCGTTGCGCATGGAAGCCGGAACCAGCGACGGTTGCGAATATCGAGCAGGTTGATCATCGGCATTTTGCGGTTCTCGATTCGTGTCATGACCCGGCAAGGGGTCCGCCGCCTCTGTGCGAGCAAGGCCCCCTCCGCAATGCGTCAATCCATGACCGCCGAGCTTGCGCCATAGTCGAGTCCCTCGACAATCGTTGCCCGGGAGTACGACGTTCTCAAGCCGGGTATCACCGCTGTCCTTGACCCACACCCCCAAATTCCATTCGAGAGGTTACCTTTTCATCAAACCAGTATAGTCCCCGAAAAGAATGGTGCTCGCGGGTAACTTGGAACCAACGGGTCCATCTCATTCGATGATGCAGTAGGTCGCATAGACATGTGCCAGCCTTCAACCCCCTGTTCCCGTCGACCGATTCTCCGCAGATCTGCCCGCCCTTTGTGTTCAAGAGCGATCGCCAAATAACGAGCTGAGGCGCGAGCGAGGGCTTTGCCGGCGTTGGGGCTCCCGCGGAATACATGTGTGTCTGCCCGCCCGGGATCCCTCACCCCAACCCTCTCCCAGAGGGAGAGGGAGCGAACGCGCTTTGCGAATTTCATAGTGACGGCGATGACGGCAGCGGGTCCCATGGGGAAGCCGGTCGCTACGGCCCAATGGGCTGGTCGGTCCGAACTACACGCCGAGAGGTCCAGCGCAGCAGGAAGGCGGTTCCGAGCCCCCAGGCCCCGTTGATGATGAGCGCTGTCAAGATCCCAGAGGGATGCCATCCCCCACCAACGGGAGCCCCTTTCAGCGGCAAAACCACCAGCCAGTTCACCAGGGAGGGCCCGATTGCTCCGAGCAGCAGTGCGGTCAACCAGTAGGTGGTCCGCGCGCGCACACACCTGAGGAGCAAGGCAAGCGGTATGGCCCAGACGCCTCCCCAGAAGGCGAGCGACAGAACCCTGGGAACACCGAATGGGACGGTGGCTACCATCGGATAGGGTGCAAGCGCCGTCAGACCCAGGGCGTGAAGGACTCCCAACATTGGCTGATGAAAGAGCAGAACCCCGAGGAATCCCGCGACAAAAGCCAGGGGAAGTCGCCGGTCAAGGTGCCAACTGCAGTGGCTTGTAGAGGCAAGGGTGGTCATGATAGCTCTCCAGGTCGATCGGTTGGTGAAAGAGGGGGCAACATCCTTCTGTACAAGGACAATTGGCATCAGGGCACGAGAAGCCAGCCGGCAAACGCGAGAAGAGGTGTCGTCGTGGACTGCAGGATGGGGCTCAGACGCAGGGGCGTGAGCAACATCCAGGCGGCGGTGCGATAGGGGTAGTGACGGCGGGCAAGGCGGGCATAGCGGCGCTTGATCCGCCGGTGGTCCACTGGTGTAAACCGCTGCGCCGGGTGCAAGGCCTGAAAGACGTGCTTACTGGCGTAGTAGGTATCTTCCCGGTCGAGCTCCGCCCAGACGGTCTCGACGTAACGCCTCAGTGTCAGGCCGTGCTGTTTCTCCTCCGGCTCCCAGCGTTCCCTGAGCCACTGGGTTAGGCCGCGGTCGCCAATGAAGTACTCCGCCAGATTGCTGGCATAGAGGTCTGAGGTAATCTCAACGAAGGAGGCCCCGGCGACCAGGTACAGGAGATGAGGATCGGCCCGGGCGCGCTGCCGGTCGATAGACCCATAGGGGATCTCCTCGAGGGACCAGTGACGGGAAGAGCCGGCTTGGATGCTCACGGGAAAAGGCCTCCATAAAGGTTTGCTCCTGCTCCAGGATTTAGCAAGCCCAGTGCCAACAAAGAACGCTGCCTTCCAGGTCCACGAGTGTTGTCAAGCAGGCTCCGACGAGAGCCGAGGCGCCTCGCCGCTCAGGCGACCAGCGGGTCTTCTGCCCGAGGATCTACGCAGCCACGCGGTCGGCACGGGGATGCCGACCTACGCTGAGCTCGGATTCACGAAGTCCTTGATAGGCTTCGGTAGGGGAAGAAGCCAAAGAACAAGGGGCATTGGTCCAAATGCACCAGGACGGTGGAGAACTGGGTCAAAACCACCGCGATCCGCATCCTCACCTTGTCACCCGACACCAGCCGAGGTTGCACCTTTGCCTACGAGTCGCCTTGTGAACGACTGTGGCGCTAGCGCGGCATCGAGGCCCGCACAGGCACTGTCGAGCGACACAGAAACCAGACCTGTTGGGACTTTCCCGGGTCTCGTTGGCACGCATCTTTCTTAGCATTTCTTACCCGAGCCCATCGATGAAGGCCTCATGACGTTCCAAACCGAGGTGTTACCTCATGATCACGCAAGAAAACCGATCCGACCCCTTGAGCACCGCGGAGCTCGAGGGCATCGACGCCTACTGGCGCGCCTCCCTGTACCTGTGCGCCGGCATGCTCTACCTGAGGGACAACCCCCTGCTCAAGGAGCCGCTCGAGATCGCGCATATCAAGAAGCGACTGCTGGGCCATTGGGGCTCGGACCCCGGCCAGACCCTGATCTGGACGCACTTGAACCGAATGATCCGCGAGCAGGACCTCGACATGATCTTCGTCTCCGGTCCCGGTCATGGCGCCCCCTCGGTGCTCTCCCATGCCTGGATGGAGGGCACCTACGGCGAGGTCTATCCCGACAAAGGCCAGGGCGAGGACGGCCTGCAGCGCTTCTTCAAGCAGTTCTCCTTCCCCGGCGGCATCGGGAGCCACTGCACGCCCGAGACGCCGGGCTCTCTGCACGAGGGCGGCGAGCTTGGCTACAGCCTGTCCCATGCCTTCGGGGTGGCCTTCGACAATCCGGACCTGATCGTCGCCTGCATGGTCGGTGACGGAGAGGCCGAGACCGGGCCGCTGGCGACCGCCTGGCACGGCACCAAGTTTCTCAATCCGGCGCGAGACGGCGCCGTGTTGCCTATCCTGCACCTGAACGGCTACAAGATCGCCAACCCGACCCTGCTGGCGCGGATCGATCATGGGCAGCTGGAAAGCCTGATGCGCGGCTACGGCTACCGGCCCTATTTCGTCGAGGGCGACGACCCCACAGCGATTCACCAGGCACTCGCCGCGACCCTGGATGCGGTGGTGGAGAAAATCCACGCGATTCAGCATCAGGCGCGCACGCAGGGCGTCTCGAGCCTGCCCGAGTGGCCGATGATCGTGCTGCGCACCCCCAAGGGCTGGACCGGACCCAAGGAGGTCGACGGCCACCGGGTCGAAGGGTTCTGGCGCGCCCACCAGATCCCGCTGGATCCGCACCGCGATCCCGCCCACCTGCGGCAGTTGGAAGCATGGCTAAAGGGCTACCGGCCGGAGCGGCTGTTCACCGACGACGGTCGCCTGGCCCCGGAGCTAGCCGAGCTTGCGCCCGCGGGACACCGCAGGATGAGTGCCAATCCGGTTGCCAACGGCGGCCTGCTGCGCAAGGCGCTGGTGGTGCCGGATTTCCGCGACTACGCGGTGCAGATCCCACGGCCGGGCGAGGTGCGCGAGGAGAACACGCGTCCGAGCGGGCGTCTGCTGCGGGATGTGATGCGCGCCAACCCGGACAACTTCCGCTTCTTCTGCCCGGACGAGACCGCATCCAACCGTCTGGACGATATCTACCAGGCGAGCGGCAAGGCCTGGATGGCCGAGATCCTGCCCGAGGACGCCGACGGCACCCACCTCGCCCGCGACGGGCGGGTGATGGAGGTGCTCTCCGAGCACACGCTGGAGGGCTGGCTCGAGGGTTATCTGTTATCCGGTCGGCACGGCTTCTTCGCCTCCTACGAGGCCTTCATCCACGTCATCGGCTCCATGTTCAACCAACACGCCAAGTGGCTGGAGAAGTCCTTCGACACGCCTTGGAGGGCACCCGTTTCCGCGCTCAACATCCTGGTGACCTCCACCGTCTGGCGCCAGGACCACAACGGTTTCTCGCACCAGGACCCGGGGTTCCTCGATCTGGTCACCAACAAGAGTCCCAGGGTGACCCGCATCTACCTGCCTCCGGATGCCAATTGCCTGCTCTCGGTGGTCGACCATTGCCTGGATAGCACCGACAAGATCAACGTCGTGGTCGCAGACAAGCAGAGGCACCTGCAGTATCTCTCCATGGACGAGGCCATCCTGCATTGCACCAAGGGCATCGGAATCTGGGACTGGGCGAGCAGCGATCAGGACAGCGAGCCCGATCTGGTGATGGCCTGCGCGGGCGACGTGCCCACCATGGAAGCGCTGGCGGCCACCGCCCTGCTGCGCGCGCATTTCCCGGAGCTGAAGGTGCGCTTCGTCAACGTCGTGGACCTGTTCCGCCTGGTGCCGACGGAAGAGCACGAGCACGGCCTCTCGGACGCCGATTTCGACAGCCTGTTCACGCTGGACAAGCCCGTGATCTTCAACTTCCACGGCTATCCCTGGCTGATCCACAAGCTGACCTACCGCCGCACCAACAGCCACAACATCCACGTGCGCGGCTACAAGGAGCAGGGCAACATCAATACCCCGATGGACCTGGCCATCCGCAACCAAATTGATCGCTTCGACCTGGTGATCGACGCTATTGACCGGATACCTGGACTGAAGGTCTCGGGGGCTCACGCCAAGGAGCAGATGAAGAACCAGATTCTCGAATGCCAGCGCTTCGCCCACAGCGAGGGGCAGGATTTGCCGGCCTTCGCCGACTGGCAATGGCCGGGTCGATGAGCTCGGCGATTTCATCAACGACGCACCCGCGTCTTCAACTCGAAAGGTAAAATGCCATAAACCCAATACACATCCTTGCATCCTCCATCACCGCGGCCGCACTCGCTCTCGCCGGAGCCGCACACGCCGAATCACATGCCGACGCCACCGCCAAGGCCGCCAGCGAGATCGCCTCCGGCGTCAAGGCCGGGGCCGAGGTCACTCAGGAGGCAACCGACATTGCCGTAGAGGACGCGGCGGTTGTGAACACGGCCAAGGACGCCGGTATGGCGACATCCACCGAGGCCGAGGAGGCGACCTTGCCGCCGAGGGCACCAGCACCATGGCCGCCGACATGATCGAAGCCAAGGAGGTGACGGAAGCGGTGGCCACGGAGGCCAAGACCGAAGCCGTGCTCCAAGACTCCAAGGTGATGGTCTCCGGCGACGAGCCCATGAACGTGGAGGATTCCGCACAGATCAAGGCACCGACCCCATCCGCCGCAGCGCAGGCGAAATCCGAAGAGATGCTCGAGAAAGCCGACGACGAGACAAGACCGACCGCAACGACGCGCAGGCGATTTGCGAGGCGGTCGGTCGGCCGAGCATGCGTTTCGTACCGGTGAAGGATGAGGAACAGCAATCGGTGATGATGCTCCACCGGATGCGTTCGCTGCTGTTGGGGAACGCACGGCGCTGGTCAACCAAACGCGTGGCCTGTTTGGTGAATTTGGTATCGTCGTTGCGCAGAACATCGGGCGGCTGCGCAGCAGCCTGCCGGAGATTCTGGAAGATGGCGAGAATCAGTTGCCGACCCTGGCACGGGAGCTGTTCGCCGATCAGTATCGGCGCCTGCGCGAGCTCGACGAAGATCCGCGCGTACGACAAGCGCATCGAGCAGATGGCACGCGCCAGCGAAACGGCACAACGGCTGATGAAGCTCGAAGGCGTTGGCGCCCTGACGGCCGCGGCGATCGTCGCTGCGGCGGGCTATGGAAAGCAGTTCGCCAACGGGCGTCAGTTTGCCGCCTGGCTCGGGCTGGTGCCGCGAGAGTACTCCTCCGGCCGCGAGGTCCGCCGCGGTCGCATCAGCAAGC
>JAJDOL010000123.1 GCA_022340195.1 Chromatiaceae bacterium
GAATGCATAAACGTACCTGTAAGGATTGATTTTATGTGCCGAGCAGTTCTTCCATCTCTATCGGTCCCTAAGGATAGGCACTCGAATCGTATAAGTCGAAAAATTCACCGTTGTCAGCATCTGATCACGTCCCTGCCGAACGTCGTTAAAGGTGAGATGCATGCTGTGGAGGACACTCCGAAAGGAGGGGCGTAGCGGGAAGCGGCTCTTTCAGCGCAAGTAACAGCAGATTGCAGGAAACCGACTATAGGAGACACTGCGGCGCGCCGGTGGCTGCCGCCTTTCCCGTTGCCTGTTTCCGGTAATCTGCCGCTTCTTGGACTAATAAATGCCTCCCAGCCCCCCCCGTCTCACCTTGCTCGACGCTCATCGGTGTATTGACCTGCGGCTCGGAACGCTGGATATTTCGGCGCCGGTGGTTGGATTTCCTATCCTTCAGGTCGACGAGCGATGAGGCAAAATACTTACAAATGGCTGTGCGACAGAGAAACGCGCAACCGGGATAGGTCCGACGATTTGGTCGAGATTCGCCGGCAAGGTCTGGTACTCAAGCTCGAGCGCCTGGCCTTCGACGATTACGCGGCGGTCGACATCGGCTACGTGGCGACCGAGCAGCCGTTCACAGTTACCCCACGAGATACCTCCCACGGTCGTTCCGAGCGCGTGATGAATTTCTTGGTCGTCCTGTCAGGTCGCGCGGAGGGCCGCCTGGCGGACGGTCGTTACTTCATCCTGGACAAGGACTGGGGTGTCTTGTCGGATTTCTATGGCGGAACCATCACTGTCGATGTGCACCCGGGAGAGCCGCTCCGTTCGTTCGGGGCCGCCTTGCCCATTCGCCAAGCCGTTCAGGTGTTCAAGGATGAGGACAACTCGACAGCCATCGAGGATTTCGTCAAGAAAAGGAACTTCCTGAGATCGTTCCGGATGACGCCGGCGACGATTCAGATCGTCAACAATGCCGCGAACTGCTCGCTAACAGGCGCGTTGAGGCGCTTGTTCCTGGAAGGAGCCGCGCTACAGCTCTTTGCCCTCATCTTCGCACAGGACAGCGTGAACCCGGTCACGGGCGACAAGGCGGTGACGAGCGTAGTTGCACATAAAAAAGCCGTTATGGAGGCCGCGGACCTGCTGCTGGCAGACCTCGAGAATCCGCCGTCGCTCGTAACGCTCGCCTCACAGGTCGGACTGAGTGCAAGGAAGCTGAACGCGGGCTCTAGAGAGCTGTACGGATGCACCTTGTTCGAGCTGTTGGCCAGGCACAGACTCGAGGTGGCGAAATGCGCACTGGAGGCTGATCCAAGTTTGCCAATCAAGATTGTCGCCTCCAAAGTGGGTTACTCTCATGACAGCAACTTCATTGCTGCATTCAAGAAACAGTTCGGGTTGACACCCAGCCAACACGCCAAAATCTTTACAAGATAAGAGCCAGGGGGAAGCGCTGATTTCACCAGTGCTTCCCGCGCAACAGGCCTGCCTCGCTAATTTCAGGCGCAATCAACGACCGAAAACGCGAGGGGAGCGGCAGATGGCGCAGGGCGTACCTGTTGTGGAGCTAACGCCCAATATCCCACATTTGCTTTCCGAGCAATGAGAAAACCAGGGTAGCTTTATTCAGCGCTTGCTGAGATGGCTGTCGACGGTTCATTCGGTGCAGCCTCTAGCGCGTCGAGTGCGCGACTCCGGGGACGCGACCCCTTCGCCGTGACATCCAACGGCGACTTCAGGCACTTTTCTGCAAATCATAATAATTCTTGCATTTGATCAACATTCCCCTGCGATTATTGCAAGTCGTGATCTGCTACAAAGATCCCGTGAAACGCTGGGAGTGGGCCCGGAATATCGGAGCCCTCCGCAAACGCCAAGATGTACTGAGACTCACTTGATGAAACGAACAGTTGTCCTTCTCCTCGTTCTTGCCTCCCTCGCCACTCCTGGCTTGGCGGACGAGTCGCAATACCAGAAGCTGCTCGCCGTCTACGAGCAGCTGGTCGTTCTGAATACCAGTCTGCAGAATACTGTCCCGCCCCAGGGTCCGACGGGCGAGCAGGGCGAGCAAGGTGCAAAGGGCCCCGCCGGCGATCAGGGCCCTATTGGTCCGAAGGGACCTCCGGGCGACATTGGCATCATCGGCGACATAGGCCCGGATGGGGAGAAGGGCGAGACCGGAGATCCTGGCGCCATCGGACAGGGATTGACACCTGACCAAGCGGAAACGATTTTCGCGGTGTTCGACGAGCGGGACCGCTGGATGGAGACCATGGAAAATGCCGCAAACGCGCTCAGGACCCGGGTGCAGGAGACCCAGGCGCTGATAGACACCCTTGGCGTTGAGGCCGACGCCATCAACGCGGGGGGCAGCTGATGCCGGCGCTCAGAACCTACGCGCTCGTCGGTCTGCTTCTGTTGCTCGCCGCGTGCAATGATCCGAGCTATCAAACCAGGGTCGATACGCTCCACGCCGACTTCATCGATGCGCAAAAGCTCAGCGAACAGCAGATCGCCAGCTGGAACCTCCTGCACGAGGCGATCCGGTACGACATCAGAGAAATCGAGCTGCTGGTATCTAGTCCCACCGGACCGAGCGCCGACGACGTCAGCCACTATCTCGATATCCTGACCGGACGTCAGGAACAAGTGTCCGAGGCCCAGCAGTCCGGATCCGACCTCATTGATCGTCTGACCGAGCTGATGGAGGCGATGCAACGCCACCAGAGCGTACTGGCCGCCCTGAACGATCTCACTTCCATCGAGTTACTGGGAATAAAGCTGCTTGCCGCCCAGTTGAGTGCGGATATGCAAGCTATTTCGGACATCGACGCCGAAATCGACTCTGTGATTGCCGATCTGACCGCGGCGGTGTCGCTGATGCAGCAACGCCAGGCTAGCCTGGAGGCGCGCTTTGAGGAGGTGGAGTCGGTGATTTCGGATGCCGAGGCCCTTCTGGTCTCTCTCACCCAACAGGCCCAAAACGTCACCTTGATCCCGGGCGAAACGGGACCGAGAGGCGATACGGGCCCGACCGGCGACAAGGGTCCCGCGGGTGACCAGGGCCAACCCGGCGATAAGGGCCCTCTGGGCCTCAAAGGTCCGACTGGGGCCCAAGGCCCTGCCGGCGAAGAAGGGGAGCGGGGCGATCCCGGCTATGGCTTCACGGCCGCGGAGGCCGAGGCCTTGGTGGAAACGGTGACCACCGCCGGTTACGCCACCGAGCCCGGGATGCCCAAGACCTACTTCGCCGAGTGGGACAACGAATTGGAGCACCACCAGCGCAGGCTCGAGGCGATGCTAGAGTACATCGAGTCGATCTCCACGTCCGCGTTCCAGGAAGTCGAGCAGTAAGGGGGTATCGACATGCGATGGGTATTCTTCATCCTGCTCCCTTTGGTCTCCATGGACGTCTGGCCGGCGGCGTCCGATCCCTGTGCCGGCGCCGCCGACAGGATCGGATGCATCTCCGGGCTGATCGAGCAGCAACGCCAGCAGATCGAGGCACGGATCACCTACCTGAGCACCACGCCGGCCCCCCCTGGGGAAAAGGGTCCGGAAGGGGACCAGGGCCCACAGGGCGACAAGGGGCCGACCGGTGAGAAGGGGCCGACGGGAGATCCAGGCCCACAGGGTCCGACCGGTCCGGCCAGCACGGTCCAGGGACCGCCCGGGGACAAGGGTCCGCAGGGCGAAGACAGGCGCACCGAGGAAGAGGCCTTTATCCTGGCGACGAACACCGGTTTGCAGGACCGCTACGTCGAATTCCTGCGTCTGCACGCCAATCAGATCCGCCATCCCATCGTCAACACTATGAGGTGGGCCATCCAGGACCTGCGCCAGCGGTTCTCCAAGGCGAACCGCAACCCCGACATCATCAAGTCGCCGGTTGCCACCGATCCCATTCTCTATGACGGGCTGGACTGGCCCCGCGACGCGGACGGGGACTATCTGCAGAGCTTTTCACGCTTGATCGGCACAGATTCGTGCACCTATTTCCTGGACGGCGGCAATGTGGTGGAGACCTGTACGCCCTACCCGGGCGGGCCCTTCACGCCGCTGACGGTATGCAGCGAAGGCGCACCCTACATCGCCGGATTCTGCGGGGAGGTCATCGGGGAAACTGAGACCAACGACATCGTGGTGACGGATCTAATCGTGGACGTGGACGTGAACCTGGACACCTTCATCAGCCTGCCGGAGGATGAGACGGATTTTCAGATCGTCTCCCTGAACGAATGGGCGAACTACAAGCTCGGTATGGACCCAGACGACCTCATCTTTCAGATGGCCTTGGACCGCATGATCGAGCATGCGGAAGACCCGGACATATCCGCCGCCGTCTTCGAGGGTCTGTATGCCGCGAAGGCGGGCGTAACTGCACGGGCCTCCGTCGCGCGTGGCTTGTACGCCGGAGATACCACGGTTCTGGCCGCGCTCGACGAGTGGGAGGCGGACTCGCGGCGGAGCATCGACAACAGCATCGCCATCTACACCTCCATCGGGGACCCCAGCTACCCACAGCGGCGGTTGCGGCTCGGCGAATACGCCATGGACTCGGACCTGATGTACTACTACCTGGTCGAAACCGTCATCGGTCTGTATCTCGATTATCGGCAATGTCAGTACGCGGGGCTGCTGCCGCCCTCCGTGCCCCTGACCTGCGAGCTGGACTGGCCCTTGTCCCCGGAGGTTCAGGCCGCCTTCGACAACCTGGAGGTCAAGCTGCTGGTCTACACCAAGGATTACTTGCAGCGCTGGAAGGACAAGGCCTACCAGATGAAGACCGAATACTGGGCGTCCAAGCCCCAAACTGCCGGGCCCGAGCTGTTCGGCGATCTCAACACCCCGGATTTCGTCGACAAGGCGAACGCGGCCCTTTCGGGCGAGTACCTGGACAAACAGTCCGAAGAGGTGCGGCACATGCACGAGAGCATGGCCGCCGGCGGCGTCTTCGTCGCCGGATCGATCGTGGCTGCCAGCACCGCGGCCTATGTGTCCGCATTCGGCATAGGCGCCGCAACGGCGCAGTTCGTGCTGGTCACCGGCGAGGTGGTGACGGTCTCCACCAGCCTGACGGTGGGTTCTGCTCTGACGGGCTCCGCGGCCGCCGCCGGGTATGTCACGAGTCTCAGCATGGGCGGCGTGATCGCTGCCGCCGCCGGGCCCGTCGCTATCGTCGGGGCCGCCGTGGCCATCGGAGTAGTCACCACCAAGCTGATCTTCGAGGAAGGAAAAAAACTGGAAAAATACTCGGCGTTCATGGACTTCGACGTCGCCGGCATGACCACAACCAGTCTGCTTGCGCTAGACAACGACGTGATCACCAACATCATGTACATGTGGCTGATGCTCGACGCGCCGGTCGGGGTTTCCAATACGCCGACCTGGTAGCGCTGGCACCAGTCCAACGGAAAGCGGCCGTTCGCCCCAAGCCGACGCCCTGGCGAACCCGCAACCCGAGACCGTGCTCGAACAGGAGGTGCAGTGGCAAGCCCCGGCAGTCGCCGGGGTCCTCCGGGTGGCGTGCCAGCCCCTACGTGCACGCCGATCGCACGCTGGAAAGCTGCGCCAGCCGCAGGCTCTTCACCCTTCGGAACGGCGGCTTTCTCCCGGGCAGCCCGCCTTGCGTCCTTGTCAAGAGGCTTGCTCGAGCATCTGTCAATGGTGGCGCCCCCCAACCCAACCGTCGTGCGGTTGAAGTTCCTATCCCTCGGATCTCTCCCTATTCGTGCAAAGCGCCGGAAAAGCGCCGGGGCATCACCGCGCTCAGCAGGGTAAAAGGAAGTTCTGTGAAAATAAAACCACTCGGTGTTGTTTCCTGACGCATAATCCAGCGGAGCTTCGAGCTCCATCCCCGTCGTCTCGGCCGGAACGCAGTGTGCTCGATCGTCGAGCCGAGAGACGCGTAGCCGTGAGGATGTCATATGACTACCCATCTCGACCCCCGTGCTCCGCTGCAGCAAAAAGCGAGTGGGTGCAGCGCGACCTACGCGTGGACAACACCGGCGAGATGCGGGTGGCGCCCGCTCGCCGCGCGAATCGCAACGGTCCTCGTCTTCGCCGGTCTGCTGCTGGCCCGGCCGTGCGGGGACGCATTCGCATCCAACGGCGGGAACGACCATCGAAAGCCGCCGAACATCCTGTTCATCATCATGGACGATGTCGGCATCGATCAGATGCAGTCGTTCGGATACGGCGGAGAGACGCCACCCGACATGCCCACCATCGAAGCGATCGGCAATGAGGGTGTCCTGTTCAGGAACGCCTGGGCGATGCCCGCCTGCTCGACGACGCGCGCGTTGCTCTTCACCGGGCGCTACCCGGTCCGCACCGAGGTCAACAACCCGCTCGGCCAGAGAGACCTCGCGAGCTCGATGGTCTCCCCGTACGACATGACGACGCCGAAGGTGTTGGCCGAACGAGGCTACGAGAGCGCTCTGTTCGGCAAGTTCCACATCGCGCTTCAGGCGAACAATGAAGCCGAGCTCCTGCTCCCGTACTCGCTGGGCTGGGACTACTTTGCCGGTTGGCTGGACGAGACGGGTGATCCGTCGTCGATCGACACGACGGCGGGGGGTGTCGCACGTAGGGGCACGTATGCCTGCGGCTTCGTCCCGGGCGCGGACCAGGAGAATGGCGCCGATTCGGGTGCCTGCTACATGCCAGACGACAGCTGCAGCGAGATGTCGAGCAGCGGCCCGGTGCCCCCGGGACGAACATGCCGGGACCAGGGCGGCATCTTCGATCCCGACAAGCGCTGCCAGCGCAGGACGCCCGGGAACATCAACTTCGATACGTACAGCGGCCACTACGTATCGCCGCTCGTCTACAACTATCCGGACGGAACCAAGGACGTCGTGGATGTCGCCAAGGATCCCAGAGCGCGGCGGTATCGTGGTCAGGTCGTCGTCGAGGAGGCCATCGAGTGGATCAACGAGCGACCGAAGCATAAGCCGTGGATGGCCACGGTTTCGTTCGCCACGGCACATACCCCCGTCATGCAGCCTCCGGTCGAGGAGCTGCGTTCCTCCAACGGCAGCGAGAGCAGGCTCCAGTGCGACAAGACCCCGGGCAAGCGCGCGCTGACGAACCTGATGATCGAAGCGATGGACTTCGAGGTCGAACGCCTGCTGGTCGAGACGGGGCTCGCGACCATGAACGAGAACGCAGAGCTCGAGTACGACCCGACAGAGACGAACACGGTCGTCATCATCCTCGGTGACAACGGCACACTGGCCAACACCGTCAAGTTTCCCTTTGACCCCACTCGAGCCAAGGGCACGGCGTACCAGACGGGCGCATGGGTTCCGCTGATCATCGCCGGGCCGATGGTCAAGATGCCCGATCGCACCGTCCCCTTCATGGTGAACGCTGCCGACCTGTTTCAGCTCTTTGGGGAGATCGCCGGGATCGACGTGCACGAGGTCGTACCGCGTCCGCTCGACTCGCAGGCGGTGATGCCTTACCTCGTGGATCCAACCCACGAGCGCATTCGCACCTCCAACTTCACGATGCTCGCGCCGAATCTGCAGAAGGACGGCGAGGAAAATGGTCCCTGTGTGATCGGGAGCAGCTGCGTGCAGCTCCCGCCGACCGCGGGCGTTTGCACCGACAACGGCGGCGTTTGGTGGGGCGAGGGCGCGCATGGGGAGGGCATCAAGCCGGGCGGCGTCGACAACTGCTGCGAGGTGAACCAGTACCTCGCGAAGTTTCCCAACCGGGATCCGGTCAACGTGGTACCCGAGACTTCGGTCGGGATGCGCGACGCTCGGTACAAGATCGTGAAGAACACGACATACGATTGGGATGATCACGTCCGTGCGTGCCGAGAGACGACCACCAACGAGCTCTATCGCATCAACGAGCATCCCTGGAAGCCGCGCCTCGATCGAGAGACGCTGGATCTGAAGCCGGACCCGGACGGCGCCAACCTCAGCCCACTGGAACGGTGGCACTACAACAGGCTGTCGAGCCAACTGGACGACATCCTCCTGCCCGATTACGGCTGCCAGGGTGACGGCAACATCGACTTCGTCGTCGACCGGGAGGATCTCCGCAACGCAAAGTCCATCGCCAACTCCTGGGGCCTTTCGAGCACCTACGACTTCAATCTGGACGGCTTCACGAACGACGAGGACATTTGGATCATCGAGCAGAACCTCGACACCATCTGCCCGATCACGGTACAGGGCGAGGACGACCCCCAGAAGGATCCCCAGGCCGTCCAGGCCGCCGTCAATCTGGGCGTCCAGCGCGGCGGCGAGAAGGGGCGTGTCGTCATGAAGGGGCATTTCGACTTCAGCGATTGCCCCGGCTGCATCGAGATCCACGGCCCGGTCATGATCGAGGGGACGGGCGATCCGAGCGGTGAAGCGAGGCCGGATCCACGGCGCGTCACCGTGATCAACAGCGACACCCGCTCGCCGTTCGTCATCAAGGACGACAGCTCGGGAGAGGGCACGATCCACATCGAGCGCCTCTGGTTCGCGAGCGCCAAGCCGATCGCCCTCCAGGTGTCGCAGCTGAACAGCACGCTTCTGCTGACGCAAAATCGATTCACCGGGATCACCGGACAAGCCAAGCTGCGCTTCGCAGTCGGCGGGGCCGCGCTGGGACCGGCGGCAGGCAATCTGAAGGGGCGCTTCCACGCCTACGAGAATCACATCGACACGCGCGGCGTACGCTTCCCGGAAGGAGACGACAACGGGTTCGCATTCGCCCAGTGCGATTTCGACCACGTCGACATCCGGAACAACCGGATCTACACGCGGGGAGAGGGCGTCGAGATCGAGGGGTGCAACAACCCGGATGCCGTGATCGAGATCGTCGGCAACGAGCTCATCACCGACGCCACGGTTTCGAATCTGGCGCCCCTCACGACGCCCACGGTGCTCGATGGAATCGGGGGGCATCCCGCGGTGCTGAAGGTCATCGGCTCCAAGGCGAAGCACGTCCTGATCGCCGACAATCAGGTTAGGCTCCGCGGGTGGCCGACGGCCATCTGCATCATGCCCGGCCTGACGAACGAAGAAGGCACCATGTCGATCGAGGGGAACTACTGCAATATGAGCGGTCAATTCGCGGCCGTACTGGCGGGATGGGCCGGCTTCCCCGCCTTCTTCCCGCCCTTCTACCTGCAGAACAGCACCGTGCGGAACAACGTGTTCGAGGGCTGGGCACAGCACGGCGTGGCGTTCTCGGACTTCTTGTTCGATCCGAGCTCGTCTCAGGACGAGTGGAACCTCGGCAACGGCAACCTGTTTAAAGGAAACAGCTTCCGGGGTCTTCGGACCGACGGTGTCGCGCTGTTCTTCGGCGCGAGTACCCAGACCAACGTCTTCATCGGTGATCCCAATGGCGTCGTCGTCGATCTGGGCACGAACAACCAGGTGATCCCGAAGTGATCGCATGATCCGATCACGGCCGAGTACCTGGCGTTGAGCCGGGAAGACGGGCAGTGCTTCGCCGAGCTCCCGGGCGTTGTGGTCCAAAGTGTAGTTCCGGCAGCCGTGCGTGATCGGTTGAGACGGAGCTGATTAGGATGCCTCCAGTTCGAAGCAATCACCGGAGGCGGCATGAACGCACGTATCGACCCCACCTTGAGATCGGAACTTGACCAAGGCGATGATCCCCCAGCTTTCCCCGGCCCTGCGTCTGACCCACGCAGGCCCAATTCGCCGCCCGGTAACAGGTCCCGGCAAAACGCTTCGTCTCCACGAAGGTCTCCAACAACACCGGGCGGTAGCCGTAACGCCCTTCCCAGTGCACCGGCAACGAGCGGGCGGCCATCCCCAACAGCTTACCGGCTAGCGAAGAGACGCGAACCCAGGGCAGAATCAGAAACCGGGCGTTGTTGACCACCGCAGCGAGGTTGCGGTGGCGCTGCCCCCGGCTCCAGCCAATCCACTCATCGCGCGGCCCGCTCTTCCAGGCCGCCGCGCCAAAGCCGAGCAGACCCACAAGGCGCTCACCGGTATACGCAAATTACTACGACCGGTGTCTTCGGCTCGCACGGCAGCAATGTGCGAAACACCGGACTCCTAGGTTTCGCCTCGCCGCTGAAACGGCGCGCTCCGATTCCTGGCTTCGGAAGTCCATTGCCAGGTTCGTCGTTTGCATGACGAATGTTTTCTATGCTTTGCGTGTGGTAATGTAGAAATGGCTGGCGGCAGGCGCATTGGGCTGAACCGAGATCGAGGGATCGCTTGGGTGCTCGACGATGCCGGAAGGAGGAGCCGATCAGCCTATCGTTCGTTACCCAATTTGCCCTGTTACGCATCGGTTTCGGTTTGACCGTACAATCACCGACCGACAATGTTGCTCCCCAATGACACAGACTTCCGTCACCCCGAACGCTGAGCCCGCGTCCAGTTCCCTCTCACCATCCAGCTCGCCCGCTGAACTGTCCTCTCACGAGCGCCGCGAGATGGTCGCCGTCGCCGCCTATTACCTCGCGGAGCAGCGAGGCTTCACCCCGGGGAAAGATGTGGAGGACTGGCTTCGGGCGGAGCAATATATCGACGACATGGTGCGCGGGTTGGCCCGCACTGGGATCGCCCGTGGCGGGCACGAGCGGGTACAGCCGATCCCGTCGGACCGGCCTGGCCTCCGGCGCGATGCGCTCCAAGCACTCGGCGTAAAGCGCTTTCTGCTCGCCATTCACGACGCCTCCTTTCCCTCGGACCCCGATGAGGATATCGGGTGGGGCGCACCGGGAACTGTCGCCGCAGCGCGCCTCCTCGCCTTCGTCGCGCGTTTTGGGTTCACCGGGATCCAGCTCGGGCCCAAAGGCCAGACCACCAAGGACAATCCCTCTCCCTATGACGGGACCGTCTTCTCCCGGTCTGTTCTGTCCATTCCGCTCGCGACTTTTAGGACTGGCCTGCTCGCGGGTACCGTGTCGACGCAGAGCCTTGCCCGCGCCGCAGAAACCACCTCCGGCACGACCTCGCCCGCCCGCGCCGACCACGCGCGCGCCCACGCGACCATGCGGCGATTGCTCGAGGAGGCGTTTACCGCCCTCGAGAGCGCCGCACGCCGCGAGGTCCAGGACAAGCTCACCGCCTTTCAAACCGAGAATGCCCAGTGGGTTGAGCGCGACGCCCTGTACCACGCCATCGCAGAGTCCCGCGGTGGCGTGAACTTCCGCCGCTGGCCGAGGGACGGCGATCTCTTTGCGCGCGGCGCCGAGGATCCTGCCGCAAACGAGCGTCTGAGCGCCCTGAGGGCACAACATCGCGGCGCCATCGACAGGTACGTGCTGGGGCAGATGCTCGCGCACGACGCGCACACGCGCTTCCGAGAGACGGCGCGGCGCAATGGCCTCAGCATCTTTGCTGACATGCAGGCGGGGCTGTCGCAGGTGGACACCTGGGCTTGGCGGTCGATCCTGCTCGACGGGTACGCCATGGGCGCTCCCCCGAGCCGCACGACGCCCCAGGGGCAGCCTTGGGGATATGCCGTGCTCGACCCCAAGCAGCTTTTCCAGACCGAGGCATCGGGGAGAGTCTCTCCTGGACCCGCCCTCCGCTTCCTCGCGCTCCGGTTCGAGAAGATATTGCGCGAGTACGACGGTGTTCGGGTCGATCACCCGCATGCACTCGTATGCCCCTGGGTGTACCGCACGGACATCGCCGATCCCGAGGAAGCCGTCCGGCGCGGCGCCCGTCTCTACGAGTCTCCCGACTTGCCCGATCATCCGGCGCTCGCCCAGTACGCCATCGCGCGCCCCTCCCAAATCGACCGTCGCCTCTCACGGCATGCTGACGACTGGGTGATGTGGCTCGATTCCGAGCAGGTCGACCGTTACGCAGTGGCTATGGACTTGCTCGTCGAGACGGTTCAGCGCCACGGGCGCGCGGTAGACGCCATCGCCTGCGAGGTCCTGAGCACCATGCCGCGCCCGCTCGGGCTGGTGCTCGACCGGAGCGGGATCGGGCGTTTTCGGATCGTGCAGAAGGCCGAGCTCGATGATCGCGGCGACGTGTACCGGGCGGACAACGCCCGGCCGGCGGATTGGGTGATGCTGGGGACCCACGATACCCCATCGATCTGGGCCGTCGTACAGGGGATGACCTCCAAGCAGCGCGCCCAGTGGGCCGAGCACCTCGGCCGTGTCCTCCGCCTGCCGGACACGGCGCGGACCGCGATTCTCTTCGACCCGGGGCTGCTCGCCAACGCGATGCTCGCCGAGGTCTTCGCGAGCCGCGCCGAAAACATCATGATGTTCTTCACCGACCTCTTCGGGCTCAACGAGCGCTACAACATGCCGGGGGCGGTGAGCCCGGACAACTGGACCCTTCGCCTTCCGTCCTCGTTCGAGCAACTCTATGAAAAGCGCTTGGCCCGAGGCACGGCCATAGACCTGCCGCTCGCGTTGGCGATGGCACTGGGGGCGCGCGGGGCGGGGGAAACGCAGACCGCGCAACTGGTACGAGCGCTCCGGGAGCTGACACCGCGTTCCTTCGTGCTGGATTCGTCGACGCCGTAAAGCTCAGAGTCGCCGAACAAGTCGTCGCGACCGGTTTAATTTGCGAATGCGCAGTCGGAGGCGGCGGCTAAGCTTGCCAACGTAACACGCGGCCCCATTGAGCTGGAACTTCGACACGTGCGTCGCGATTGGATTCGACGGCGACCTGGAAGCTTGGGTGCAGTACGTCGGTGAGCGTGCCTTGGCCCAATGTTTGAGTCGGCAACACCACCTCGGCTGAGTCGGCTTCAGCGTTGCAAGCGACAATGATGGTTTCGTCGTCGCAGGTCCGGGCAAAAGCGAGTTGTCGGCTTCGCACGTAAAGTTCCCTGTAGCAACCAAAGCACAGCGCCACCGAGCCGTGCCGTGCCTGGCTCAACGACGCGATGGTCTCCGGCAATTCCGGGGCTGGCAGGTTTTGGACTGCGGCCAGCGGGGGTAGCGTCGGACGAAGGGCTCGGTCCCCGTGCTCTTTGCGGCCCTTCAGGCCCCACTCGCTGCCGTAATAAATCGACGGTACGCCGGGGATTGTAAACAGCAGCAGGTACAACAACGCGAGTTGCCTCGGATTGTTCAGTATGGTCGCCGCACGGTCGACGTCGTGGTTGTCGACGAAGTTGTATAACATCAGATCACGGTATAGTCCGTGCGCGCCGAAAAGCCGGTTGAGCGAGTGGGCAATCTCAAAGAAATTGCCGTCGTTCAAACTCGACCACATGCCCTTGTAGCATTCGTAGTTGGTCGCGGAATTGAGCAGGTCTGGGGCGGCGATTCGGCGATAGTCGCCGTGGAT
>JAJDOL010000131.1 GCA_022340195.1 Chromatiaceae bacterium
CGCAGAGACGCTGGTAATCGAGCGGCTGTCCGCCTGTGTCAACCGGCTGCCCCCGCTGACGTCCGTCTATCGGTGGCAGGACAAGGTCGAGCGCGATACGGAGATCCTGCTGTTGATCAAAACCACGAAGGCTCGCTTCGAGGCGCTTTGTACGCGTCTCTGCGAGCTGCATCCGTACGAGCTGCCCGAGATCATCGCAACTTCTGTGGCCGAGGGTCTGCCCGAGTACCTGCGATGGGTGAGCACATGCACCACAGCCGACGCCTGATCCCCCTGCTACCGCTTTTGCTGGCGCTTGCCGCCCTGGCCGCTCCAGGGACGGAAGACGCGTTCCTCCTACCCGACCAGGCATTCCGTATCTCGAGCGAGTCAATCGATCCCGAAACCCTCGTCGTCTCGTGGGACATCGAAGACGACTACTACATGTACCGCACCAAGTTCAGGTTCCGCAGCCACACCGAAGGTATTGAAATCGGTAGCCCGAAGACGCCGGACGCCGAGGTCCGGCATGACGAGTTCTTCGGCGACGTGGAGATCTACCGTGGGCGGGTCGATATCGAGGTTCCGGTCAAGCGAGCGGCAGATGCCGGAGACATCCTGGATCTGGAAACCATATCCCAGGGCTGCGCCGACGCCGGGCTTTGCTACCCGCCCCACCGTCAAAAAGTTCTGATCCAACTGCCCAAGCGTGCGGCCGCCACACCAGCACCCCGGCCAGAGCTCGACCTGGAAACCCCGACGCCAACGAGCGCGTCGATTGCATCACCAATCGAATCCTCCCGGACACCGGCACTGGATGTTCTTGCCGAGCTCGGTCAGTCCTTGGGTCTGGGGATGGACGAGGAAATCCTGGAAGCGGAAGAGGCCTACCGCTTCAGCGCGGAGGTCGCGGCCCCAGACCGTCTGCAGCTCACCTGGGACATCGCCGACGGGACCTACCTTTACGAGGAAAAAATCCAAATCGCCCTGGAGGACTCGCCGGACGTCACCCTCGGCCCCTACGAATTGCCGGAGGCGGAGATCAAGCCGAGCTCGGTTCGCCCCGACGGCACTGTCGGCGACGTCGCCGTTTACCACCAGCGCATCGACCTACCGCTACCGCTTCGGCGCGCATCCAAGGAACCGACCCGTCTCAATCTGGTCGTCAAGTATCAGGGCTGCGCCGAGCTCGGGATCTGCTACCCGCCGGTCACCCAGCGAGTGAGCCTGGACCTGCCCGCCGCAAGCGATGTAACGCCGATCGCAACGGATCCAACCCAGGAGACACCCACAGCGAGGGCGCCGACACAAGCCACCTCCCGCGCGCAACCGGTGTCCGAATCCGACCAGATCGCGGCCATTCTGGCCGCTGGAAATCTGTGGGCGGTCATTGCCCTTTTCTTCGGCTTTGGCCTGCTGTTGTCTTTTACCCCCTGCGTCTTTCCGATGATCCCCATCCTGTCGGGCATCATCGCCGGTCAGGGTCCTGCCGTCACCACCCGCAAGGCCTTCCTGTTGTCCTTGGTCTACGTGCTTGCGATGGCCCTGACCTACACGGCGACCGGAGTTCTCGCCGGTCTTTTCGGCGCCAACCTGCAGACCGCTTTCCAGAATCCTTGGATACTCAGCCTTTTTGCCCTAATTTTTGTTGTCTTGTCTTTGTCCATGTTCGGCTTCTATGAGCTGCAGCTGCCCTCCAGTCTGCAGTCCAGGTTATCCGAGATCAGCAATCGTCAGGAGGGCGGGACCCTTGCCGGGGTCGCCATCATGGGCCTGCTTTCTGCCCTGATCGTCGGTCCCTGTGTCGCACCGCCGCTCGCAGGAGCCCTGATCTTCATCGGCCAGACCGGCGACTGGCTGCTTGGTGGCGCCTCCCTCTTCGCGCTGAGCATCGGAATGGGCACCCCGCTCATCGTGATAGGTACCTCCGCGGGCAAGCTGCTGCCACGAGCCGGTGCCTGGATGGATGCAGTAAAGGCCGTCTTCGGAGTCGCCCTCCTGGCGGTAGCCATTGTTCTTCTCGAGCGCATCCTGCCTCCCGCCGCCGCCATGGTCTTGTGGGGCCTGCTTCTCATCAGCTCGGGTGTGTACCTGGGCGCCTTGCAGCATCTTCCGCCCGATGCGAACGGTTGGAGAAAGCTGTGGAAGGGTCTCGGATTCTTCTTGCTCACCTACGGCGTACTCATGCTGGTGGGAGCCGCCGCAGGCGGCAAGGACACGTTGCAGCCCCTGCGCGGCCTCGGGCTGGAAGTCGGCGGCGCCGCAGAGCAGCACGCCACCTTCAAGCGCATCAAGACGGTCGAGGATCTGGATCGGGAGATCGCCGCCGCCAGCGCTACCGGCACACCGGTCATGCTGGATTTTTATGCGGACTGGTGCGTGTCCTGCAAGGAAATGGAGCGTTATACCTTCTCCGATCCGGAGGTGATTGCCGAGATGGGTCGGTTCGTCTTGCTGCAGGCCGACGTAACCGCCAACGATCCCTCGGACAAGGCGCTCATTCAGGGCCGCTTCGGTATACCCGGTCCGCCCGCCATCCTGTTCTTCGATCGCAAAGGCCGGGAGCTGCGCGGCTATCGGGTAATTGGATTCAAGCCGGCAGAGGAGTTCGCCGATCACCTTCGCGAAGCAGTACAATGACCACTGGCAAGATAGTTCTGATAGCCTTAATCGCGGGCGCCCTGGGCGTGGGGCTCGCCGCCTTGGCTCCGCGGTGGCTCGACGGTGGACGAGATTTTAACGCACCGGTTCCCGTCGGAGGAGACAGCGAAACCGACCGCCTCGATCGGTTGCCGCGGTTTCAGCTGCCCGACACCAGTGGACAGGAGATCGCGAGCAGTCATTGGAAGGGAAAAGTCCTGGTACTCAATTTTTGGGCTACTTGGTGCCCGCCCTGCCTGAGGGAGCTGCCGCTCTTCGACGAGCTCCAACGCACCCATAGCGACCAGAGACTGCAGGTTGTCGGCATCGCCATCGACGACAAGGAAGCGGTAGAAGCCTTTCTGGCGGAGCACCCGATCGCTTTTCCGATACTACTCGGAAACACGGATGCCATAGAGATTTCCAGGAGGCTGGGAAACCGGCTACAGGGCTTGCCCTTTACCGCAATCTTCGACCACCACGGGCAAAGGATTTACGGTCAAACGGGCGAGATGACCCGGTCCTCCCTGGCAGAGCACCTGGAACCCTTGCTCTCCCAATTCGACAATACGCAAACAAACCGAAACTAGCGGGGAAAACAACGGGAATTGGACAGGATCTCTCGAAATACGGACGATTTTTCCGCGAAAACTGCTTGATTCGAAAGCTATGGCGTCGATTCTTGTATTAAACGGCCCGAACTTGAACCTTCTCGGTACCCGTGAGCCGGGTCATTATGGACGCGTTACCCTGGCGAAGATCGGCCAACGGCTGCAGCGGCAGGCCGCCGACGCCGGTCATAGTCTCGAGCTCCTGCAGAGCAACGCCGAGCATGAGCTCGTAGAAGCGGTCCAAAATGCCGGCCGCGAGGGCATCGCCTTCATCATCGCCAACCCCGCGGCCTTCACCCACACCAGCGTCGCCTTGCGCGATGCACTGCTTGCCGTGGCGATTCCATTCATCGAGGTACACCTGTCCAACGTTCACGCCCGCGAGTCTTTCCGCGCCCACTCCTATTTCTCGGATATCGCCGAGGGCGTCGTAACGGGGCTTGGCGCTCAAGGCTATGAACTGGCGCTGAGCGCGGCCATACGCCGGCTGGATGGGGATACCGAGCAGAAGTAACGACGAGATCATGGATATCCGCAAGCTAAAGAAGCTCATCGAGTTGTTGGAGCAATCGGACGTCGCCGAGATCGAGATTCACGAGGGCGAAGAATCGGTCCGCATCAGCCGCCAGGGAAGCATGCCGCAACCTCTGATCATGTCCGCACCGATTCAAGCTCAGGCCACTGGTACCGTACCCTCCCCTTCTGGACCGGCGGCAGCTTCCGACCCCCCGGTATCCGCGACGGAAGGCGAGCCGGAGGAGAACCTGGTGCGTTCGCCAATGGTCGGCACCTTCTACCGCGCCCCCTCTCCGGGCAGCAAACCCTTTGTCCAGGAAGGCGAGCAGGTGAAGGCGGGTGATACGCTGTGCATCATCGAGGCGATGAAGATTCTCAATCAGATCGAGAGCGAGAAGGCCGGCACCATTAAGAGGATCCTGATCGAGAACGGACAGCCGGTGGAGTACAACCAACCCCTGTTTCTGATCGAGTAAAATCCGACCCCATGATCGAGAAAATTCTCATCGCCAACCGGGGAGAGATTGCCCTGCGCATTCTGCGCGCCTGCCGGGAGCTCGGGATCAAGACGGTGGCGGTGCATTCGGAGGCTGACCGGGATCTCAAGCACGTCTTGCTCGCCGACGAGTCCGTATGCATCGGCCCAGCCCCGTCCCGAGACAGCTACCTGCATATCCCTGCCATCATCAGCGCCGCGGAGGTCACGGATACGGTAGCCATCCACCCGGGTTACGGCTTCCTGTCGGAGAACGCGGACTTCGCGGAGCGCGTCGAGCGCAGCGGCTTCATCTTCATCGGCCCCAAACCGGAAACCATCCGCCTGATGGGGGACAAGGTTTCCGCCATAAACGCCATGCAGCAGTCCGGTGTCCCGTGCGTGCCTGGATCCGACGGCCCCCTGGACACCAACAGAAAGCGGACCATCGAGCTGGGGCGGGAGATCGGCTATCCCGTCATCATCAAGGCCGCCGGCGGAGGGGGCGGCCGCGGCATGCGGGTCGTGCACGCCGAGGCCACGCTCCTTAACGCCGTGTCACTGACGCAGGCAGAGGCCGCTGCAGCCTTCGGCAACGACATGGTCTACATGGAGAAGTATCTGGAGAACCCGCGCCATATCGAGTTCCAGCTGCTGGCAGACCAGTACGGGAACGCCATCCACTTGGGTGAGCGCGACTGCTCGATGCAACGACGGCACCAGAAGGTGGTGGAAGAGGCGCCCGCCCCGGGGATTACCGAGGCCCAGCGCAGCGAAATCGGCGAGCGCTGCGCCGAGGCCTGCCGGAGCATCGGCTATCGGGGGGCCGGCACCTTCGAATTCCTGTACGAGGACGGCCACTTCTACTTCATCGAGATGAACACCCGCATTCAGGTCGAGCACCCTGTTACCGAAATGGTTACGGGAATCGACATCGTGAAGGAGCAGATCCTGGTCGCGGCAGGCGAGAAGCTCAGATACGGTCAGGAGCAGGTCGAGATGCGCGGGCACGCGATCGAGTGCCGCATCAACGCCGAGGACTCCGAGACCTTTATCCCGAGCCCCGGCGTGATCCAGGAGTTCCACGCCCCCGGCGGACCGGGCATCCGCATGGAGACCCACATTTACAGCGGCTATCGTGTGCCGTCCCAGTATGATTCCATGATCGGCAAGCTAATAGCCCACGGAGAAGACCGTTCGGCGGCTATCGCACGCATGTGCAGCGCCCTGCGCGAGACGGTCATCGACGGCATCAACACCAACATCAACCTGCAGCGGCAGATTCTGCTCGACGCGGCCTTCCAGGCTGGAGGCGCCAACATCCACTACTTGGAGAAGAAGCTCGGGATGTAACGAGCCGATGGGGTACTGTTTACAGCAGCAGTTTGTCACGCCCTCGACGAACACCTACCCCCTCGGTTCGGGTAGCGCACCAGGCAGATGCTCGCGCAAAAATGGCGAAACAACCACGGCGCCGACAGCCGTCGACTTGAAGCCTGAGGTAGGAGGTGGCTGCGGGGACCCGACATTCTGCTGATCGAGATCCAAAAGATCGAAGAGCTTGCCGTTCTTGGCTTGCCGTTATTTCTCGTTTTCGCTCGATGACCCTTCTCTATCGCGAACGCCCATGCCCTGGATACAAGTCACCTGCAGCTGCGACCGCGAGCGAGCTCCGCTGATCGAGGTGATCCTCGAAAACGCCGGCGCCCTCGCGGTGACCTTGCGCGACGCTGCGGACGACCCGCAGATGGAGCCACCACCGGGCGTGACACCCCTGTGGAGCCGAGTAAGGCTTACCGCTCTATTCCCCGACAGTCGGCGAGCCCGGGTGAGCGCACAGACCCTGTTGGATTACCTGGCCACACAGCCGGACTTGGAGCCTCGGCTCGAGCGGATACAAGACCAGATCTGGGAGCGAGCCTGGATGGACGACTTCGCCCCCGCGCGCTTCGGGAAGCGGTTGTGGATATGCCCCAGAGGGCAAGCCGCGTTCGACTCGGACGCGGTCGTGGTCGAGATGAATCCCGGACTCGCCTTTGGTACCGGCCATCATCCAACAACAGCCCTCTGTCTGCGCTGGCTCGACGGCGCGGATCTCGCGGGGAAAGCGGTCATCGACTACGGTTGCGGCTCCGGGATCCTTGCGATCGCCGCCCTGCGGCTCGGAGCGGTCAAAGCAATGGCAATCGACCATGACCCTCAAGCTCTGGAGGCTACCCGCGCCAACGCCGAGCACAATCGAGTTGCAGACCGCCTGCTCCTCTGTCTGCCGGAACGGATGCCGAACGAACCGGCGGATCTTCTCTTGGCAAACATCTTGGCCGGCCCGCTGGTCGAGCTCGCGCCCCGGCTCTCCGTATTGGTGCGCTTTGACGGATCCATCGCCTTGTCGGGCATTATTCGCGAGCAGAGCGCCCAGATCGAAGACGCCTACAGGCCTTGGTTCGAGCTGGAGGCACCCCGAATGCAGGGCGAGTGGGCACTTCTGAGCGGCAGGCGCAAACCGGACGTCAGTATCACAAAGTAGTGATTTCGCGGTTCCTGGTAGACAATCGCCTGGTCCCGCCACCGATCGGCCCGTGGGAGCGTCCGCGCCATGCCCCTGAATACCCGTTGCCGCCATTGCGGCCGCTTGTTTCCCGTCTACGCGCAACAGATCAAGGAGCGCAAAGGCAAGGTCGATTGCCCCCAGTGCGGAAAGCGCTTCGACGCCATTGGAGGGCTCTTGGACGAGTCCATCCCAGCCGTGCAGACCAGGGCGATGGGCACCGGAGTGGTGTCAGGCTTGCCTCCAGCAACGTCCGCATCCGCGTCCGCCGACTTGATGGACTTCGGTGAGGAAGGCGCGGCGAAGGGACGGCTGCAAACGGCTTTATGGT
>JAJDOL010000135.1 GCA_022340195.1 Chromatiaceae bacterium
CCGCTCCTGCTCTTCGTTCCACCAATGACTCTTGATTCTCAGTGCCATATGTTCAAGCTCCGTGTTACCCCCCCCGCCTGTTTGAAGATCGTTTGAGGTGGCGCGCAAGACAGATTTGGAAAATGAAGGTTGATCAAAGTCCGAGGCGTTAGGCGATTGCCGGAAAAGAAAATACCAGATTGCGTTGGATTTTCGTTTGTCTTCAAGGAGTGACAACAGGCGCATAGTCGTACTATGTAACTGTTGTCGCGACACCGAAGACGGACGAAAAAATAAGTAAGATGGTATTTTCTTTGACAGAAATCGCCTTCTCCCAATATGTGCAAGGTCTACACCTTGTCGCAGTTGCCCGAGCACCTGCCACCACAACCTCCCGCGTCCTCGATGCGGTGTCCGGTCGGGTCCACCCTCTCGAGCCAACGTTGGAACAGAACCCAACCGGCGCAGAGGATGGCCAGACCGAGAACAGACCAGACATAACCCCACATGGCTCAGGCCGCGCTGAAGAGGCCGGCGAAGCCCATGAAGGCCATGGACAGGATACCGGCGATGATGAGATTGAGGGCGGTACCACGCATCAGTCTGGGAACCTGGGCCATCTCGGATTCCTCGCGTAGTCCGACCGTGAGGATCAGAGGGAGGGTAATGTCCTGTTTCGTCTTTGGCATGACTGGTATGAGGCTGGCTCGTTCTGGTAAGCGGATATTCAAACGGGTTTCATTGGCCGTATTCTCCATCTTCTGTTCGAGCTAGGCACTCGGTGGACAAGGATTCCAATCGCGGATTCCACAGCGCTTGCCCTTGTTGATGATCCTCACCACTGCTTTCGAGGAAATGCTCACTCCGGTATGCCGTCGATCGCGTTGGCTGCCGATTGGTCGTACGATAGACACCGTCGTCGCATGGACTTCCAAGATGTTGCGGATCCTATCGGTCCCGAGGGTACCGTGCAATAGGGCCAGGCAGCTCCCATCCGGTGATCTGGCGCTCGACTCGCTCACATGTTGGAGCGGGCGTTGAAGCAAAATCGATCGAAACGGTCGGGTCGAAGGAGATCAAGCCGTGAGCGGGCCAAGGCACAAGTTCAGCATCGGTCGGGAGCGCAGCTGCGCCATCCCTGTGGCTGACGACTCGGTGAGCGCCATGCATGCCGAGCTGACATTCCTCGGCGACGGCAAGCTGCTTCTTACGGACTGCAACAGCACCAACGGCACCCGGTAGCTGCAGGCAAACGGTCGCGAGCAGCGGCTCCACCAGGAGCTGATTTCACCGATGGATCGCATCAAGCTCAGCAGCGTCGTATTGTCCGTGAACGGTGCAGAACCTCATGCACCTGTTGTTATTCGTCGGCTTTGGCGAGATCTACTGCCGCTGGCGCATCGCCGCACGTGAGCGCTCGTTGATTGGCGAGCACCTGTTGCCGGAGGACTACCAGGTTGTGCTGCAGTCCCACGACCTGCCGCCGATACGCGCCAAGGTCGCGGGCCGGCACGACGGCGAGCACGGCTTCCTGCCGAGCCTCATCGATCTTTGTATCCTCCAGTTCCATGCCAGCCGCTCCGTGGATCAGACCGTCAGCGTCCTGAACAGCAGCCTCGAGCTGATTGCCCACCGCCTGGACCTGCGCTACGCCATGCTGCGCTACATCGTCTGGGTCATACCCACCATCGGCTTCATCGGGACCGTGATCGGCATCTCCCTGGCCATGATGTTGATTAACCCGGATGCCGCCGCACAGCCCCTGGGCGAGATCGCCAAAAGCCTCGGCGTCGCCTTTTACACGACCCTGGTCGCCCTGGTCGAGAGTGCCATCCTGGTGCTTCTTCTCAATCTGGTGCAGGCGCGCGAAGAGCTGGCCCTCAATCAGGCCGGCCATTACACCCTGACCAACCTGATAAACCGGCTCTATGCCGGCGCCTAGCACAACCATGCGCAACGAACGAGGCGTTGCCTTAGGCGATTGCCGGAAAAACACCGACCGGAACGCGCCGGATTTTCGTTCGTGCTCGAGGCGTGCCAACTGGCGCATAGCAAGCCATTTAACAGCTGGCACAACGCAGAAGACGGGCGAAAAGACAAGCAGGCTGGTATGTGATTTGACAGAAATCGCCTTAGACCGGCAAGTCGTGAGCTTTGCCATCATTACTCGCGCAGAGTCGCCGAGGCGCAGAGGCACATCGGGAAGAACGACAAGATCGTCCCTTCCTCTGCGTCTGCGCGCCTCTGCGCGATCAAAATTACTTGCCCTCTTCATTCGCCACGAAGGCTAAAGGGTTACGTCCCACCAATAGACCACGCATGATGGAATTCTCCCCCGAACAGCCTCTGCCCCGGCTGCTTCGCCGAGAAGGGCGGCGCCAACCCCTGCCCCCACTCGCGCGAGGAAGGCGATCTTTTCCGCTACGGCCTGGAGCAATTCCTGGGCGAGGCGCGCACCCTGGCCCGGCTCGACTACCCCAACATCGTGCGCGTGCGCCAGTTCTTCGAGGCCAACGGCACCGCCTACCTGGTGATGGACTACTACGAGGGGATCTCCCTGGCCGAGCACCTGGAAAAGCTGGGGCAGAACGGGCGGCTATCCGAAGACTCCGCCAAGCGGCTGGTGCTGCCCATCCTCGACGGGCTGCGCACGGTCCACGCCAAGGGCTTCCTGCACCGGGACGTCAAGCCGCAGAACATCTACCTGGCGCACACCGACAGTGGCGGCGTGCGCCCGATTCTGTTGGACTTCGGAGCGGCCCGTCAGGCCATGGGCGAGCGCAGTCGCTCCCTCTCGGTGGTCGTCAGCGCCGGCTACGCCCCCTTCGAGCAATACCACCGCAAGGGCAGCCAGGGCCCCTGGACCGACATCTGTGCCGCCGCCGCGGTGCTCTATCGTGCCGTCACCGGCAAGCATTACCGGCTGCCGACGGAGGCGCAGTGGGAGTATGCGGCGCGGGCCGGGACCCGGACGCCCTTCTGGAGCGGGGACTGCATCCACACCGAGCGCAACTACATCGGCCGTGCCCCGACCATGGACATCGCCGTCACCGGCGACCCGGCCATCAGCCGCGATGATCATGCGGTGCTGAGCTGCAACCCCAAGCGCCATACCTTCCGGCTCGCCCCCGGCGACAGCCGCGGCATCGTCTATCTCAACGATGAGGAGGTGGACAGCGCAACCGAGCTGCAGCCATACGACCGTATCGAGCTCGGCGAGACCAAGCTGCTGTTCGTTCCCTTTTGCGGCGAGCGCTTCGCCTGGTCCGCGGACGAGGTGTAGGGAAACGCGGAGTGAGCCGGTTTCTTTTTTGTGCCGGATGGCGGTTCGGAGGAGTTGCGTGGGCCGGACCCCGCTGTCCGGCAGCGGGTGGGTTGAGTAGGGGCCGCTCAACCGCCGCCAAACCCGTTCTGCTCCAGATCCTTCATCCGAACGATCATTGCATGCCGGGGATCGAAGGGCAGATCCTGGAAGCCCCAGCGGCGATAGAAGGCGCGCACCTTTTCATCAAGGGGATGCGTCAGAACGCCGAAGCTGCCGATTTCCCGTGAGGCGCGCAGAGCGGTGTTCAAGGCAAAGAGCAGGAGAGAGCGAGCATGGCCTTGTCCCTGGTAATCCTTGTCGACAGCAAGCTGCCCGAGCAGCGTGATCGGGACGGGATCGGGCTTGTCGCGCTGATGTGATCTGGCGAGATAGGCGCGTTCGATCTGGGCCGCGCTCAAACTTACGAAGCCGATAATCCCACCTTTTTGGCAATCGAGCATGACATTGACTCGCGACACGCCGGCCTTGTGGTTGCGCCAGGCATGGCGCTGGAACCAGAGGTTCAGGCTGGCCCGCCCGCAGTTGAAAGCTGATCTCTCATCTTCGGCCAACAGGGGACGCGGGGCCGCTATTTCCGCCATGTGGGAGATGTGTCTGCAAGTTCCCTGAGAGCGGGAATTTTCTCGGCCGGCGCATCGGCCCAGGCTTCGAATTTCTCCCAATCTTCGGCCGGAATGGAGACAAGCCTGCGTTCCATCACCTCCATTTCGGCGGCATCGAGCGCCTTGCGGCGCACGAAATCGCTCAGGCTCGTGTGCATCTGCTCTGCCGCTGCTTCAAGCAGGTCGCGTTCCAGGGTATTGACGCGGACACTCAAAATGGAAGATGGCATTGCTTTTACCTCAGGCTGATCTGTATGACAATAGCATACGGCATGCATAAGCTGCAATATATAGACCTGGAAACGGTAGTTGACCGCTCCGAGCCATGATCAACCCACTGATGGTTGTCAGGCGCTGGCGTACCGAAGGATTCCCGCCGGAAAAATCAGGTAGACTTTTCCCGAAGAAGACCGTAAACAACAGCAAACACAGATGACGGACACCTCCCCCGACAACCTCTGCCCCGGCTGTTTCGCCGACAAGGGCAGCACCAACCCCTGCCCCCATTGCGGCTACGACGAGCAGGCCAGCATCGCCCCGCACTCGCACGAGGAAGGCGATCTGTTCCGCTACGGGCTGGAGCAATTCCTGGGCGAGGCGCGCACCCTGGCCCGGCTCGACCACCCCAACATCGTGCGGGTGCGCCACTTCTTCGAGGCCAACGGCACCGCCTACCTGGTCATGGACTACTAAGAAGGGATCTCGCTGGCCGAGCACCTCGAACATCAGGGCGGTCGCCTGGCGGAAGAGCCCGCCAAGCAGCTCCTGCTGCCCATCCTCGACGGCCTGCGCGCGGTGCACGCCAAAGGCTTCCCGCACCGTGACGTCAAGCCGCAGAACATCTACCTGGCGCGCACCGACTCGGGAGGCGTGCGCCCCATCCTGCTGGACTTCGGTGCCGCGCGGCAGGCCATGGGCGAGCGCAGCCGCTCCCTCTCGGTGGTCGTCAGCGCCGGTACGCCCCCTTCGAGCAATACCACCGCAAGGGCCGCCAGGGCCCCTGGACCGACATCTATGCCGCCGCCGCGGTGCTCTACCGCTCGATTACCGGGCAGACCCCGCCGGAGGCAAACGAGCGCATGGCCGGTGACGACCTCCGGCCCGCCGCTGACTTCGGTGTCTCCAAGGGGCTCAGCGACGCCCTGGGCCAAGCCCTGGCCATCGCCCCCGAGGCGCGACCGCAGAGTGTGCAGGATCTCCAGGCGCGGCTGCGGGGGGATCGGCCACTGCCTTCCGCGCCCATCTCGCGGGCACCGAGCGCACCCGATTCGCCACTACCGCCGGCCGCCGACGTGCCGATGCCGGGTCCAACGCCCCGGCGCCGTTCGTGGCTCGTGTTGGTGGTGCTCGTCCCGCTGTTGGCCGTCGGCGTTTGGTACGTCAATGAACGACCCACGCCGGGACCGAATCCTATCGGTTTGTCCGCGGAAACCAGGGCGAAAACGGCTCCGAAGCCGCCACCACGCCTCGCCTTGGAGCCCGAGCTGGTGGCGATCCGCGGCGGCTGCTTCCAGATGGGCAGTCCGGAATCCGAGCCGTTTCGCTTCGACAGTGAACGCCAACACCGGGTCTGCGTGGATGAATTCGCCATCGGCAAGTACGAGGTCACCCAGGCCCAGTGGCAGGCGGTGATGGGGAGCAACCCGTCGCATTTCTCGGGCTGTGCCGACTGTCCGGTGGAGACGGTCAGCTGGAACGACGTGCAGGAGTACATCGAAAAGCTCAACGCCCGCACCGGCAAGCATTACCGGCTGCCGACGGAGGCGCAGTGGGAGTATGCGGCGCGCGCCGGCACCCAAACGCCCTTCTGGAGCGGGGACTGCATCCACACGGACCAGGCCAACTACGACGGCAGTGACGACTACAACGGCTGCGGCGCCAAGACGAGTGTATACAAAAAGAAGACCCTGCCGGCGGGTAGCCTGAAGGCCAATGCCTGGGGCCTGTACGACGTGGCGGGCAACGTCTTTGAGTGGACCTGCTCGCTGTATGACAAGGATTACCGTGGAGCGGAGAGCGAATACGCTAGCAAGAATGATGCCGGCTCCCGGTCCCTCCGGAGCGGCTCCTGGGGCGCCGGCCCGCGCAGGGTGCGCGCGGCCTACCGCCCCAGGAACTCGCCATACTACAGGAGCGACTACATCGGTTTTCGGCTCGCCCAGGATTCCCTTCAGTGTTTCGAGTTTTTCCCTTTACGGGGGGCCAGGGGGTGAGGCAGAACCGAAGGTCCAGTGGACCTTCGCAGTCTGCCGAACGGGCGGGCAGGACAGCCCGGCCCCGGGCCTCGAACGGAGCAGGATGCGAAGTGCGGAGGAGCCCCCTGGTCGATTTTTTTTGAGCCCGACCCTCGGGCCAATCGCGTCGAGACGCGCGCTCCAACCCGGAGTCCGGCCCTCGGGCCGGCCATCGCGCACTTCCGCGCCGAGGCGCGTGCTCCAACCACGCGTTCCATCGTTCCCAAGCGGAGCTTGGGAACGATGGAATTCTCCGCGCCTCCGCGGGAGATATTTCCGTGCATCCGCTTGACGCAAACCATGAGCAGGGCAAATAATCAGGCTATACCTGGCCAGATTCTGGAGTCCTAAATCATGCGCCCGATCAACGTCCTCGAGGCGAAGAACCAGCTCTCACGGCTGATTGAGCAGGTGGCAAGCGGCGCCGAGGACGAGGTGGTCATCGCCCGTCACGGGCGCCCGATCGTCCGCTTGGTGCCATTGGCGGAGCAGCCGGTGGAACGTCGCGTCGGGGTGGCGAAGGGACGCTTCGAGGTGCCCGAATCCATCGACGAGCACAATGACGAGGTCGCCGCCCTGTTTTACCTGGATTGACCCCCATGCGGATGCTGCTCGACACCCACATCGCCCTATGGGCGATCTCCGACAGTCCCCGCCTGCCGGGTCGGGCGCGGGAGCTGATCCTGACGCCTGCCAACCGGATCTCCGTGAGCGCCGCCAGCGTCTGGGAAATCGCCATCAAGCACGGCCTCGGACGCGGCGATATGCCGCTCTCCGGTGATGAGGCGCTGGGCTATTTCCTCCAGTCCGGCTATGCAATGCTCTCCATCTCGCCGCAGCACGCCGCTGCGGTCGATCAGTTGCCGCCACACCACCGGGATCCATTCGACCGGCTATTGGTGGCGCAAGCGATCAGCGAGCCGCTGCGCCTGCTCACACAGGATCCCATGGTCGCAAGCTACAGCGATATGGTGATTCTGGTATAGGGTCGAGGGAAGCAGAGCTTCCGGGTAGGCGCTCCCTGGCAGAGCTTGGGAGCGATGGATTCACCAGGAGCAATTCTCTGCGCCTCGGCGTCTCTGCGGGAGATATTTTCCGGGAAGGGCAAAGACTGCTGAAACTGGTCCTACCGCAACCCGTGGTATCACGCGCTCGGCCACCGGTTCAACACCTTATCCGGTTTGCCAGTCGGCTGGCGGCCTTGATCCTGGCGCTGATCGCTGCCCGCGCAGCGATCGCGGACGCCCCGGCGATCCTGCAGGTTTCCCAGGTCCTGACCGACGGCTCGGCACTGGTCGCCTACGTGGCGGTGCGCGACGAGGCAGGCGATGTCGTCTCGGGTATCGAGGCTCGGCAGATCCACGCGACCGTGGGCACTGAAGTGGCCGACGTGGAGAGCTTCGCGCCCTTTGCGGAGACCGGCGAGGGAGTCGCCTATCTGTTTCTCGTGGATGTCTCCAGTCCATCGTCGGACCGCGCTTCGAGCAGATGCAGGCGTCTCTGCGCGACCGCGCCCGCCGAGAGGCCGGGCTCGCTGCCCTCGGATCGAGTGCTACTGGAGGACCTGGGATCGACGAACAAGACCTTCCTCAATGGCGTAGCCATCCACGCGCCTCATCCTGTCGATGACGGCGACTTGATCCGCGTCGGCCGTAGCGAGTTTCGCATTCGGCTTCAACAGGACTCGGACGAATGAATGAATCGGTTATGAAGCTCAGTCCGGGAAACGCACAGTGGATCGGTCGGCGGGCGGAGCAGCAGGACGCCTTCGGTTTTGCCGGATTCGACCAAGCCTATTTCCGTGCTCATGCCGGGGTGCTGGCGGTGCTGGCGGACGGGATGGGCGGCATGCGCAACGGCGGGGGGGCGAGCCGCCTGGCGGTGCAGCGGATGCTGGAGTCGTATTGGGAGAAGCGGCCAGATGAGTCCAATTCAGATGCCCTCATGCGGGGATTGGCGGCGGCGAATACCGAGGTTTACGATCTGGCCTGCTCGAGCGACGGCGAGGGCAACGTGGGCACGACGCTCGTGGCCGCCGCGGTGCGTGGCGAGCACCTGTTCTGGGTGGCGGCCGGTGACAGCCGGCGCTATCTCTACCGCGCCGCCGACGGCTCCCTCACCCAGTGCACGCAGGACCACAACTACGGGAACGACCTGCTGCTCGCCGGGTGACGCCGTTCCTGACAGCGCCCAAAGCCGAAAGGCGGAATCGAGCGAGCCCCAGTCATTTCCCGAAGAAAGCAAGGAGGGCGAGAAAACCCCGAGGGAGCCTGATCGTGACCCGGGCTCGATCGATCACGAGGTGCCGCAATCCTTCGACCCAGCTCCCCAAGAAATCGGACCACAGGAGGCAGGCGCGTCAACGACAGGTGCAGAACCCATGCCGGCGCAACGGCCGGTCTCCAACGGACCAGAGGTGGAACCACATTGCTCAGGCCGCGCTGAAGAGGCCGGCGAAGCCCATGAAGGCCATGGACAGGATGCCGGCGATGATCAGGTTGAGGGCGGTGCCGCGCATCAGCCTGGGAACCGGGGCCATCTCTGTTTCCTCGCGTAGTCCGGCCATGAGCACCAGGGCCAGGGTGAACCCGAGCCCGGCACCCAGGGCGTAGATCATGCCCTGGACCAGCCCGTAACCCTTGTTGGTCGAGAAGATGGCCAAGCCGAGGATGGCGCAGTTGGTGGTGATCAGGGGAAGGAAGATCCCCAGAGCCTTGAACAGGTGGGGACTGAGCTTCTTGATCAGCATCTCGATGAACTGCACCGTACTGGCGATGACGACGATGAAGCTGATGAGGCGCAGGTAGGGGGCGTGAATCAGGATATAGGTGTTGAGAAACCAGGCGCACAGGGCGGTGATCAGCATTACGAAGACAGTGGCCATCCCGAGCCTGAAGGAGGTCTCCAACCTTCCGGAGACCCCGAGGAAGGGACAGAGTCCGAGGAAGTAGGAGAGGACGAAATTGTTGACCAGCAGGGCGCTGACGAAGATCCAGACCAGATCGCTCATGTCGGCTCTCCCTCCATCTCGGCCAGACGCTCGGCGAGCTTCTCCTTGCGCTCCTTCACCCAGCTGAAGAACAGCAGCAACAGACCCAGGGTCAGGAAGCCGCCCGGGGGCAGGATCATGATGACCCAGGGCTCGAAGTGGGCTCCGAACAGATCCATCCCGAAGAACTTTCCCTCGCCGAGGATCTCCCGCACGCTGCCCAGGGCGAAAAGCGCGAACAG
>JAJDOL010000158.1 GCA_022340195.1 Chromatiaceae bacterium
CTGGCGAAAAATCCATAGCAAGGCGGTGCAGACGAATACCACGAGCACGACCCGCTCCTCGAAGCTCATCGACCCCAGCGCCTTGTACTCCCGGTCCACGATGCTCTTGTCCACTTTGAGGTGGGCCGGGGAACGGAAGAAAACCTTGGTCAGGACGACCCAGATGATACCCAGCATGACGAGGCTAATGGGCAATGCCATGACGAACCACTGTCCGAAGGAAATGCCCTGTCCGGTGGGGAACGTGAGCTCGAAAACCCGTTGAAGCGCCAGGTTGGGGGGGGTTCCCACGAGCGTAGCCATGCCTCCGACGGAGGCGGCATAGGCAATGCCCAGCATCAGGGCGACGGAGAAATTTCTGGTGTCCTTTGCGTCGAACTCCTTTTCCATCTGCAGGATGATCGACAACCCGATCGGGAGCATCATCACTGCGGTGGCGGTGTTGGATATCCACATGGACAAGAAGGCCGAGGCCCCCATGAATCCCAAAACAATGCGGGTGGGGCCGCCGCCGATCGTCTTGATGACCCGCAAGGCGATGCGGCGGTGAAGTTGCCACCGCTCCATGGCCAGGGCAATCATGAATCCGCCCATGAACAAGAAGATCGTGCTGTTGACGTACAGAGGCGCAGTCGCCTTGCCCGTCATGATGCCCAGCATCGGAAACAGCAGCATGGGCAGAATGGCGGTTGCCGCTAAGGGGATTGCCTCGGTGATCCACCAGGTGGCCATGAGGACCGCCACCGCCGCCATACCCGTAACGATCGGTTTTTCCGGGTCGAGATCAAGGGACATTGTGAGGAAAAACAACAGAGGGCCCAGAAACAAGCCAACCAATTGCAGCCGGCTTCGTTGATGGATCACGTCGTTCATTCTGTACCCCCTTTGGTGCCCTGTATCTTTCGGTTCGAGCCCCGACCGATTTCGCAGTAACTCTCCACCGTACTATAGGAGAAAACGAACACGCTGGAAGCTGCCTTTTGACCCAGGGGAGGTCGAGGGAGAGACTCCGCAAACCTGCGAGACCCGCCCGGCACTTCGCCCCGTGAAGCGCTATCGGCCCGACAGGTCGGCATCTCAGGCGGATAGTCGAGCTGCGAGACGAGCGCGGGACCGGCTGTCCCGATCAGTCGGAAGCACATGACAACCGCAAGTGGAGTGGTCAAGAGGAATGAAAAGCCCCAAAGCCCTATGAGCGCCGGAAGCATCGCCCATTCGATTGATCAGTGGCGCAGCATCACGGATACGCCGCCGTGCTGAATGCGGGTCCACCATAGTGACCAGGCGTTCCACTTCTGCGAACAGCGCTTGCAGATGTCTCGCGTTCGCAGCCAGATCCCCTTTGCCAACCCGCGAGGCGGAGCGGGCATGAAGCAAGGTGCCTCCCTCGGTTGCCTCTGGTCGCACGGTCACGTCATCACGAAATCGAAAGAGCGGACTGACCACCACAGCTCTGACCTCTCCGTCCATCGCCTGGATCTCCCGCCACCCGAGGGATCGCATTGCCTTCACCACGGCATCCTGCGTCTCTTCTTCGTCCGCGAGAAAGAGCGACGGATGCAACTCGGGCAAAACGTGCTCCAATCGGGTCTGTGCGACGTTGGTCGTTAGATAGGTCTTGAAGCGCTCCAATGGTCCCGGAGGCGAGAGCATTGGCGGCCGATTGAGCAACAGCGCTCCGCCAAGAAAAAGGAACGGCAGCGCGAGTACGAGGGCAAACCATTTCATATGACTCGAAACCGTACAAGGAATCTCAACGCTTCCGGGCTAAACGATCTCTTCAAGCCCCGTGAGCGACACGCTGACGTCCCAAAGCTTCTTTGCGGCGATTGGGTCGTAGGATATGCGTGACGAAGTCTTCATCTGCGATTTTGCGAAATACTTTCCGGATACCGATGCCACTTCAGGCGAGTATGCAAGGTAAGCGCTCGTCTCTACGCCGCGTTCGGGACTGATAGCGAACAGGGCGAGCAGATTCCATATGAAACCGACAGTCCAGCCATTACGGACTCCGATCTCGGAGTCGACGAAACCCGGGTGCAGGGCGTTGGCGGTAATCGAGGTATCCTTCAACCGCCGCGCCAGCTCGTAGGTAAAAAGGAGGTTGCACAGCTTCGATCGCTTGTACGCCAGCCAACTGTTGTATCACCGTTCGCACTGTAAATCTCGGACGCCGAGATCGACGGCAGAATGGGCGTCCGAGGCTACGTTGACTATACGTGCCCGTTGCGCGGACCGCAGCGAGGGCATCAATCGGAGGCAAACATGTTCCAGATCCGTCCTGCAGGTGCACGCGGCCATACCAGACTTGATTGGCTCGACAGCCGCCACACCTTTTCCTTCGGCGATTACCATGACCCGCGCCACATGGGGGTCTCCAGCCTGCGGGTAATCAACGACGACACCGTCGCCCCCGGGGGCGGCTTCGCCACTCACGGACACCGCGACATGGAAATCATAAGCTACGTCCTGGAAGGCGCCTTGGAGCACAAGGACAGCATGGGCAATGGCTCCGTGATCCGTCCTGGAGACGTTCAGCGGATGACCGCCGGTACCGGAGTTCGCCACAGTGAGTACAACCACTCGCAGACCAAACCGGTCCACTTTCTGCAGATCTGGCTGATGCCGAACAAAACGGGTGTGACTCCCGCTTACGACCAGCGCCACTTCCCTGCCGAGAAGCGGCAGGGTCGGCTACGGCTGCTCGTATCCCCCGACGGACGCGACGGATCCATCGCCACCCATCAGGACGCCGTCCTCTACGG
Source organism: Chromatiaceae bacterium (assembly GCA_022340195.1). Classification (GTDB taxonomy): domain Bacteria; phylum Pseudomonadota; class Gammaproteobacteria; order Chromatiales; family Chromatiaceae; genus Thiosymbion. The sequence goes on from JAJDOL010000158.1 coordinate 2,766, forward strand.
CGCCCTGCTGGACGCCGGCGAGACGGCGACCTTCCAGGTACCAGCCGCTCACACAGCCTATGTGCACGTCGCCAGAGGTAAAGTGGCGGCCAACGGGAAGGCGCTCGAAGCCGGAGATGGCGCATCCTTGAGCGACGAAGGGGAGATCCGGCTGACCGGAATCGAGCACGCGGACGTGCTCGTCTTCGACCTCTCGTGATCCGCGCTGCGCGTCATCGCCCCCCCACAGCCAAGCCCGCAACAAGAAAATTATCCGACATGAAACACGCCCTCGACTCCAAAGCGCTCGATCAGCTCTTCCACAACGCCCGCACCTTCCCGAACTGGCAGGCGCGACCCGTAACCGACGAACAGATCCGAGATCTCTACGACCTGCTGAAATGGGGTCCGACCAGCATGAACTGCCTGCCGGGGCGCTTTGTGTTCTTGCGCACGCCAGAGGCCAAGGCACGGCTCGAGCCTTCTCTGATGGCGGGCAATGTCGCCAAGGTCAGGGAGGCACCGCTCACGGTCATCGTCGCCCACGACACGAGCTTCTACGAGCACCTGCCCGAGCTCTGGCCCCACTCTTCCGACGCTCGGGACATGTTCGCATCCAACAACGTCTTGGCCGAGTCGACTGCCTTTCGCAACGGAACCCTGCAGGGCGCCTACCTGATCCTTGCCGCGCGGGCCCTCGGGCTGGACGTCGGACCGATGTCGGGGTTTGACAATGCCAGGGTCGACGCAGAGTTCTTCCCCGACGGGCGGTTCCGATCTAACTTCCTGGCCAACATCGGCTACGGAGACGGAACCGAACTGCATCCGCGGGGGCCGCGACTGGCATTCGAAGAAGCAGTGGCCTTGCTCTGATCCTCTACACGGACTCACGACCTGGAAGATCTGGGCTCAGTCGTTGGATAGGACGAGTGCAGTAGGCACTTCGGCACTCGGACTCCAGTCCCGCCGGTTGAAAGTCGCTTCCTCGCGTCAATTCTTCCTGCCAAGGACCGGCAGGAGAACCGACAGTGACTCCACGACAAAGCACGAACGAAATGCAGCCCAGAGCGGACACTGCGCATCGTGGCGTTCATCACCGAAGCTGCCCTGGGTTACTTGCGCCCGGCCAACCCGACCAGGCGCGCGCCGTCGTGAGCTGTCACCGCGAGCTAGCTTCGCACTCCCTGTGCTTGACCAGAGCGCAGCGCCACTCTACCGTCAAGCCTGCGGTCTGCCGGCGCGGTTGACCCTCCACTTCGCAACGACAGCATACCTGTGCTCAGGAGGCGCCCAACCAATTTTCAGGCTCAGATCCCTATTCGCCATCATGGTCGCTGCCCTGACGGCGGGCTGCTTGGACACTGACCGCCCGCTCGCGCTCGGCACCCTGGAACGGGATCGGGTCGCACTCACCGCCACCGTCGCGGAACTGATCGTCGACTTGCCTGTGGCCGAGGGCTCGCCGGTCACCAAAGGCACCCTATTGATCCAGCTCTAAGACGGTCAGCATCGCGCGGAGGTCGAGCGCGCCAAGGCGCAGGTGGCCGGGCGCGAGGCGGACCTGCGCGAGGCCCGGATCACCTCCGACCGCAATCAGGAGCTGGTCACGCGCAAGGCGGTCAGCCAGGCCGAGGTCGATCGGACCAAGGCGTTGCGCGATGCCGCCAGCGCGCGGCTGGACGAGGCCAACGAGAACCTCAACGCATTGCTCGCGGGTACGCGCCCGGAGGAGATCACCCAGGCCGAGGCCGAGCTGAGTGCGGCCCGGGCCGATCTGGCCTACCGACAAGCACTGCTTGCGGAGCTGAGCATCGTCGCCACCCGCGACGGTGTGCTCGACAGCCTGCCCTGGAACCTCGGCGAGCGCGTCACCGTCGGCAGCCCGGTGGCGGTCATGCTCGCCGGCAAGGCGCCCTATGCCCGGGTTTACGTATCCGAGCCCTATCGGGTCAAGATCAACAAGGGCGATACGCTCAAGGTTCACGTCGATGGTCTTGATCGGATCTTTGACGGTACCGTGCGCTGGATCAGCTCCGAACCTTCCTTCACCCCCTACTACGCATTGAATGCCAGCGACCGCGCCCGGCTCATGTACCTGGCGCAGGTTGCGCTTCCGGACAGCGCCGCCAAGCTCCCGAACGGCGTGCCCGCAC
>JAJDOL010000254.1 GCA_022340195.1 Chromatiaceae bacterium
CCGGCAGCCGGGCTGCGCCAAGCGCTGCTGAATCTGCTGCTCAACGCCATCCAGGTCCTGGACGGCGATGGGCAGGTCACCGTGGTGGCCCGGCGAGAAGATGGGCACCTGTTGCTGTGGGTCGAAGACGAGGGCCCGGGCTTCCCCGAGGAGATGCTGCGCGCCGGCGTGCGCCCCTTCGCCACCGGGCGGGCGGGAGGCACCGGCCTCGGGCTGGCCATGGTACGCCGCTTCATCCGCGACCACGATGGCGAGCTGGAGCTGGCCAACCGCGAGCCCCGCGGTGCTCGGGCTACCCTGCGCCTGCCCTGTTCCACGGCCCGCGCCGACAACGCAGAGAACGAGAGCCATGGTTGATAGCCTGCTGATTATCGAGGACGAGCCGCTGCTCGGCTCGGAGCTGCGCGAGGAATTCGCCGAGGCCGGCTGGGACGCCGTGCTGGCCGCCGACCTGGCCCAGGCGGAGCGGTTCCTGTTTACACGCAACCTGGAGCCCCTGGTGGTGCTCTCGGACATGAGCCTGCCCGACGGTAACGCCATGGACTTGCTGGAGAAGGTGCGGACCAAGGGGCTACCTGGAGAGTGGATCTTCCTTACCGCCTACGGTGGGGTGCCAGAATCCGTGCGGGCGCTCAAGCTCGGCGCCTTCGACTTCCTGGAGAAGCCCTGCGATCCTGAGCGCCTGCAGCTGGTGGTGGCCGGCGCTGCCCGCAGCGCTCGCGCCCAGCGCCGGCTACAGGACGAGGGACGTGCCCGCGGTAGCCGCTACGGGCCCGCCGCCTTTGTCGGCCGCAGCCCGGCGGCACGCCAGGTGCGCGACATGCTCGAGCGCTTGGCCCGCGTGCCCTTCTCGGCCTTGGTGATTACCGGCGAGACCGGCACCGGCAAGGGTCTGGTGGCGCGCATCCTGCACCATGCCGGCCCGCGTGCATCGGAACCCCTGGTGGAGGTCAACTGCGCGGCCCTGCCGCGCGAGCTGTTGGAGGCGGAGCTGTTCGGCCACGAGGCCGGCGCCTTCACGGGCGCCAAGGGCCGCCGTCGCGGCCTCATCGAGCAGGCCAGCGGCGGTACCCTGTTCCTCGACGAGATCGGCGAGCTGGAGCTGGACCTGCAGGCCAAGCTGCTCAAGGCCATCGAGGACCGGCGAGTACGCCGGGTCGGCGGCGACCGGGAGCTGGAGGTGGATCTGCAGCTGATCGCCGCCACCAACCAAAACCTGGAGGCACGGGTGGCAGAAGGCGCCTTCCGCGCCGACCTTTTCCATCGCTTGGCGGTGTTCCGCCTGGAGGTACCGCCCCTGCGCGGCCGCAAAGAGGACCTGGAGGACCTGCTGCTGCTCTTCATCGACGGATTCAACGCCCGCTCCGGCCAAACGGTGGAGCAAGTCCCTCCCGGCGTCTGGCGGCGGCTGGCAGCTTACGACTGGCCGGGCAACGTGCGCGAGCTGCGTAACCTGGTGGAGCGGTGCGTGCTTCTGGCGGAGGGGCCGGTCTTTCCCGAGCGCTGGCTGTTCCTGGGAGACGTGGCACCCGGCGACGAGACATCCGCCGGCGTCCACAGCGACGGCGACCGTTTGTGCCTGCCTCTGGACGGCAGCCTGGGGCTGGATGAGATGGAGCAGCGCATCCTGTTCGAGGCCCTGGCGCGCAACGGCGACAACGTGAGCCTCACCGCCCGGGTGCTGGGCACCACCCGAGAAAAGCTGCGCTACCGGGTGCAGAAGTACGGGCTCAAGACCAGCGACTAAACGAGCTCGGAATGCGGAGTGCGGAACCTTCCAAATTCGGAATTCGGAAGGCGGAATTGACGAGCGCCTGCGGCACGGCCTCTTAGATGCGGTGCCATCCGCGGGGTACTCTATTTGAAGGTTGTCGCTAAGCGACTCCACAATTCCGCATTCCGCATTCCGCATTCCGCATTCCGCATTTGAAACGGGAGTCCTGTAATGGCAGAAGTCACCCCATCCGCTCCTTACGCCGGCCGCGGCCAGCAGCTGATCCTGCGCGACGTGCTGGCCATCGACCGTACCCGCCTGGCCAACGAGCGCACTCTGTTGTCCTGGATACGGACCGCGCTCATGTTGCTGGTCTCCGGCATTACCCTGCTAAAGCTGTTCGAGGGCGTCCTGGTCATGGAAGTGCTGGGTGTGGTCCTGATTCCGGCGGGCATTCTCACCGCCGTGCTCGGACTGCGGCGCTACCTGCGCACCCGCGCCCTGATCGAGGCGGCCGACAAGGACTGATCCGCTCTGGTGGCTGTAATTCCCCAGCGGCTTATTTTCTCCGGTCCATATCCGCCACTCCGTCGATACATGGCGCAAATATGCCAATAGATCAAAGCGTTAAAAATATGGCATGAACTCTGCCTTATCTAGGTTGAGCATGCCCGGGCCCATTGGCCTGGACTGACAACCGATGAAATCTAAGGAGACATGCCATGTCCAGCGTAGCTTTAAAAGACGAAATCCCTGAAATCGACCAGGAGCCCGAGGCATCCATGGCCGAGACGGCAGCTGCCGAGCCCGCTGCCAAGAACGCCGTCATCGGCGTATTCGATTTTCATGCCCAAGCCGAGCAGGCGGTCAAGGCCTTGGAGGCTGGCGGCTTTCCCATGCGCCGCCTGTCTATCATCGGTAAGGGCTATCACACCGAGGAGAAGCCTACCGGTTTCTACACGACGGGTGACCGCGTGAGGACCTGGGGCGGTGCCGGACTGTTCTGGGGTAGCCTGTGGGGGCTGCTATTCGGCGCCGCCTTCTTCTGGATCCCCGGCGTCGGCCCCATCGCCGCGGCGGGCCCTTTCGCGCATCTGCTGGTCACTGCGGTGGAAGGTGCCCTAGTAGTCGGAGGCGTGAGTGCCCTGGGCGCCGCCCTGATCAGCCTGGGCCTGCCCAAGAAGGACGTGATTAAGTACGAGAAGTACATCAAGGCCGACCGCTTCCTCGTCATCGCCCACGGTACTGCGGAGGAGGTGACCAGGGCCGGCGAGCTGATGAAGCAGGAAAACGCGGCGGAGACTTCTGTGATCGAGGGCTGATGATCGCGTCTGCCGGCGCTTCCCGGCCGGGGCCGCTGTGCGGCTCTGGCCTTTCAGTGCGCATCAGGGTCGCAGCCCCGAGTCACTTCTCAACCTGACCTGAGTCCATCCGAGAGCTCACTTCCATGTCCGCGCCTTTGCTCAGCCGAACCCTAGCCAGCGCGCCCGAAAACCGTTTGCATCTGGGTCTGCGCCACCCGCTTTGGATGCCGGCCCTGGTGGGCATGCTGGCGCTCGTGGCCGCCCTCGGAACCTTGGGCCTGTTGAGCCTGAGCAACCTGCGGCGCCTGCAACCGGTGGAGGCACACCTGGCGTTGGTCAATCAGTTACAGCAGGTCACGCAGACCCTCGGCCAGGAGTTGGCGCAGGAGATGGGCGGTGAGCTATCAGACCTTGGGACGGCACGCGCCGAGCTGGATCACATGGTCGCCGATCCGCGTCTATTGGCCGCAAAAAGCGCGCAGCGGCTGGCGCGTGCCCGGATGCTGGTTGGCGGGCTGCCCGACGCGCCAGGTCGTGCCCTGGTCCAAGCCCTTGGGCTCATGAACAGCGCCTGGCGCAGCGAGATGACGGCCCATACCCGGCTGTGCGCCGCGGCCGAGGCGAGCGCACGGCGGGAGATGCAGGTGGCGATGGGACTGATCCTGGTGGTGGGCCTCTGTGGTGTCGGTCTGTTGGTGCTGATGCGCGGGCGCATTTTGCGCCCCCTGCGGGACCTGGAGCGACTGCTCGTTCGCTTCACCGCCGGTGCTGCGCAACAGGCACCCGAAGGCGAGGCCGATCCGCTGATCCGCCCCTTGTTCAGCGCCTACAACGCACTGGCCTCTCGTCTCGCAGGCTTGAAGCGGGAGCGGGCACAGCGCGAAGCACGGTTGCGGGATGAGGTGCGCAGCGCCACCCGCACCCTGATGCAGCAGACCCGGGAGCTGGACCGGGCTGCGCGCATGACCGCCCTGGGCGAGCTGGCGGCCGAGCTGGCCCATGAGCTGCGCAATCCCCTGGCAGGCATTCAGATGGCGGTCAGGCGGCTGCGCGGCGAGCTGACCGACGCACGCCAGACCGAGCGGCTGGACCTGGTGATGAACGAGCTCAAGCGACTCGGCCGGCTCACCGACCAGTTGTTGGAACGGTCGCAGGGCACCCATGAGCCGGCCGTGGACTTGGATATTGCAGCGGTGGTGGACGAGGTCCTTACCCTGGCGCGCTACCAGATGGAAGACGGCCTGCGATTGGAGTCCGCAGTCCCGCCGGGCTCGCGTTGCGTTTTGCCCGAAGGCGGCCTGCGTCTCGCGCTGCTCAACCTGGTGCTCAACGCCGGCCAGGCCATGGATGGCCGGTCTGGAACGATCCTGGTTGAAGCGGGAGTGGACGGCGGGCGCCTTCAGATCCGGGTGGCGGACCAGGGACCGGGCTTTCCGCCGCCCCTGATCGAGGCCGCAGCGCCGGCGGGCAGTTGGCACAGCGCTGGCAATGGCCTGGGCTTGGCCATGGTGCGGCGCTTCGCCCGGAGCCTATTCGGGGAGCTGCGGTTGTCCAACCCCGAGACCGGCGGCGCCCTGGCGATCATCGACCTGCCGGACAGCGTGGTGGTGAGCGAGGATATCCAACACCGGAAATCCTGAAACTAGAGGAGGCAATCATGGAAATCGGCATGATCGGTCTTGGGCGCGCGGGTGCCGATATGGCACGGTGCATACTGGCCGCGGGGCACCGCTGTGTGGTGTACGACCCCAGCGCGGAGGCGGTACAGGCTCTGGAGCAGACCGGGGCCGTCGGCGCCTATGATCTGAGCGAGCTGATCGCAGAGCTAGAGTCGCCAAGAGTGTTGTGGCTCATGGTACCGGCCGCAGACACGGACCGCCTGATTGATGCCCTCGCGAAGCAGCTCGAGGCGGACGATATCCTGATCGACGGCGGAAGCAGCCACTACCGGGCCGACATTGCACGCGCTCGGCGACTGGCCCCGCTGGACATCCGTTACCTGGACGTGGGTTCCAGCGGCAGCCCCTGGAGCGGAGACCCTGGATATTGCCTGATGATCGGCGGCGATGCCGAGACCGTGCAACGCGTTGAGCCGATATTCCGCGCCCTTGCTCCCGGCAACGGCACATCCCGCACCCCGGGACGGGAGGGACCGCCCGCCCCGGAGGAGCAAGGCTGGCTGCACTGCGGTCCAGTCGGGGCCGGCCACTTCGTAAAGATGGCCTACGAGGGTATCGAGCAGGGCATCCTATCGGCCTACGCCGAAGGTCTGAACACCCTCCGCCGTGCCGGTGACGACAAAGCCTGGCAGGAGCCGGATGCCAAAAACGCCGCACTGGCCGCTCCGACGGTGTTGCCCTACGCCATCGACTTGGCGAAGGTCACCGAGGTGTGGCGCCATGGAAGCCTGATCTCCTCATGGCTGCTGGATCTCACGGCCACCTCCCTGTTCGCTCGCCTCGCCGAACCCGAAGAGGTGGACTGTACTGGCTGCGCCCCCTCCGCCATACCCCTCGGATTCGGGCACCAGGAGAAGCGAGTCTGAGCGTATGCCCGCAACCCGGTCGCCGGCTCGGATCCGTTCAGCACCCGGAGTAGAATGATGAAAGACACCCCCGTCGTGTTCTCGTTGGTTATCGCGTGCGCCATTGCGTTCCTGGCGGAGCTGACCATCGGCGGTAGCCTGATCGAATGGCTGGCCCTTTGGCCAATCGGCCTGATCGACACCGCTGGTGCGCTCGGTGGCTCCCGATTTCACCCCTGGCAGATCCTCACCTACGCCTTCCTGCATGGCGGCGTCCTGCACTTGACGCTGAACCTGTACGCCCTATGGCTGTTCGGCGTCCCCCTGGAGCGGCGCTGGGGTCCGCAGCGCTTCGCCGTCTACTTCTTGGCCTGCGTGGTCGGTGCGGCCCTCGTCCATCTGGCGGTGGCGGAATTCGACCTCGCCCACGGAGGGGCCGCCTACCCGGTAATCGGTGCCTCGGGCGGCGTGTTCGGACTGCTGCTCGCCTTCGGCATGCTCTATCCGAACAGGGAGTTGATGCTGCTGTTTCCGCCCATCCCCATAAAGGCCTTGTGGTTCGTCATCGGATACGGGGTGGTGGAACTGGTGGCAGGGGTCACGGGCACCGCGGCCGGCATGGCCCACTTCGCCCACCTGGGCGGCATGTTGACGGGCTTTCTGCTGCTGCGCGGTGGCGGATGGCTGCCTTGAGCCGGCTGGTCTGGCTGGCGGCGCTGGTTCTGACGCCCCCGGTTCTGGCCCAGACTGCATCCGACGATGCGGTGTCTGTGGCCGATGCCCTGCGTCAGATCGAAAGGATCGACCATGAGCTAGGGAGCGCCAGACTGCCAACAACGGATCTGGAGTCGCTGAACACCCGGTTGCAGGTGCTCCACCAGTCGGCCAAGGACTGTATCGATGGCCAGAACGGGGCCGCGGACAAGCTCGACAAGGACTTGGCGCTGTTGGGTAACCCGACGGCGGCCGAAGATGCGGCCGTTGCCAAGGCCCGCCAGGACATGGAGCGGGCGCGCCAACGCCTAGACCGGACTCTGGTGAGGTGCCGCTTGCTGTTGGTGCGCAGCGATACCCTGACGGAGTCTCTGCAAAGCCGCATCGTCAAGGCGCAGGCGCAGCGCCTGCTGGCGCGCGGGCCTGGACTGGCGGCGCTCTCGCAGTCCCTGCGCGAATTGCCGGTTGCTGCAGACTCCTTGTTGACGCATTGGCGCGACGTACGGCTGAGCATGGCCGCACCGGGCGCCGCCGGCCTCGGGCTGCTTGCCCTGCTGACGACTGCGGCTCTGCTCGCGGGTCTGCAGCTACGCCGGCGTTTCGGGGTAGGCGCAATCACCTCCCCGGAGGAAAGCTTCGCAGCCTCTTTGCTCCAAGCCCTGATCGCTGCTGCTGCCCACTACGCAATTCTGTTGCTTCCGGTCCTGGTCTGGGCCGGATTCTGGTCGGTATACGCCTGGATGGGCGTTTCGACCGCGTCGATGGCGATCTTGTCCGCCGCTTTGACCGCATGGTTGTTGCTTGCACTAGCCAGCCGCGGGCTGCTCGCGCCCCCTTCGCCGGCGGTGTCCCCCCTTTCTTTCGGCCAAGATGCCTCACGTCGGTTGGACCGGGCGTTGCGTGCTGCAGCGGCGTTGGTTTCGTCCGGCATTGCAATCCGTTTTCTGGCTCGGGGCACCGTCGTACCGCCAGCTCTGGGCGACCTCGCTCAGACCCTGTACCTGGTCCTGCTGGCCGCCGTTACCATGCTCGTATCCTGGCGCATTCTGGACCTTCGCACGTGGCCGGGGCGTGGGTTACTGCGCCTGCTCCTGAGCGCGGTCATCGCCGCCGCTGTCGGGGCCGAGCTCTTGGGCTACCGGGGGCTTGCTCCCTATCTGCTCCAGGCCCTGTTGCTCAGCGTCCTGATCATGGCGGGGGCTTGGCTGTTGGCGCGGCTGGTCGGTGACTTCTTCGACGGACTGGACGAGGGCCGTCACGGTTGGCAGCGTGCCTTGCAGGGTCGGCTCAGGGCCGAGGAGGACGAGGATCGCCTGCCCGGCAGCCTGTGGCTGCGTCTGCTGGCCGCGCTGGCGGTGTGGACGGGGGCTGGACTGCTGTTGCTGCCGGTGTGGGACGTCCCGGAATCGGTCCGTAGCCTGGTGACCGGCTGGCTCACCGGCGGGACCGAGATCGACGGGCTACGGTTGTCCCCGGCGCGCGTCGCCGCCGCTCTGGCGGTGCTCGGACTGCTGCTGTCGGCCGTCGCCGTTCTGAGACGACGCATCGAGACCCGCTGGCTCAGACGCTCCTATTTCGAAGAAGGGAGCCGCAATGCCTTCGCCACCCTGTTGGGGTACGCGGGTGCCGCTCTCGCCGTGCTCACCGCCCTGGCGGTGGCCGGCGTGGATCTGTCCAAGCTGGCGCTGATCGCCGGTGCCCTGTCGGTCGGCATCGGCTTCGGTCTGCAGAACCTCGTTAACAATTTCGTGTCCGGTCTGATCCTCTTGTTCGAGCGGCCGATTCGGCGCGGCGATTGGATCGTCGTGGGCGGAACCGAGGGCCGCGTGCGCCACATCAGCATCCGCTCCACCAAGATCCGCACCTTCGACCGCTCCGATGTGGTGGTGCCCAATTCCGAGCTGATCTCCGGGCAGGTAACGAACTGGACTCTACGCGATCCGGTGGGCCGGATACGGGTGCCGGTGAGCGTGGCCTACGGCTCGGACCTGGAGCGGGTGAAGGAGATTCTGCTCGGGATCGCCGCCGCCCAGCCCCTGGTCCTCACGGACATCCTGGTGCCGGTGCCCACGGTACTGTTCCTGGGCTTCGGGGACAGCGCCCTGAACCTGGAGCTGCGCTTCTTCGTACGCGACGTGAACCAACGCTTGACGGTGCTCAGCGAGGTGAACTTCGCCATCGACGCCGCGTTCCGAGAGGCGGGGATCGAGATTCCTTTCCCGCAGCGGGACCTGAACTTGCGCAGCGGTCTGGCTCTTGCGGACCCATCTGAACTACAGGCTCGTGCAGGGCGAAGTCCACCACGTCCGCAGCTTCATAATCGATAAAGATTCACAGATTATCTGATAATCTGATCCTCAATAGGCGCCGTGCGATGGAAGAAATCAATGTCACCCAAGCTGCCCGTAACCTCTCCGAGTTGTTAAACCGGGTCGTCTACCAGGGTGCTAGCTTCGAGTTGACCCGCGGCGGTAAGCGCATTGCCCGCTTGGTACCGTCGGGCCATGCCAAGGAGGTCAAGGTGGCCGATCTAAATGCCCTGTTTGCCCGTCTGCTGCGTTTGGACGAAGACGACATCGAGGTCTTCGAACAGGATATTTCGGACAGCGATGCCGCTCTAGCACCGGATAGGGATCCTTGGGCCTGAATCCGAGGATCGATTCGTGAGCCTCGTACTGGACACCAACATACTGATCCACGCCGAGCGTTGCGCCGGCAGGGAAGGGAGGATTCTGGACTTCACGCCTTGGGCAAGCCAAGGTAACGCGTTCATCAGCGCCATCACCGCCTCCGAGTTGCTAGTGGGCGTACATCGCGCCGAGAGCGAGGCTCGACGCCTCAAGCGCTCTGCCTTCGTCGAATCGGTACTGGCGGCGATACCGATCCTGGACTTCTCCCTCGAGACCGCCCGTGCTCATGCTGAGATCAAGGCGACACTAATTGCTCATGCGCAAACCCTCGGCGCCAACGCCCTCATCATCGCGGCACCGCCTTGTCCGCCGGGCACGCCGTCCTCACCACGGAGGTTGACGATTTCGCCCGCGTCCCCGGGCTTCAGGTTATCCTGTTCGAGTCCGCTGAGAGGTGATTCAGGGTGAACGAAACGAGCGGAAAAGCTTCGGTGATCGCTCCAAATTCGCCATCGAACTTGAGTTCTTTCCTGGCGCGCACGCCGAGGGCACTGGAGTGCTGTCGAGATGTCCATAAATGGCTGAGCAGCCTTGACCTCTTTGCGAGAACCAACCCCGGCGCTGTAGATTGCCCCTTGACCTCGACGCCGTTCAGCGCAACAACCGCTCACGCCCCGGTAGAAAGGAGCAATGCCGGAGCAATCGATCAGCACGCAGGTTGAAACCATATGAAGCTCACAAAGATCGAGATTCGGAGCTTTCGCTGCTTCGAGCACCTCACAGTGTCTTTGGAACCGGACGTTACCGCGATCATCGGAGTCAACGAGGCAGGGAAGACAGCTCTATTGGACGCAATCGCTTTGGGGTTGCTGCCGTTGCTCGAGGCGACCGGTTTGCAGCCGAAGAACCAAACGATGCGAGGACTCATCGGTGATCGAGACATTACGGGTGCAGCAGTGAGTCTGAAGGATATTCATCGAACATCCAACGACCCCGAGCTGAAGGCATATGGAGTTACAGCGTCCGCGCTTGCACCGGATCGCGACCACCGGCAGGTGGACCAAGAGCTGCGATGGAGCATGGGTGTCGGTCCAATAGCCCTACCTCAGCCGGCAAATCTGAAATGGCTCAAACCCGAGGGCCTGGAGCCGGCCGCCGATGGTCTTCGAGCCTCTGGCGCAGATGGCCGCCGGGACCTGAAATTCGACATTCCGGTACTCGCCTACTACCGCGATTCGCGGAACTGTTCTGCGTTCCAACACGCGAAAACGGAATGGAGGGAGCCCTTCCACCCCGACTCTGCCTATTACCGTGCCTTCGACGCCAGCGCCGATTTCGACGTCGCGCAGCGCTGGTTCTACACGCGGGAGAATCAGGAACTGCGCGCTGCGCGCGACAAGAGCGACCCGGACTTTCGATTCGATGACTTGGTTGCAATCCGCGAGGCGCTGAGTCTGATGCTCGACGCCATAGGGCGCATCTACGCCGACGACGATCCGCCGCGGATGAAGGTTAACAAGATAAGCGGCGACGGGAAGACGCTTACATTAGAGCTCAGCCAGCTTAGTGCGGGGCAGCGAAACCTATTGGCCCTAACGCTCGACTTCGCGCGCCGGCTGGCCGTGGCCAATCCCGGTCGTGACAAGCCGCTCGAGGCCACGGGCATCCTGCTGATCGACGAGATCGAGCTAAACCTGCACCCCAAGTGGCAGCAGACGGTGATTCCCAAGTTGCGACGGGTATTCCCGAACATTCAGATCATTGTCGCCACCCACAGTCCACAGGTGCTGTCGACCCTGGAGGCTCGCCAGATTCGCGTGCTGCGGGACCAGAAGGTTCTTACGCCATCTGTCGAAACCTATGGCACCGACACCGGGCGCGTGCAACGCCTCGTGATGGATACCGAGACGAGACCGCCCGACAACCCGGTGACCAAGCGCATCAACAAGCTGTATGCTGAAATCGCAGACGATCACTTGGACCAGGCGGAAAAGCTCCTGGCGGAATTGCAGACGGAGCGTGACAGTGATGACCCAACGCTTATCGAAGCGCAAGAGTTGATCGAGAATCGTAAGTGGGAGACGGAGATCGGGCTGTGAAGCACTGTCGGAAGGATCCAACGGAACCCGAGTGCTTGGCGGAGTTTCGCGCCGCAAACCCGACAGCCGATTGGGAAACGGATTTCAGGAGTCAGGGACGCACGTGCTACGAAACGGTGCGCCGACTGCTACGTTATTCTCAAGGTTTCCTCTGTGCCTATTGTGAGGTGAAGCTGACGCCGGGAAACGAGCAAATCGCGCACTTTCATCCAAAGAGCGAAAGATCGGGCGGCCATAATTGGGCACTGGACTGGGACAATCTTTGGCTCGCTTGCTTGGGCGGAACGCGGCACTCGGATCAAATGGGTGGTACCGGTGATGTGAAATACGGCCTGCCCGAGAATCGCAGTTGCGACGAGGCGACCGAGGATGTAGTCCTGGATGGAGTGATTCTGAGACCAAACGAGATTCCCGCCTTTCCCCGGTTGTTTCGCTATAGGCAGGAGCCGGACCGGCTCTATATTGAGCCCGACAGGGATCTGTGCCAACAGAAAGGTATCCCAATCGCAAAAGTCCAACTGACCATCGATAGGCTCAATCTGAACTGCTCGCGGCTCGCCGAAGCTCGTCTGCCGGTGCACAAGAGTCTCGAAGCGGCCAAGAAAAGGCTCCGCAAATCGAATCTTGATCCCTTGCCCAAGCTGCGTCGACTTGCGGAACGGCATCTGGGATCAAATCCAGATGGATACCAACAGCCGTTCTTTACGGTCGCCCGCTGGAATCTTCGCAAAGTGGCCGAGGACTTCCTCGGAGACACCGGATTCGGCGAATAGGCACTTGTTCGTGTCGAACACCCAGCACGTTTGCGTAGTCATCCGCCAGCAGTTCGTCGAGCGTCTCTTCGGTTAGACCGGCTGCTTTCGCGCCAGCGCCGACCTTGTCACAGAATTGCTGAAATTCAGAGACGTTAAGCCTGACGAGCCGCTCGTACTCCCGTATGGACAACGGGACGGCAACGTCACGTTTCTGATGGCGGATCAAGACCGGTTGCCGCGCTGCAGCATCGATTACCGCCGCAAGTCTTTGTTTAGCCTCGCTGGCACTAACCGTTTTCATGTTCGAGCGTCAATTTGCCCAAATTTGACAAAGTGTACACAACTTGGGGCAGCAGGCGATTCAAAGAACCTCCGGGGTCCGGCAGGAAGCCCAAAGCACGAAACGCAGCTGGTTCTACGCAACCGCCTGAAAGCTGTTGTCTAGCTGTCGATTATGCGAGTCGATCGTTGGTGGACCCCTCATCGATCCGCCGCGCGCCGGCAGGCGCTCATGGCCCGTCCCACGGTTAGGCAGCCCAGGGGCACCACCGCCAGGGTCAGCAGGGTGGAGATCAGCACCCCGAACAGCAGGGAGACGGCCATGCCCTGGAAGATGGGATCGGTGAGGATCACCGCCGAGCCGCCCACCAGGGCCAGGGCGGTGATCAGGATGGGCCGGGTGCGCGCCTGGCAGGCGTTCATCAGCGCCTCATGTATGGGCACCCCGCGGCCCAGCTCGTGCAGGGCGAAATCCACCAGCAGGATGGAGTTGCGCACGATGATGCCGGCCAGGGCGATGAAGCCGATCATGGAGGTGGCGGTGAACTCCGCCCCCATGAGCCAGTGGCCGGGCACGATGCCGAGCAGGGTCAGGGGGATGGGGGCCATGATGATGAGCGGGATGCGGAAGTCGCGGAACTCCATCACCAGCAGGAAGTAGATCATCAGCAGGGCGGCGGCGAAGGCCAGCCCCAGGTCGCGGAAGGTCTCGTAGGTGACGGTCCACTCCCCGCCCCACTCGAAGGCGGACCGGCCGTCCGCCTGAGGCGGGCCGGTGAGGGTGCCGTCGAGGGCGACATCGTCCGGGGTGCGATAGCCTTTCAGTGCGCTGCCGATAGCGGCCATGGGGTAGATGGGGGAGTCGAGGCGGCCGACGGCATCGCCCACTACGTATTCCAGGGGCCGCAGGTCCTTGTGGTAGATGGCCGCCTCCTGGGGCATCTGCTCGAACCGGCCCAGCTCGCCCAGGGGCACGCTGCCGCCGAGGGAGGAGGGGATGGGCAGGTCCGCCAGCTGGGCAGGGTCGGCACGGTCGCCGTAGGGCACGCCGATGACGATCCAGGTCGGCTCCAGGGCGGCGCCCTCTTTGATGTCCTCCGGCTTGATGTCCCCGCTGTGCTCGCTGCCCATGGCCAGCTCCAGGTTGCGCAGGATGTCCTGCACCGAGACGCCGCGCCGCTCGGCCTTGTTGGCGTCGACCCGGAAGCGCTGCAGCGAGTACAGGCGCTGCATGCTGGCATTCACGTCGGCCACCCCCGGGGTCTGCTCGAAGACCTGCTCCAGGTGGCCTGCGACCTGGCGGATGGTGCCTTGGTCTGGACCGTAGACCTCCGCCACCAGGGTCTGCAGCACCGGCGGTCCGGGGGGCATCTCGGCGATGGTGAGGCGGGCCTGGTATTGCCTGGCGATGGGCTCCAGCAAGGGGCGCACGGACTGGGCGATCTGGTGGCTGGAGCGGCTGCGCTCGTGCTTGCCGGTCAGCTGCACGTGGACCTGCGCCTGCCAGGGTTGGTGGCGTAGGTAGTAGTGGCGCACCATGCCGTTGAAGTCGAAGGGGGCGGGAGTGCCGGCGTAGACCTGCACCGCGGTGACCTCGGGCAGCTTGCGCAGGGCCTCGGCCATCGCCCGGATGGCGTTCGCGGTGACCGGCAGGGCGGTGCCCGCCGGCATGTCCACGACCACATCGAGCTCCGGCTTGTTGTCGTAGGGCAGCATCTTGACCACCACGCCCTGGGTGGCGAACAGACCCAGGGACAGCACCAGCCCGCCCGCGAGTGCCCCCAGGAAGCCCAGGCGCAGGCCGCGCCGCGTCAACAGCGGTCGCAGGGAACGGGCGTACAGCCCGATGAGCCGCTCGCGCATGCGCTCTTCCCGCTGCTCGCTGCGCTCCAGGGCGCGCAGGTCCGGGCGCAGCCGCAGGGTGAGCCAGGGGGTGAGGGCAAAGGCGGCGAACAGGGAGAACAGCATGGCCACCGAGCCCAGTACCGGGATGGGGGCCATGTAGGGGCCCATCATGCCGCGCACGAAGGCCATGGGCAGCAGGGCGGCCACCACCGTGAGGGTGGCGATCACCGTGGGGTTGCCCACCTCGCGCACCGCGTCCACCGCGGTGGCGGTGTCCACCCGTCCCTCCAGCAGCCAGCGCCGGTAGATGTTCTCCACTACGACGATGGCGTCGTCCACCAGGATGCCGATGGCGAAGATGAAGGCGAACAGGCTCACCCGGTTGATGGAGTAGCCCATGACCCAGGCGGCGAAGACGGTGATCAGAATCACCACCGGGATGATGACCGTAACCACCACCGCCGGGCGCCGGCCCAGGGCGAAAAGCACCAGGAGGGTCACCAGGCCGGTGGCCACGAACAGCTTGAATACCAGCTCGTTGACCTTCTCCTCGGCGGACTTTCCATAGTTGCGGGTCACCGCCACCTGCACCTGCGCCGGGATCAGGCTGCCCTTCAGTCCCTGCACCCGCTCCAGCAGGTCGCGGGCCACCTGCACCCCGTTGGTACCGGCCTGCTTGGCGATGGCCAAGGTCACCGCCGCAGCGCCGTCCGCTTGCGGGCCGCCGCCGGCCGCGCCGGAATAGAAGGTCACCTGGCTATCCGGCGTCTCCGGTCCCTCGCTCACCTCGGCGATGTCCCCCAGGAACACGGGTTGGCCCTCGTGCACCCCCACCAGCAGCCGGGCCACGTCGGCGGGCCCGTGCAGGAAGCCGCCGGCATAGAGCTGGAAGTGCAGGTCGTCGTCGTCCGCCGCCCCGGTATCCCGGGACTGATTTGCGGCCTGCAGGGCGCCGGCGATCTGCTCCAGGGTGAGGCCGTTGGCGGCGAGCTGGGCCGGGTGCACCCGCACCTTCAGATGCCGGTCCCGCCCACCCGCCACGAAGCCCTCGCCGGTGCCCGGGACCTGCTCGAGCTCCTGCAGCAGGCTCAGCCCCAGCTCGCGCAGGGCCGCGTCGTCCATCGACCCGGACCAGAGGGTGAGGTCCAGGATGGGCACGTCGTCGATACCCTTGCGCTGGATCAGGGGCGGCCGCACGCCGGGCGGCATCTGGTCCATGTTGGACATGACTTTTTGATACACCTTGACGATGGACGGCCCCATGGCCTCGCCCACCTCGAAGCGTACCGTCACCAGCCCCCGGCCGCGGGCACTACGGGAGTAGACGTGCTTGACCCCCGGGATCTCGGACATCAGCCGTTCCAGGGGCTCCACCGCCAGGCTGGCGACCTCCTTGGCCGCGGCCCCGGGGAATTTAAGGAAGATGTCCACCATGGGGACAGAGATCTGCGGGTCTTCCTGGCGCGGTGCGAGCATTAGCCCCATGATGCCGAGCCCAAGCATGGCCAGCAGGATCAGCGGCGAGAGTGGGGAGCGAATGAAGGTCCGGGCCAGGCGGCCGGCCAGGCCAGGGGTCTCTTCAGCGGTGCGCTCAGCGGTCACGGTAGTGTCCGTTGGTCGCGGGAGACGCAGCGTTCCCTATTCTGCGAACGAAGACATTTCCCTGTCACGCTACTAACCTTGGTACATCTGTACCACCGGGCAGAGTGGATGGGACCAGGGCGGGTCCCCTTGGTGAAGGGCGTCACTCTTGCCCCGGCTGCGCCAGCTTCTCTGCCAGGGCATTCAGCTGCCCCGTCAGCTCGTGATAGGCGCGTTGCAGGGCCTTTGGGTTGGTCTTCAGCGTCCGGTCGGAGTCCTCCAACGCCCGTAACCGCACCTGCAGGGTCTCGATCTGGCGTTTGTCCGCCGGGGCCAGCCGCTCGGCTTGGCCCAAGAGACCGATGGCGTGATCGAGACGGGCGTGCACTGTCTGGAGCTGTTGCAAGAGCTCTTTCTCCTCGGCGTAAGTTTCCGAGAGAATCACTTCCGCTTCGGTGATGGGAACCCGGGCCGACTCGTAAAAGTCCGGCCGTTCTTTTTCAAAATCGACCAGCAGAAACAGGCCGCCGAGGAGCAAGGCGACGGCGACGAGGGCTGCGCCGCCGCGCAGGGCCTGCCGGCCAGAGGTATTGGAGTTGGTGCTCGGTTTGGGATCAGTGGTCATGACGCAGCTCTCCTGCACGCACATCGTACTGCTGCTGCAGGGCGGCAATGCGCTGCTCCAGGGGCGGGTGACTCATGAATAGCCGTGACAGCCCCGCGGGGATTCCGCCGGAGATGCCGAAGGCGGCCAGCTCACCCGGTAAGGGGCTTGGATCATGCAGGCGCTGCAGGCTTTGGAGCGCCCCGATCATATTCTGCGGTCCCGCCAGCCGCGCCCCACCGGCGTCGGCCCGGTACTCGCGCCAGCGCGAGAAGGCCATGACGATCATGCTCGCCAGGATCGACAGGAAGATCTGGGCGACCATGGTGGTGAGAAAATAGCCCACCCCCATCCCGCGCTCGTCACGGAACAGGGCCCGATCCACCACCAGCCCGACGATGCGCGCCAGGAAGATCACGAACGTATTCACGACCCCCTGGATCAGCCCCAGAGTCACCATGTCGCCGTTGGCCACGTGGCTGAGCTCGTGGCCCAGCACCGCCTCCACCTCGTTTTTGGGCAGGTTGCGCAACAGCCCGGCGCTCACCGCCACCAGGGCGTCGTCGCGGCTCATGCCGGTCGCGAAGGCGTTGGGGGCGTTGGAGGGGAAGATGCCCACCTCCGGGGTGCCGATGCCGGCCTCGCGGGCGATCCGCTCGACGGCCTGTACCAGCCAGCGCTCACCGTCGCTGGCGGGCTGCTCGATCACCCGCACCCCCATGCCTCTCTTGGCCAGCCACTTCGACATGGCCAGCGAGATGAAGGCGCCGCCCATGCCGAACAGGGCGGAAAAGATCAACAGCCCTTGGACGTTGATACCCGCGCCTTCCCGGTAGAGCCATTGCTCCACTCCGAAGACCTGGAACACGACGGACAGGACGGCCAGGACCGCCACGTTGGTGGCGAGAAAAAGGAATACTCGCTTCATTGCCGTTCTCCCTTTGGGTTCTCCTAATGGATAGATAACAAAAGCTCATTGTCGATCCTGAAGCTGCATCTCCCGTGCCAAGGCGCGTCGGCCCGTGTTTCCGCGCAGGTACGGGCTTGTCCAGAGCCCCGGTTGGTCGCTATTGCCAAGTCCTGGTTTATTTGAACCAAACAAGCATCCGACGGTACTGCAGGAGTCCTCCCGGGCGTCGTGCAGCGGATCGCCGAATAGGCTTCCTTGCAGGCCGCCGACAGAGAAACGGTCTTCCTGGCACGGCCCCTGCGGCACAGGCCGCAAGCCCGTTCATTTGGAGAGCGATCATGGCCACCCAGAATCCCATCGAGCAGGAAGGCACCTACCCGTTGCCCGGTGAGGACGGTGGACATAAGTCCGTTTCGGCGGCAGCGCAGCACCTGGTCCACCTGGTTCGCCCGGGCAGCCTGGTGTTCCTGCTCAGCGACTTTGCGGGGCTGAGCGAGGCGGATGGCTCCTGGCTGGCGCGCCTGAGCGCCGGCAGCGAGCTGGTACTAATTCAGATCTACGATTCTCTGGAGGCCGCCCCACCACCGCCGGGGCGCTATCCGGTCACCGACGGACGCCGCCGCGGCCTGGTGGATACCGCAGTCGAGACGCAGCGCTCGGCCTGGTTCCAGCGCTTCTCCGACCGCGTCTCTTTGCTCGAAACGCTCAGCCTGCACCACCGAGCCCATCTCATCGCTCTGTGCACCCACCAGTCGGTGGGCGAGTCCCTGAGCCTGGGACTGCGGCCCCGACGCCTGCGCGCGGGAGGCATCCGGTGAATCCGGCAGCCGCCACACCTGATCCCCTGGCCGGACTGCGCGGCTACCACCTGCCGGAAGCCGTCTCCTGGTGGCCCCCGGGCCCCGGCTGGTGGCTGCTGGCGCGTTGGCTGCCCGCGGCCCACCCGCGCCTCGGCAAGGCGTTGCGGTTGCCCTTCTACGCCGAGCTGGCGGGCCTGGAGGCCGGCCGCCGTGGCGGCTCGGGTCGCCCCTGCGCCATGCCCTGGCCTGGCTGGCCTGGGCCCTGCTGGTGCTGGCCGCCGCCGGACACCAATGGCTGGGGGAGCCGGTGAGCCTGCCGGTCTCCGGGCGCGATCTGATGCTGGCGGTGGATGTCTCCGGCTCCATGCAGCAGGAGGACTACCGGCTGGGAAATCGCCCCGCGAATCGCCTGGACGTGGTCAAGGCGGTGGCCGGTCGCTTCATCGAGCGCCGCGAGGGCGACCGCCTGGGGTTGATCCTGTTCGGCAGCCGCGCCTATCTGCAGCCCCCCCTGACCTACGACCGCGACACGGTGCGGACCATGCTGGACGACTCCGTGATCGGTCTGGCGGGGCGCGAGACAGCCATCGGCGATGCCATCGCCCTAGCCGTCAAGCGCCTCGAGCAGCAACCGGAGGACAACCGGGTCCTGATCCTGCTCACCGACGGCGCCAACACCGCCGGCAACATCGCGCCCCTGGACGCCGCTCGGCTCGCCGCCCGGGCAAAGGTGCGGATCTACACCATCGGCATCGGCGGCGGGCCGGTGGGGGTGCGCAGCCCCTTCGGCATGCTGCTGCAGCATGGCTCGGACCTGGATCCGGCCACCCTGAAGGCCATCGCCGAGGAGACCGGCGGACGCTACTTCCAGGCCACCGGCACCGCCCAGCTGGAGCAGGTCTACGACGAGCTGGACCGGTTGGAGCCCAGCGTCCGCGACCAGCGCAGCTATCGGCCCATGCAGTCGCTGTTCATGTGGCCGGCGGGCGTGTCTCTGTTGATCAGCCTCGGCTTGGCCGCCGGCGCCCTGCCGCGGCGCGCCCGCATCGCACAAACCCGGGAGGTCCCGGACCATGCCGCATGACTTCCATTTCCTGCGTCCCGAATGGCTGTGGCTCCTGCTTCCCCTGGCCCTGGTTCTGTGGCGGCTTGTTCGGGGCGAAAGCGGGGGCGATGCCTGGCGCGGCTTGGTGGACGCTCACCTGCTGCCGCGCCTGCTCTCGGACGACCGAGGCCCGGCACAGCGCCTGCCCCTGGTGTTGCTGGGGCTGGGCTGGCTGCTGGGGGTGCTGGCCCTGGCCGGTCCCACCTGGGAGCGCCTGCCGCAACCGGTCTACCAGGCGCAGGACTACCGAGTCATCGCCCTGGACCTGTCGC
>JAJDOL010000286.1 GCA_022340195.1 Chromatiaceae bacterium
CTCGCTGCGTCTCACGTCGCTGGAGCATTTCGTGATCGGCGCAACCTGTCTCTGGTGTTTAGGTTCTGCTGTGAGCATCACGGTCGTCTTGTGGCTGCTGTCGGGATGCACAAGGAAAGCTAAAAGGATGACTTAAAAGAAAGGCTCGGCGGTAGCGCGGCGACGGATTGCCCCGCATTGACAAATATCAGAGTAAATCGCTCTGAATTTTGGGGATACTCCCCTCGCGACCAATCAGGCGCCGTGCCGATGCGCGCCTCGGACTCCCATTGGCTGGTCGGCGCGCGCACGGGACAGTTGGAGATTAAATGCAGCTTTCGAACAAGATACGACAGGACGGGGCCCCGATCCTGTTCTTCGGACTCCTCATTGCCACCAAGACCTATTATCTGATCGGCTATCTGACCAGCAACGTGGACTTTTGGGGGCTGCTCGGAAACATAGGCCACATCGGCGACTACGGACGGGGCGCCGCGTTCTTCCTGACCGGCAGCCTGTCCTCTATCCTCTATTACGCGACGGCACTCGCCTTCGATATCCTGGTCTTCTTCAGCTTCGTTGGACGCGTCGAGGCCAGGGAGCGCCCGGAGGGGTTTTGGGAAAACATCTTCCCACTGATCACCGTATTCCTCCCCGTGATCGGATTCACGCTGCTCTTCATTCCCGAAGTCCGACAGCTCGTTCCCGGCTTTTCCAAAACGACTGTGGAAGCGATGCGGAAAGTGAGCCCGATCTTCCCCTTCTACATGAACATGATGGGCACGTTAATGGGGCTCGCCGGGGCAGCCTCGAGCATCTGGGCGCTCAGCTACCTGAGGCGCTCGTTCGGCCTGCGCACGGCTATCAGGAAATTGGTTAAGAGCGGCCCTTATCGCTGGACCCGCCACCCGCTCTACGCCGGCGAGATCGTCCACATCCTGGGTCTTGCGATTCTCTCCGCGACACCCGCGGGCATTTACCTGTTCATCGTCGCTGTGGCCCTGCAGGTCGTGCGAGCGAAGATAGAGGAGCGGAAATTCCTACGCACCATCCCCGAATACGCGGCGTACCGGGAATCCACCGGATTCCTTTGGCCGCGGCTGCATAAGACAGGGTGAGGGGGAGGACCGGGCTCCTGAATTTCCGACCTCGTCTCATGGACTGCTTACAGAAGACGAAAAAACGCTAGCGCGGAATGTCCGCGCGACCCAATTGCGCTGCACCTCGCGGCGTGGCGTCGGCGCCGCCGGCTCGACACTCTCGATCATCCCGGCCAGCCGGAGCGGAAAGGTCGGGAGCGAGGGAGCTCCGCTTTCACGGGGAGAGCACCGATCTCTGGCCTGACGTGGTGGCCGCCGCCCACAGCACCAGCGTCATCACAATCGCCGATGTGAGGCACCAGATGCAGGTTGCGCCGATGACGAACGGCTCCAAGAAGGTCAGATAGATAGAGAACAGGGTTCCGCCCAGGGTCAGTCCAAGCGTTGCGATTGCCCCTAACCTTCGCCACCGGCGAGGACCATGATGCTGCAGAGTCCATGCGAGGCCGATGGCTAGGTAGGTCACCAATCCGAGAACCGCCATCGGTACGACGCCAAAGACAGACTCCTCAGAATGATCTTTCACTCAGATCTCGATTTCGCCGGCAGCGTCGGCGCGTCTTCGCCGCCCTTGCTACCCAACGGCGGATCCGCCCTGCCCTTCCTCTCCATCCGGACCGAGCGAAGGTTCCGATTCCAATGTCGCGCCAACGTGATCGCCGGCATGCGGTGGGTCATCTTCCTGAGCGATTGTCAAGCGTTTGCCGTGCAGCAGTGCATCCGCGACTTTTCGCCGCGCCTCGGCAACTGTTCGCGACAGGGTCGTCCGCGAAACACCCATGCGCTCGGCGCACTGCTCCTGGTACAGCCCCTCATAGTCCGTCAGCCGCAACGCCTCGAGCTCGTCGCTCCGCAGCTCAACCGTTTCCAAACCCCGTCCGCGCACGCCGCAGGGTTTGAAACATAAATGGGTAGGGTCAAATCCAATACAGCGGGCGCGCCGCCTGCGGCCTCTCATGAGATAGCCCAACTTGTTATTCATGGCATATGTTCATATATAATGCACATATGTTCATAATTAAAGGCTGAGCGATGCCTCTGGTCAGATTGCCGGATCGAAGAATGAAAATCCCGCAAATTGCGCAAACGCAATGCGTCCGGCCGCCCTATTCCCCAGGATAACGCTCAGTCTTTCGCGCTAGCCGCAGGAAACCGAGGAGAGGTACGCAAACAATGCAGGGCACCAACCGACTGGAGAATTTTCCCATCTCCTTCTTTGCCGCGGTCATGGGTCTGGCCGGGCTGACGATCGCGTGGGGCTACGCTGAGACCTCTTGGTTCTTCTTCAGCATTGGCATGGTGTTCTGGCTAACGCTGCTGACCATCATCTTCTACCGCGTCCTGTTCCATCGCCCCATCCCGGATAAGCTGATGCCGACGCTCTTTATCCTGATCGCGCCGCCGGCGGTCGGCTTCATCGCCTACTTCAAGCTCACGGGCGCGCTCGACAGCCTTGCACGCACCCTCTACTTCGTCGCGCTGTTCTTCACCCTCCTGCTCCTTACCCAGCTGGGACGCTTTGCCAAGCTGCGCTTCTACCTGTCCTGGTGGGCCTACTCGTTTCCGCTGGCCGCCGTAACAATCGCAAGCCTATTGATGTCCGAACAGACGGGTGCCCATGCCTCCCTCTACGTCGGCGGTGGCCTGCTCCTGGCTCTGACCGGCATCGTGGTGCTGCTTCTGAGTAGAACGCTCAGCGCGGTTAGAAAGCATGGGATCTGCGTGCCGGAGCAGTGAGGCTGAAATCGTTTAACGGGCCTGTCTCGGCGGGCCCCTTCGCTTCAAATGGAACCTCAGGTGATCGAACGACAAACCTATACAAGCACCGGACTTCGCGGCTGGAACGATTACGAGCAACCCTTGCAGAACGGCGAAGGAATGACCCTGACCCTGGACGAGGCGGACGAGTACTTCCTCCCACGCGTCGCCCCCGACCAGCTAGGCCCACCTGATCCGACTCAGTCCGCCTCGCGTCGACTTGATGCGCAACATGACAGGCCGACTGCCTGAACCGGAACCTCATATAACGAACCGCAAGCCAGATCAATACAGCGACTTGGAGAATAACGATGAAGATAGGCGTAACCAGTCAGAACTTCCGCACGATCACGGGCCATGCCGGTAAGACCCGGCGCTTCCTGGTCTACGAGTCGCAGCAAACGGAGATTCGAGAGCTTGATCGTCTGGACCTGCCGAAAGAAATGTCAATGCACGAGTTTCGCGGGGATCGGCATCCCCTGGATGCTTTGGACGTGCTAATCACCGCAAGCTGTGGGCAAGGCTTCGAGCGGCGCATGGCCGCGAAGGGTGTACGCGTCGTCGCCACTGGCGAGACGGATCCCCTGAAGGCGGTTACCGGCATCGTCGCCGGAGACGACCTGCCTCCTCCTGTGCCCCATGAACATTGATTTGCGGGATGTCATGGGACTGAATTCTGGCTTGTCCTATGCTCCCCACGCACCGTTGGCGCCGCCCTCGCGAGGGGGATCGAGCCCCGAGCAACAGACCCCGCGGTATTCGCTTTTAACGGGAGGACACCCGTGTTCGATTCGACCATGATCGAGCTGTCGCGGTGGCAATTCGCCGCCACTGCGATGTACCACTTCATCTTCGTCCCCCTGACCCTGGGACTCTCTTGGATCCTGGTGATCATGGAATCGGTCTATGTCATGACCGGACGCGAGATCTACAAGGACATGACCAAGTTCTGGGGGAAGCTCTTCGGCATCAACTTTGCCCTGGGGGTGACCACGGGCCTGACCATGGAGTTTCAGTTCGGCACCAACTGGGCCTACTACTCCCATTACGTGGGCGACGTCTTCGGTGCCCCACTGGCCATCGAGGGGCTGATGGCCTTCTTCCTGGAGTCGACCTTCATCGGCCTCTTCTTTCTCGGCTGGGACAGGCTCAGCAAGCGCCAGCACCTGGCGGTGACCTTCCTCACCGCCCTGGGGTCCAATCTCTCCGCCCTGTGGATCCTTATCGCGAACGGCTGGATGCAAAATCCCGTGGGCTCGGAATTCAGCTACGAGACCATGCGCATGGAGATGACCAGCTTCGCGGAGCTGCTGCTCAACCCGGTCGCGCAGGTGAAGTTCGTCCACACGGTCGCGGCCGGCTATGTCACGGCCTCCATGTTCGTTCTGGGTATCAGCGCCTGGTATATGCTCGAGGGGAGGGATCTGGCATTCGCCAAGCGCTCCTTCGCGGTGGCCGTGGGATTCGGCCTGGCCTCCGTGCTCTCGGTCATCGTTCTCGGCGACGAGTCAGGCTACGAGACCGGCGACGTGCAGAAGTCCAAGCTGGCCGCTATCGAGGCCGAGTGGGAGACCGCGCCGGCACCAGCCCCCTTCACCCTCTTCGGGCTGCCCAGCAACAAGGACATGGAGACCCGCGATGCCATCAAGATCCCCTGGCTGCTGGGCATCATCGCTACCCGTTCGCTGGACGAGCAGGTCCTGGGCCTCAAGGACCTGATGCGCGAGCATGAGCGGCGCATCCGCTCGGGGATGATCGCCTACGAATATCTGGTAAAGCTGCGCGCCGGCGACAAAAGCGACTACAACATCAACATGTTCGAGTCCCGCAAGGAGGACCTGGGTTACGGCCTGTTGCTCAAGCGCTACGCGGAAAATCCCGCAAATGCCACCGAAGAGCAGATCCAACTCGCCGTGAAGGACTCCATCCCGCAGGTCGCCCCGCTTTTCTGGTCCTTCCGGATCATGGTGGCCGCCGGGTTCTGGATGCTCCTCTTGATCGCCCTGGGCTTCTACTTCACGGCCAAGCGCACAATTCAGGACAAGCGCTGGCTGCTGAGGTTGTTTGTCTGGAGCATTCCGGTGCCCTGGATCGCGGTTGAGACCGGCTGGTTCGTCGCCGAGTTCGGCCGCCAACCTTGGGCCATCGGTGAGGTACTCCCCACCTATATCGCAACCTCCAGCCTGACCACCAACGATCTGATCATCAGCCTGAGCGGTTTCATCGCCTTTTACAGTCTGCTGCTGGTCATCGAGCTGTATCTGATGTTCAAATTCGGCCGCCGGGGTCCCAGCTCGCTGCACACGGGCCGCTATCACTTCGAGACGCGTTCCGGTGACGGCCCCGCCACCCTGACCACCGCACCCATGAACAAGGAGGACTAGGCCATGATCCTCGACTACGAAACTCTGAAGCTCGTCTGGTGGTTGCTGGTCGGCGTGCTCTTCATCGGCTTCGCGGTGACCGACGGGATGGACATGGGGGTCGGTACCCTGCTGCCCTTCCTGGGCAAGAACGACCAGGAGCGCCGAGTCATCATCAACACGGTTGGGCCCCATTGGGATGGTAACCAGGTCTGGCTGATCACCGCCGGCGGTGCCATCTTCGCCGCCTGGCCCATCGTCTATGCGACGGCCTTCTCGGGCTTCTACTTCGCGATGTTGCTGGCGCTGTTTGCGCTCTTCTTTCGACCGGTGGGATTCGACTACCGCAGCAAGATCGCCGATCCGCGCTGGCGCAACGCCTGGGACTGGGGCCTGTTCGTCGGCGGTGCCGTACCGGCACTGGTGTTCGGCATCGCCTTCGGCAACCTGTTGCAAGGCGTGCCGTTTCACCTCGACGACTTGCTGCGCTCTTACTACACCGGCAGCTTCTTCGCGCTGCTCAATCCCTTCGCCCTGCTGGCCGGACTGGTCAGTCTGGGTATGCTGACCACGCATGGTGCCGTCTGGCTGCAGGCGCGTACCGCCGATCCGATCGCCTCCCGCGCCAGGACGTGGGCGAAGTGGACCGGGCTCGGCACCATCGTTGCCTTCGCGCTCGCCGGCCTCTGGCTCAGCTTCGGCATCGACGGCTTCCGAGTCGTCGCCATGCCACCCCTGGATGCCACCCCGAATCCGCTGAACAAGGAGGTGGTGCAGGAGTCGGGGGCCTGGCTTGCCAACTACGGAACCTTCCCCTGGACCATCGCCTTCCCGGTGCTGGGATTCGCCGGTCTCGGGCTGGCCGTCCTGCTGTCCATGGCCAACCGCCCGGGACTGGGCCTGGCTCTGAGTAGCCTGGGGCTGACGGGCATCATCATGACCGCCGGTGCGGCCATGTTCCCATTCATCATGCCCAGCAGCACCGACCCGGGCAACAGCCTGATCGCCTGGGACGCGACCTCCAGCTATTTGACCCTGACGGTCATGTTCTGGGCGGCGGTGATTTTCGTCCCCATCATCCTCGGCTACACGACCTGGACCTACGCCAAGATGTGGCGGCGGGTGACGGTGGAGGAGATCGAGGCGAACGATCACCTGGCTTATTGAAGGGGCGAGCTCGCCCGGTGGACGTCCGCAGGGCGACCCGCGAACACGACATCTCCGCCATCTCTACGTGGCTAAGGCGGAACCCTTCGCGTTTTACCCTTCGTGATTAGGTGTTTGTTGAATCGTTAATTGAGACTGAATCAAACTGGGAGAGCCTCCAACCATGTGGTACTTCGCCTGGATTCTCGGCGTCCTGTTGGCCGTCGCCTTCGGTATCATCAACGTCATGTGGTACGAAGCCGAGCAATGCCTCGGCGAGAGCGAGGACTGATGCAATTCCCGAAAACGGCCTACCGGCACCGTCATCCCGGAATAGATGCCGGATTCCAGCGTCAAATGATGGTGTAAGTTATGAAACCACTTCAAATTCCCCGCACGATCCAGAAACGAAACCTCCAGGAAGTTGACGGCTCCAGGCCGCCGCAGTTACTCTCTCTGACATGTTCCCGTTGAACCCCACATCGATCCGAACCGCTCTGAACGACCGCCTGTGGCGACTGCGTAAGCGCTCGTCCGCCCGCAGTTGCCGTTCAACCGACACCTGAGATTCACACCCGGCAGCCGCGGATCTCGCCGCGACTGCCTTCGAAGCTACCCCCTCGCCGCCGGATCCGTGGTTGCCCCTGACCGAGGCAACCCATGGAATCAAGAACGAGACAACGGGACACCCTCCTGCGCGGCAGCCTGCTCGTCGTGCTCGGCGCCATCGGCTTCTCGACCAAGCCGATTCTGATCAAGCTGGCTTATGGCGATGCCGGTGGCTCGGCTGTCGACGCCATCACCCTGATGGCCTTGCGCATGCTGATCGCACTGCCCGTCTTCCTGGCCGTTGCGCTGTGGCACCGAAACGGGGCAGCGAAGGAGCACCGGGCGGGCGACTGGGCTGCGCTCGTAGTCCTCGGGGTGACGGGATATTACCTGGCCAGCCTGCTCGATTTCAGCGGCCTGGAGTACATCTCGGCCGGCCTCGAACGCCTGATTCTGTTCCTCTACCCGACGTTCGTCGTGCTCCTGAGCGCCCTTCTGTACCGACGCCGGATCTCCCGGGTGCAAGGCATCGCCTTGCTGCTCAGCTACGCCGGTATCCTGCTGGTATACGGAGTCGATCCGCTGGCGAATTCACCCGACATCGCCACCGGTGCGTTGCTGGTGCTCGCTAGCGGTATGGTCTTCGCCCTCTACCTGATCGGCAGTGGCCACTTCATCCCCCGCTTCGGCTCGCGGCGGTTCACCGCCTACTCGATGTCGATCGCCAGCGTCGTCACCCTCGCCCACTTCCTCGCGTTCCATCCGGTCACCCAGTTGCTCGTATCCAAGAGAATCCTCGGTCTGGCGATCGCGTTGGCGGTCTTTTCCACCATCCTGCCGGCCTTCCTGATCAACGCGGGTATTCGGCGGATCGGGGCCGACCAGACCGCCGTCATCACCTCGATCGGACCGGTCGTAACCCTGGCCCTCGCCTACGTGCTCTTGAGCGAGTCGCTAGGTCCTGCCCAAATCGGCGGTGCGGCGCTGGTACTGCTCGGGGTGATGTTGGTTGGAATGAGCAAGCGTGCAAACTGAAGGAACTGTCCGAAGATCGTCCACCGACGCCGTCATCCCGGCTCGGATGCCGGGATCCAGTGTCGTGGATGGCAGGTGAGCTTTGGCAATATGCCTGATTGGCAGACTATTTCGGTGAAGTCGCCTGATAATCAATATTTTCCCGCGGAGGCAAATGCGTGATCACCCAATTCAACGCCATCATGCCGGTCGCCCTGCGGCCGAAGACCGTATTCGTCGCCGGTGAAGGCTCATGGATAACGGATGAGCGCGTCGAGTGCATCTTCGGCGGTGCCAGACCTGTCTCGATCGACGCGACGAGTCTCAGAAAACCAGCTTCGTCGAAGCCAACCACTGCTTGAAGATATGGAAAGACGGGACCAAGGATAGGATCACTGACCGCAGCGTCCAGGATACCCTCGACCAATCCCTTGTCCTTTAGCGCGGCAGACCGGAGAAATCCGCCGAGAAGCACCGGGTTGCGGCGTCCATCATCGGTAGCCTCGTAGCGATCGAGGAGGAAACCCCAGATCTCCGGGATATGCACAACGGTCTCAGCGAGTCCCTTGCCGAACCACGTGGCTTGGTGGGCATTGGGTCCGAAAATTTCTGGCCAAAGTCCTTCGAGCAAAACCAAGTCCCCGCCGCACTCTCGTCCGAGTTGTCGGGCCTTATCGATCACGGCTTGGTGCGCGTGCGAGTAATCTTCCGCGGTTTCCCAATGAGCGAGATCCGCGACCGCGTGCGCCGGGGTCAACACATAACTGCGGACGCGCTCACCGAATCGCGCTGGTGCCAGATGCTCTGCCAGTGTCTGAAGGCGGGCAACAAGGCCGACTTCCATGCGCTCGGCGTCAAGCGCAATCGTCTTCCGTACGGCGAGCCAGCCCTCCGGCCAGTGTTCCGCCATCCCTATAGCAACGGCTGCTTCCTCCAACTCCTCGAACACATGCCCTAAGCACCAGAGCGAGCGGAAATGCTCTGCAATGGCAGAGCGCGCAGCTTTTCGGAGTGGTGAATCCGACGTGGCGAGACGTTTGGCAACAGCGAGAGCACCACCGTACCAGGCTCGATAGTCAGCAAGGGTCTTCGGATGCCAGCCATGATCGATCGCACGCCCTCCGAACGAGAAGTCGTGTGAGCTGATGAAGTCTCCAGCATTCAGCATCCCGCGAAGTGCGATCATGCCGGTTTCCTGGGACGGCGATTCGGGAGCCGAGAGCTGCTCTTCGACCACGGCCAGACGTTCTTCCGGACCCGCCCTGGTGCCAGACAGTACCGGCCAGAACAGCTCTTCCAAGTAACGCGTGTCCTGGTTTCGGTCGCCTTCGCTCAGGTCGGCTTGGACGAAGCGGCTCAACAAGAGGGCCACACGGCGGAAATTCTCCGGGAACCACGCCAGCTTGCGCAGGAGGGACATCGCGGGATGGCGAACAGGGTATTCCCTGGCCGTTAGCCGATCCAGTGTCGAGCCCAGAACGAACCGCTCGATCAGGTCGAGGGCAGCAGAGGGTGCTACCGGCGCTAGATGTCTTACCAGATCGACGCGGATATCGATGCTGCTCCAGGACAGGTCGCGTAGATCCGAAAGATGACCACCCGGATTGAGCCATGCCTTCGCGATCTGTTGAGCCTCCACCGAGTCGTGCAGGTAGCTCAGGCGGTGGGTGAAGGACTTGAGCAGCCGCGGATTGCCGCATCGCCAAAAGGCGTCAGCGATCCCCAGAGCCGGCTGGTTTTCCAGCGCTCGCTTGGCGAGCCAGTTCGCGAGTGGCTGAGGCAGTATAGCCCGCCACCGGCCGCGGGACTGGACGATATCACGCCGCTTCAACTCCCCCACTGCTCGACCGACAGCATGAACATCGAGCCCGGCAATCTCCGAAAGAACGGTCAGCTCAGCGCGTTCTCCATCAAAGGTCTCGCCGTCGAAGGAATAAACCAGTGCCAGAGCTTCCGCCGCCCCCAGCAGCCGGTCGTCGGCTTGTTTGCGCTGGCGAAAGAGACGCTCGAAAAGCCCCTCGTCTCCCAGATGCGCCAGATTGGTGTCGGGACCGACATGCTGTGCGCTCAGGATGGCGATGCCCGCATTCCCGTCCGAAAACTCGGCGATGCGTCGGCGGACAGCCTGTGACAGGCTCGGGTAACGGCGTTCGAGCAGGGACTCGATGACTGCCTCGGAGGCATTCTGCAGCCGAAAAACGTCCGTGTCTTCCAGCTTGTCGTCTCGAATGTTCAGATCCACGGTGACCAGGCTCAGAGTGCTCCCAGACGACTTGCAGACCGGTGCAATGGCGTCGTGGGTCTCGCGCGGGCAGTTATCCAGCAAAAGAGGAAAACGGGCCAGGCTCAGTTTCCCGTGCTCAAATCCCCCCCGCGAAACGGGTGCGTCGGACGCCGGTCGATTCAGGTCAATCCAGGTCGAGATCGAAGCCTTCCTTGAAGGGGTTCTCCAGGCACAACTCGCCTACCCTGCGACCGTCTTGCATGTCCTCGGTGAGAAGTCGGGTCACGCCTGCGCTCCGAGCCGCCTGTACCAGCATCGCATCCCAGAATGCGAAACCGTGCTCGTTGGTCAGCTGTATGGCCTGGCGCAGCGTGCGACCATCCGCAACGGCCACTGGAAACAGCTCCGTCCAGTCATGCACCATCGCGGCTGCCTCGTCCTTCGGCATCTTGTCCTTGCGTGTCACGGCGTGGAAGAATTCGGCTAGCGCCTGCACCGTCAGAACGCAATCACAATCGGCCAAGGCGTCCACCAGCACCCGAGATTGTTCATGCCGGACACCGGCGTCCTTGTCGACACTGTAGACGAGAATATTGGTATCGATGCTGAAGCGCTGCCCTGTCACAGATCACGCTCATGCAGCGTCTCGCGGTCGACCTGATCCCCTCCGAGGGAGTATCCCCGCTCCATGCGCTCCCTCAAACGTTCGCGAGCAGCCCGCTGGGCGTCCGACAGGCGCGGTCGGCTCTCAATCGGCAGCACACGTGCGATGGGCTTGCCGCGCCGCGTAATGATGATTTCCGCCCCCTGCTCTACCCGTTCCAAGTATCGAGAGAGGTGCTGGTTGGCGTCGCGGATGGAGATGATCTCCTGCATGGCGATAATCGTGTGGGACGTTCTACATAGACCGAAACACTACGCCACTGAGGTCTCGACCGCAAGCCATTGGCTCGCCATTCGCCCAGCAACTCGCAACCGGTCGAAGAGCGCGATTCGGAATCAATCACACCTCACGAAGACCGGCAGGTGCTGGTGGCCAAGCACTATTCCCTGCAGGCCAAGCTCGACAAGGTTGGGCTGGTAACCGGGTTCCACCGCGAGGACGCCCTGCAACGCATGATGGATTGGGCCGACAAGACCGCGGTCGCCGCGATGGGCAAGGCTGGCGAGGCGACCGGCGGCACCGCGACGCCGATGCTGCTGGTCGGGCTCGATGCCGCCCGGCGCAACCGCGACGAATCGGTGGCTGCGCAGGATCAGCTAACCGCACTGAGCCTGTTCTGGACCA
>JAJDOL010000289.1 GCA_022340195.1 Chromatiaceae bacterium
GAGCGGAACGGTGACGAGGACTGACATCGCCTAGGCAGCAAGGGATCTTGACGAGTCCGGCGGCAAGGACACTGCGTTACCGCCGACATCCAAGTCTGCAGATTCACTACCCAGCGTGACCCTCTACAGCCTCCTACCCTCCAGCACGACGACAGCGCGATCCAAGACCTGGCATCGCTCCCGAACCTCAACGGGCTCATCCGAAGGATCGAAGATCCAGGGCTCACGAGCCGTGTCGATGGCCAGGCGCCAACCTATGCCGGGCAGCTCGGGAACGGCAAACGCCCGCGAGACTTCCCCCATGTTGAGCATGACATGCAGCATCGGCTCTTCCTGGCTCGTTCCTGCGAGCGTGAAAGCCAATGCCTGGCTGTCTGCATCATCCCAACCAGGCTCATCGAGCTCCGCACCGTGCCACCGGATGTCGGGGATTCCCTGATCCACCGCCGGCTCACCAGTGAGAAAACGTTCGCGGCTCAAGGTCGGGTGACGGTGACGGAAGCCAATCATGGAACCAGTGAAATGCAACATGTCGCGGTTGCGCTCCGTCAGCGTCCAATCCAGCCAGCTGAGCTCATTGTTCTGGCAATAGCAGTTATTGTTGCCTTGCTGCGTACGCAGCACCTCGTCGCCCGCGAGCAGCATGGGCACGCCTTGGCTCAGCATGAGAACGGCGATAAAGTTTCTGGCCTGACGGTGACGCAGATCCAGGGTCGCCGGGTCGTCCGTATCCCCCTCTGTTCCGTAGTTGGCACTGAGATTATGGTCATGTCCGTCTCGGTTGTCTTCGCCGTTGGCCAGATTGTGCTTACGCTCGTAGCTCACGAGGTCATTGAGGGTGAAACCGTCGTGGCAGGTGATGAAGTTGATTCCGTTGATGGGCAAACGCCCGCGCTGCGCATAAAGGTCGCTGCTTCCTGCGACGCGGGTGGCGACCTCGGCAACCAAGCCCTTGTCGCCACGGACAAAGCCGCGGATCACATCGCGGTAGCGGCCGTTCCATTCCGCCCAGCGAAAACCCGGGAAGTCACCGACCTGATAGAGCCCTGCCGCATCCCAGGCCTCGGCGATGATGTGGGCGCGCCCGAGGACGGGCGACAGCTCCGTGGACCAGAGAAAGGGGGCGTGATATTGCGGGTTTCCGTCCTCGCCCCGCGCCAGGGCGCTAGCCAGATCGAAGCGAAATCCGTCTACGTGCATCGCCTGCACCCAGTATTGAAGGCAATCGATCAGGAAGCGCGTAACCATCGGATGGTTACAGTTCACCGTATTGCCACAGCCGGTGTAGTCCCGGTAGCGGCGGCGATCCGTCGGGTCCAGGTGGTAAAAGATCTCGTTCCCCAAGCCCTTGAAGCTGATGGTGGGCCCGTCCGGCCCTCCCTCCGCCGTATGGTTGAAGACCACGTCGAGGATCACACCGATGCCCTCCTGGTGCAGGGCCTTGACCATATCCCGAAACTCGTTGCGCGCCTGCTGTGGGTTCACGCTATAGCCCGGGTGAGGCGCATAGAAGCTATGGGTGCTGTAGCCCCAGTAGTTCTCCAGCCCGAGCGCGGCCGTTTTGGGCGGAACATCCTGAACATCGAACGCCATGACCGGCATCAGCTCCACATGGGTTATGCCGAGGTCACGAAGATACGGGATCTTTTCGACAATGGCCTCGAAGGTGCCGGGATGGAGGGCGCCGGAGGAGGAATGCCGGCTGAAACCGCCGACGTGCAGCTCGTAAATGACGGCGTCATGGAGGGGTACGTAGCGCGGCTCGTCGCCCTCCCAATCATAATCGTCGACCACGACCTGGGAGCGCATCGAGGCAGCGATGTTGTCTCCAGGTCCGCAGGCAACCCCTCTGTCCCACAGGCGATCATCGACGGTGGTCGCCCACGGATCGATAAGGACCTTGTCTCTATCGTAGCGACAGCCCGACTCCTTGGTGTCGCTAGGTCCATCAGCGCGCCAGCAATAGTAGGTGCCGACCGGAAGACCCTTCACGAGCACATGCCAAAAGAAAAAGGTGCGGTTGATCCTGGGATCCAAGAATACCGTTTGAAAGGGCGACTTGCTGTCCGCGCTCTCGAACAGCAATAGCTCTACCCGCTCCGCATAGCGTGTAAAGACGCAAAAATTCACACCCTTGGAGCGGATGGTCGCGCCCCCCTGGTCCCAATCTCCGGGTGACACCTCGTAGCGTTGCTCCACCATGACCGTACTCCAACATTACGCGAATTTGCGCTTCAGGCACTATCTGACGAACACCTGGACCGAGCCGCGAGATTCAAAATCTCGGCCGAGTCGATCTGGAAGCAAGGGGACCTCGCCCGCAGACGGAGCGCCGCCAAGTAACATTAACAGTAACAGTTTACCGCCTTGCTTCCAGGTCAACGAGCGTGTTGTGCAAGATGTTCGATTCGGTTGCAGGTCGCGGCCCTGCCGAACCCCTGCGTGAAGTGGTTCACGCGAGCCTCGCTGCCGGATTGACTACGATCAACGGTGCGCGAATCCGCCCATTTCCTTGATGTGGATCAAGGATTCACAAGGGTACGGGCGGCAGTTTATGTGCGCGCCATCGGAATCAAGACGAGGTAACGATAAATGAGAATATCCAGCAAAGGCCGGTTGATCGGGCGGCTGGGCAGTGCGATCACCGGATTGACACTGCTCCTGCAGGTCGCACCGGCTGACGCGGCCAGGCCCGGCGGAGAATACGGGGTAGATTGGGGTAAGCCGCAAGGACAGGAGTGCATCGACTGCCACGCGACCGAAAACCCGGGTCTGTATTGGGAATGGAATCACAGCGCCCACGGTCAATCCGGCGTCAACTGCCTGGATTGTCACGAGGCTCAGGAGGGCGACGTCGACGCCTTCAGCCACGAGGACGCATTGATCTCCGTCATCGTGACGCCCAAGGACTGCTCCAAGTGCCATACCACCGAGTTCGAGGAGATGGACGGCTCCCACCACTCCAAGGCCGGTCAGATCCTGGCCTCGTTGGACAACCTCCTGGGCGAGGTCGTTGGAGGTCCCGCGGTGGTGAACGCCGGTTGCCGCCAATGCCACGGCGGTACCCTGGAGTTCGAGACCGAAGGAAAAAACAAGGGACGTCCAAAGCCCGGCACCTGGCCCAATACGGGTATCGGGCGAGTAAACCCCGATGGCTCCTGGGGCTCGTGCACGGCCTGCCATGGCCGCCATCGCTTCTCACGCGCCCAGGCCCGCACGCCCGATACCTGCGGCAAGTGCCACGTCGGTCCCGACCATCCGCAGATCGAGGTCTACAACGAGTCCAAGCACGGCATTATCTACCGCGCCAAGGTGGATGAGATGAACATGGACTCCGACAAGTGGGTCGCCGGCATCGACTATTCCGCCGCACCGACGTGCGCTACCTGCCACATGAGCGCCGGTCCCGACGAGGGCAAGACCCACAACGTGGGCGAGCGCATCTCCTGGACCCTGCGTCCGCCTATTTCCAAGAAGATCAACCTGGTCAAGCTGGAGAACGGCGACGAATTCGACGTCCCCGAGGGCAAGGAGATCCCGAAGGTCGGCGACGAGGCCAAGGGCTCCAAGGTAGTCGAGGTTCTGTCCTGGGAAGATCGTCGCGGGAAGATGGAGAACATCTGCTACGGGTGCCACGCCACCAGCGTTATCGTCGGTCACTATAAGCAGTTCGACGACGTGGTCGATCTTTACAACGAGAAGTTCGCCGAGCCCATCGCCGCGATCATGGGGGAGCTGAAAGAAAAGGGCTACATCACCCCGGCGCCCTTCGACGACCAGATTGAATGGACCTGGTGGGAGATCTGGCACCACGAGGGCCGTCGCGCACGCCACGGCGCCTCCATGAGCGGTCCGGACTATACCTGGTGGAACGGTATCTACGACGTGGCCAAGCACACCTATTTCAAGTTCATCCCCGAACTGAAGGAGGTGGCTATGAAAAAGGACGGCAATGAGGAGTTCGCCACGGTCATGCTCGAGAAGTACTTCAAACCCATCGACGGCCATGCCTGGTACTTCGAGGGAATGAGCAAAGAGGCCATCGACAAAGTCCGCAAGGGTTTCGAAGCACGCTATGGCAAGGGTGCACTGAAGTAGTCCGGGGCGTCAACGAATCGGCCCGAGCCGCGTCCCTGCCGCGGCCCGGGTCAGGGCACCAGGTAAATCGAGTCGCGAGACTGGGTAAAACGGACGGGGATTTTCGATCCAGCGGTTTAACGATGAGACTCCCAACATTGACCCTCGCCGCCGTTATCTCGGCGGCTTTCTCATTTCATACCCTTGCCGGCGATGCCGCCGCACTCATCGATAAGGGTGAGGCACAGCTCGAGGCGGGAGAGATCGGCGCCGCAGTCGAGACCCTGCAACAGGCCGTAGAGGCCGATCCCAAGTCCTCTCTTGCCTATACGCGCCTGGGCGGTGCCCAGGTGATGGCGCAGGAATACGGGGCCGGACTGGAGAGCTTCAAGCAGGCCATAGCGCTCGATGCGGGCAACGCAAATGCCTTCGTCGGCATGGCCGTCGCCTATCTGCACTCCAGCCGTTATCCGCTCGCAAAGGCCGCATTGGAAGAGGCCAAGCGGATCGACCCGGCGAAACGGGAGGAAGCCGACAAGCTGATCGCCTGGATCGAGCAACGGCTACCGAACGGATCGCAATAATCCGCGATACCGGAATCAACCGGGGTCCGAGTCCGGACCGCAGCAATGGCTCCCGTCGTCTTCCGGCAACTTGCCGGCCGTCAGTACGGCGCCGGTTACAGGGTTCGGACGGTAGGCGGTGCACCCTTTGAGACCAACCTCGAAACCCCGCTCATAGACGGAACGCAATGCCTCGAAGGGCAGCTCCCGTGGTACGTTGATGGTCTTTGAAATGGCGTTGTCCACGTACGGCTGGACCACCGCCTGCATGGCGAGATGATCCTCGGGAGGGAGGGACGCCGCATCGACAAAGGCCGGAGTGAGCCGCCGCGGATCGCCGCCTCGATCACGCCACTGGCTGAGCGCATAGTCCTCCAGCTCGACGCGGACCGGATCGCCTTCGCCGAAACGCAGGGATCGCGTGTGGCGGAAAGCGAATACAGGCTCGATGCCGCTGGAGACGTTGTTCGCAAGCAGGCTGATGGTACCGGTGGGAGCAATGCTTATGAGGTGGCTGTTCCGGATTCCCCAGTGACGGATGGCGGCACGCAGCCGGGACGGCAAAGAAAGGACGAACGGCGCTGAAAGGTAGGGGACTCGCTCGAAGTAGGGGAAGGGTCCTTTCTCGTCGGCAAGCTTTGCCGATGTCCAATAGGCCGCATGGCAAACGGCGCGCATAGTCGAGGCAGCTATCTGCCGTGCCGGCCCTTCGCCATAGTGCAGCCCCAACATGATCAGGGCGTCACCGAGGCCGGTGATCCCCAATCCGATCCGTCGCGTGCCGCGGGCCATCTCTGCCTGACGGGGAAGTGGGAAACGCGATGCATCGATCAGGTTGTCCAGCATACGCACCGCGATTGCGGCCAGATCCGCCACGCCTTCCAGGTCCAGACTCGCCTCGCTCGTGAAGGGCATGCGCACGAATTTCGTCAGATTGATGGCGCCCAGATCACAGGCGCCGTAAGGAGGAAGGGGAACCTCACCGCATGGATTGGTGGCGCTGATGCGCTCCCGGTAGCCTAGATTGTTCTCGCGGTTGATGCGATCGATGAAGAGGACGCCGGGCTCGGCACAATCAAAAGCGGCGCGGGCAATCAGGTTCCACAACTGACGTGCCCGGATGCGGCGCAGGACCCGGCAGGGTACAGGCCCCTCGCTTCCCGACCATTCCCGTTGGATAAGGGGCTCCGGCGATTTGTCATCGAGCGCGGCGGCCGGAAAGAGTAAGGGCCAGTCCATGTCCTTCCGCACGGCCGCCATGAAGGCGTCGGTGATCAACACGGAGAGATTGAAGTTGCGCAGCTCACGCGGGTCCCGCTTTGCCTGGACGAAAAGCGCTATATCCGGGTGGTCGCAGCGCAGTGTAGCCATCATGGCTCCGCGTCGGTTCCCCCCGGAGATCATGGTCTCGCACATACCGTCCCACAACCGCATAAAGGAGACGGGGCCGGAGGCGACTGTCCCCGTGCGGCGCGCCGGCGTTCCGGCTGGGCGCAGGGTGGAAAAGTCGAAGCCCACGCCCCCGCCCTGCTGCATGGTGATGGCACCCTCCTCGAGGGCATGGAAGATCCCGTCGAGCGAATCCTCGATCGTTCCCATCACGAAGCAATTGAACAGGGTGACGTCCCTACCCGAGCCCGCACCCGCCAGGATGCGGCCTCCGGGGAGAAAGCGAAAATCCATCAGGACCCGGTAGAAACGCTGCTCCCAATGCTCCTGATCCCTCGGCTCGACTGCGGCCAGGGTATGGGCGACTCGCTTCCAGCTCTCTTCGATGGATGCTTCCAGGCCAACACCGCCTCGTTTCAGGCGGTATTTTTCGCGCCAGATACGGCGTGAAATATCGGTGGCGAGCTTATCCGCGGTCATTGCCGCACTATGCCCGTCTGCAATGCCTCGAGGCAATCCCGTGGGGTATTGCCGGAAATCCCTTGGGTAATTCCCGAAAAATCGCTTGCTGCCCGCGAAGACCAGTTATGGCTTGGTTCGGAAAAAGGGAAGTCGGAATCATCAGGATTGACTCATCAGTTGAGAAAGAGCTGTAATTATCATGCACAATAATATATTTTTACTCGTAAATCGTTTTCGTCCGATACATTCCCGTTCCGAAAACATCCTGAACACGTGCACTCCCAAAACCAAGAGATCGTCAGGACAGTGCGTTAGCCGACATCGAGGCGGTTTTTTGAAACAGATCACACACCGAACACCGTCGAAGGGGCTATAAATGGATTCGGCAGTGAGCAACCAGAACAAACGACTGAAGCAGTCGCGAGGAACGTGCAAGTGATCAACGAGCAAGAGCTAGCGCGGTGGGTAGTGTCCGTATGGTGGGGTCGCATGGGTGATGTGCATGTCCGGCTGCACAAAGACGCTCCCGAGTGGGTTCGGCATCAAGTAGCGGAACGCCTCGCCAATGGGATCGTTTTTCCGAGATCAGATCGAATCGGACACCAGGCTGCCTGAGGAGGCGTTCGACCGAGACGCACAGGTTCGCCAGAACGAATTCGCGAAGTGCGGACAGGCGCTTAGCACGGGCTAGGAATCAATCCCGCAAGATCAAGCCTTTTGCAAGTCGAGGGCGGCGTTTCGTGTATCCGGCGGTCTGTTGGGGACAGGCGGTCGGAGCGGGCGATGAGCGTTTCCAGTCGTTTGGTCCCCGGATTGGCTCGGCGGCAAGCTCGGAAGTGCGAGCAGACGCCGACGACCCTCCTTCCTTTTCCATTCGCGACCACAGCCCACCTCCCGTCCCGCCGAAGCCTCCGCAATCGCCCGGCGCCGGGCACAAGTCCGATCCCGAGGTGGTGCTGACCACCACGGGAATCCGGCAACACGCTGGAAAGGAAAACCGGACGCACTACCTTCAACCGAGGTACCCGAGACGATTGCATTGGGCTGGAAATCAGTTCACTCTTGAGTGTCGGATGTTGATTGTTTTTCCCGGCATTCCCTCCAACCGCCTGCCATTGACGCGACGGAACCAGTGCAGCCCGAATCCCAACCCCGCCACCGCATCCTGGGCATCGACCCGGGCTCCCGCACTACCGGCTTCGGTGTGATCGACACGGATGGTAGGCGCAGCATCCGCGTCGCCAGCGGCTGTATTCGCGTTGACCACCTTCCTTGGCCGCGACGGTTGGGCATGATCTTCGACGGCGTCGCTCAGGTCGTGGAGGAACACCGGCCTCACGAAATGGCGGTAGAGCAGCTCATCTTCGCCCGTGACGTGAACGCCGCCCTGAAGCTCGGCCAGGCCCGCGGTGCGGTGCTCTGCGCCGGGCTCAAGCGAGATATGCAGGTCCACGAGTACAGCCCCAAATCCGTCAAGCTCGCCGTAGTCGGAACAGGTGGGGCGGAGAAGGCCCAGGTCCAGCACATGGTGCGCCTCCTTCTTGCGCTCGCAGAAGAGCCGACCGAAGACGAGGCGGACGCCCTCGCCCTCGCCCTCTGTCACGCCCATTCCATGGGCATCCCGGCACGCCGCCGGGCCGCGGCGTCCTGGAGGGACTTTCGCCCGTGATCGGTAGGCTGCGCGGCGAGATCGTATACAAGCACCCGCCCCAACTCATGTTGGACGTCGGTGGCGTCGGCTACGAGCTAGAGGCTCCGATGTCCACCTTCTATGATTTGCCGCCCGTGGGCGAGAGCGTGGTCCTGGTCACCCACCTGGCCGTGCGCGAAGACGCCCAGGTTCTTTACGGCTTTTTGTGCGAGGGCGACCGCGCGCTCTTCCGCAACCTGCTGAAGGTCAATGGCGTCGGGGCACGCATGGCCCTGGCAATTCTCTCGGGAATGGACGCGCGGCGATTCACCCTCTGTATTCAGCAGGAGGACGTCACGGCACTGACTCGTTTGCCCGGAATCGGGAAGAAGACAGCCCAGCGCCTGATCATGGAGATGCGCGACCGACTCGACTCTACACCTCGCGATCTGCAGGCCGGCACCCCGTCCTCGAAAAGCTTCGGAAACGGCGGAAATTCCGCGCTTGCCGAGGCGGTGGATGCCCTTACGGCCCTCGGCTACAAACCGGCCGACGCGAACCGCATGGCCCGCGCGGCAGACGATGGGACCATGACGTCCGAGGAGATCATCCGTTCCGCGCTCAAAGCGGTGAGTCCCCTATGAGCCCGGCTGATCGCCTGATCAGCCCCGAGCCCGTCTCCGAGGACAATGCCCTGGACCGGGCGATACGTCCTCGGCGCCTCCTGGACTACATCGGCCAGCCGGCGGTGCGGGAGCAGATGGAGATCTTCGTTCAGGCGGCCCGGGGGCGTGGCGACGCCCTGGACCATGTGCTGATATTCGGTCCTCCTGGATTGGGCAAGACGACGCTCGCCCACATCATAGCCCATGAGATGCAGGTCGGGCTGCGACAAACCTCCGGACCCGTGCTGGAGAAACCGGGGGACCTCGCCGCGCTGCTTACCAACCTGGATCCGGGCGACGTCCTTTTCGTGGACGAGATTCACCGCCTCAGTCCGGTAGTGGAGGAGGTCCTCTATCCGGCGATGGAGGATTACCAGCTCGATATCATGATCGGCGAGGGGCCGGCCGCCCGTTCCATCAAGCTGGACCTGCCCGCCTTCACGCTTGTCGGCGCCACAACCCGCGCGGGACTGCTGACCTCCCCCCTGCGCGACCGTTTTGGCATAGTCCAGCGGTTGGAGTATTACTCGCCGGAGGAGCTCACCCGCATTGTCAAGCGCTCGGCCGGTATTCTCGGGATCGAGACGGAGGCGGAAGGATCCCGTGAGATAGCGCGCCGTTCCCGGGGAACACCCCGCATCGCCAACCGGCTGCTGCGAAGGGTGCGGGACTACGCCCAAGTCAAGGCCCAAGGGCGTATCACGGCAGAGGTCGCGGACAAGGCCCTGTCCATGCTCAAGGTGGATGCGTTGGGATTCGACCACATGGACCGACGGTTGCTTCTGGCGGTGATCGAGAAATTCGACGGCGGACCGGTGGGGGTGGAAAGTCTCGCAGCCGCTATCGGCGAGGAGAGGGGCACGATAGAAGACGTGCTCGAGCCATACCTCATACAACAAGGGTTCCTGATGCGTACGCCCAGGGGACGCACGGCCACTCGGTCGGCCTATGGGCATTTCGGCGCGACCGCGCCGGCGACAGATCCGCCGCCGGCCCGCACCTTGGATCTGTTTGGTGACGGAGAGGAAGGTTCGCCGGGCGAATTGGAAAAATAAAAGCAGTATATTAGAATATTCCTATTTTCCTGAATCCCGGGTGAGCTGTGCGGATTAAAAAGGGCGAGCCGATCTTCTCCCTGCCCCTGCGTGTCTATTACGAGGATACCGACGCCGGGGGCTTGGTTTACTACGCCAATTATCTCAAGTTCATGGAGCGGGCGCGTACCGAGTGGCTGCGCCGGCTGGGATTCGAGCAGGACGCATTGCGGTTGCGCGAGGGTGTTCTGTTTGCCGTCCGGCGCGCCGAGATCGATTACTTGCGCCCGGCGCTATTCAATGATCTGCTGACTGTGACGGTCGACCTCTCGGGCGGCGGCGGAGCAAGCATTGACTTCGAACAGGAAGTGTTCCGCGGGAAGGACGCCACCCTCTGCTGCCGCGGGCGAATAAAGGTTGCCTGCGTCAACGAAAAAACTATGCGCCCCAATCGCATACCAGAAAAACTGCAGGCGGAGATCGCTAATGCACTCTGAGCTTTCCGTCCTGGATCTGGTCCTGAACGCGAGCATCGTAGTCCAACTGGTACTCGCCTCTCTGGTCCTGGCATCTATCATATCCTGGACCATGATCTTCGACCGCTCCCGAGTCCTGAAACGCGCCCGCCGGGCGGCGGACGATTTCGAGCAGCGATTCTGGTCCGGCGGCGATCTGAGCGCCCTCTACCGCGATCTGGACCAGGACAAGCGAGGCGTGAGTGGATTGGCCGCCATTTTCCGCGCCGGATTCAAGGAATATGTGCGTTTGCGTAAGGGCGACAGCTGGGATGCCATGGCCGTCCTCCTGGGCACAGAGCGTTCCATGCGGGTCGCTTTGAGCCGTGAGATGGACCACCTGGAGGTTAACCTGCCCTTCCTCGCGACCGTGGGCTCGACCAGTCCTTACGTCGGTCTGTTCGGCACCGTCTGGGGCATCATGCACTCCTTCCATGCCTTGGGAAACGTCAAGCAGGCGACGCTCGCGCTCGTCGCGCCTGGTATCTCCGAGGCGCTAGTGGCCACCGCCATCGGACTCTTTGCCGCCATCCCGGCTGTCATCGCCTACAACCGTTACTCGAACCAAGTGGAGCGACTGAACAACCGCTACGAAGAATTCGTGGAAGAGTTCTCCACCCTGCTGCAGCGTCAGGGCCAGGGACAAAGTCAGGGCCGAAGCTGAGCGCACAACCGAGTGCGAAGCGGGGAAGAAAGAAAACCTTACCATGAGAAAATCGCGTTTGCGCCGTCGCCTCATGTCGGAGATCAACGTCGTGCCCTACATCGACGTGATGTTGGTCTTGCTTGTGATCTTCATGGCCACGGCACCCCTGATCACGCAAGGCGTCAAGGTCGACCTGCCCCGGGCCGACGCCGAGGTGGTCTCCGCGGAGAGCTCGGAGCCGGTGGTCATCACCGTAGATCAGTTCGGGGATATGTACCTGGACGTGGGCGAGGACAAGAATCAACCGGTCGACAAGGATACCCTTCTCGTTCGGATCAGCGCCGTGCTCAAGTACAACCCGGACGTGCCCATCATGGTCAAAGGCGACGCCGCCGTCGGTTATGGGCGCGTGGTCGAGGCGATGGTGCTGGCCCAGGCCGCCGGCGCATCGAGCGTCGGTCTGATCACGGTGCCGCCGGAGCAACTAGAGCCCTGAGATGTGGCAGATCCTGCGCCGCAATCCGGGGGCCTTAGGTGCCGCATTGCTGCTGCATCTGTTTTTAATTGCGCTTACCCTAGTGGGCGTGGATTGGTTGGCCGCTTTCGATGATGTACGCGCCAAGCCGCGGGTGGTGCAAGCCAGAATCGTTAGCTCCGACGCCGTGCAGGCCGAGGCCGCACGCGTACGCCGCGCCGAGGAGAAGAGGAAGGCCGAGCGCGAGCGGGCCGAACAGGAGGCCGAGCTCGAGCGCCGACATAAGACGGAGCAGAAACGCCTGGCAGAGATTGCCGCCCACCGTCAAGCCGAGGAGAAGGCCCAGCGACAGGCGGAAGCGGCACGCTTGGCTGCTGAACGAGCGAAACGTCAGGCCGAAACCG
This sequence comes from Chromatiaceae bacterium, assembly GCA_022340195.1. Taxonomy (GTDB): domain Bacteria; phylum Pseudomonadota; class Gammaproteobacteria; order Chromatiales; family Chromatiaceae; genus Thiosymbion. The sequence continues at coordinate 11,861 of JAJDOL010000289.1, forward strand.
AACGAAAGGCGGAGGACGAGGTTCGGCTTCAAGCGGAGGCCAAGCACAGGGCCGAGCAAGAGGCTCAACGGCAGGCAGAGGCCAAGCGCAGGGCCGAGCAAGAGGCCCAGCGCCAGGCGGAGGTCAAGCGCGAGGCCGAGCAAGAGGCTCAACGGCAGGCAGAGGCCAAGCGCAGGGCCGAGCAAGAGGCCCAGCGCCAGGCAGAGGCCAAGCGCGAGGCCGAGCAAGAGGCCCAGCGGCAGGCAGAGGCCAAGCGCAAGGCCGAGCAAGAGGCTCAGCGGCAGGCAGAGGCCAAGCGCAAGG
>JAJDOL010000351.1 GCA_022340195.1 Chromatiaceae bacterium
TGCGACGCTCTGATCATCCTCGATGTAGCGCTTCAGCACCTCATCGAGCAGATCATAATCCGGAAGACTGTCTTGATCGGTCTGATCCGGACGCAGCTCGGCGGAGGGTGGGCGCGTGATCACGCGCTCCGGAATCACCCGCGAGCGCCGGTTGCGGAAGCGCGCCAAGCGGTAAACCAAAGTCTTGAGCACATCTTTGAGGGGTGCGAACCCGCCGGCCATGTCGCCGTACAGGGTTGCATAACCCACCGCCATCTCGCTCTTGTTACCCGTGGTCAAGAGTATCTTTCCCTTCTTGTTGCTGATGGCCATCAGAATGATGCCACGGCAGCGGGCTTGGATATTCTCCTCGGTAACGTCGGCCTCCCAACCGGCAAGCTCATCCTCCATCATTCCGAGAAAGGCCTCGAACGCCGGTTCGATGGGAATGACGCTGGCCGCCACACCGAGGATTCGTGCCTGCTCCAGGGCGTCATCCACGCTCATGTCAGCCGTGTAGCGTGACGGCATGAGCACGACTTCCACCTGCTCCGCACCCAGGGCGTCCACTGCCACTGACAGCGTCAGCGCCGAGTCGATCCCTCCCGATAGACCGAGTACCGCCCCGTGGAAGCCGTTTTTTCGAACGTAATCCCGCACGCCGAGAACCAAGGCACTGTAAACCGCCTCCTCACGCTCGGGCACAGGTGCCACGGTACCAGGTACCGGACAGGGCCCATTCTCGAGCTCAATGTCCACCACCACTGATGCCTCCTCGAAAAAGGGCGCCCGTTGGGTCAGATTCCCTTCTGCGTCCACCACAAAGGAGCCGCCGTCGAACACCAGCTCGTCCTGTCCTCCCACCAGATTCGCGTAGATAATCGGGATTCCATGCTCTCGCGCCCGAAGCTGAACCAGGGTCTCGCGCTCCGGGGCCTTTCCCAGGTGATAGGGCGAGGCATTGATGTTGATCAGCAGCTCCGCACCGGCCTCCACGGCTTGGCGCGTCGGGCCCTCCTCCCAGATGTCCTCACAAACGGAAAGCGCGATTCGAATTCCCTTGAAATCCAGGACGCAGGGCCCATGCCCGGGCTGGAAGTAACGTTTCTCGTCGAAAACACTATAGTTCGGCAGAAGCTGCTTCGCGTACTCGGCGACGACCCGACCCTCGCTTACAAGACCCGCGACATTGAACAGCCCGCCCACTCCTTCCTTTGGATAGCCTAGAATCAGCGAGGTCCCCCGTGTCTCGGAGACGATCTGCGCCAAGGCAGTCCGAGTGCGCTCGGTGAGCTCCGGCCGCAGAAGAAGGTCCTCCGGCGGGTAACCGGTCAAGGTCAGCTCGGGGAACACCAGAAGATCCACCGTCTGTCCATCGGCCACGGCGCTCGCCGCCCTGATTACCCTGTCGCGATTCCCGTCGACGTCGCCGACAAGCAGATTCAACTGTGCAATCAGGACGCGTAGCTTCACAGGCGTTCCCATTCCAGTTATTTTCTCCCCAGACCCGTTGGATCCTATTATTCTGTGCCAACTCACTTCAGGATGGCAAAAGTAGCGGAGCCGCCGCGCTTGCTTCGCCGCGCCGAGGCAGAATTCCTGAGCATGATGAAGACGATCCTCACAGCGCTCGCACCGAGCTCCAACTCGACGGGTGGCTCGGGCGCCTATCCGGGTTGGGGTGCGCTTGCCTGGTACGCCCTATTTCGGCTTTGCGTCGCCTTCGGACTGTTGCTTGTTTTCGTCCCCTCCCCCACCGCCCTGTGGCGCACAGACGCCCCCTATTCGCTATCCGTCCGGGTCTCCCTTATCTATGCGCTGCTGGTCCTGCTCGCCACCTTGGGTCAGTCTCTGAAATGGCCGTCCAAGGAGCAGCAGATCCAGATTTCCGTTTTTCTGGACATCGTCGCCTTCACGCTACTCTTGCACGACAGCGGCAGTGCGCGCACCGCGCTGGGACTGTTACTCGCAATCGCGGTCGCCGCCGGCGCTCTGCTGATGCAGGGACGTCTCGCCCTGCTCTTCGCCTCCTTCGCTACCTTGGGAGTCCTGACGCAACAGGTCGTCGCTGAATTCTACTTCCACTCCGCGGTAGGCAGCTTCACCCAGGCAGGTCTACTCGGTTTCACTTACTTCACGGTCGCGATGCTCGCGCATGTGCTGTACCGCCGCATCCAGGAAACCGAGCAGCTCGCCGCCAGGCGCCAAGTCGATATCGACGACCTTTCCGAGCTCAACGAGTTCATTATTCAGAGCATGGGAACCGGTGTTCTGGTCGTGGACCGTCAGCAGCAGCTGAGGCTGATGAATGGGGCCGCCGTCCAGCTTCTGGGCCTGCCACTGACGGCAAGCGGCGCACGCCTGCAGGATGTGGCACCAGGTCTGTCGGAATGGCTGAATGCCCAACGCGGGAACGCCGCGGATCAGAACGAGCCGGGCAGCGTCACAGTGCACGAACGGGAGCTTAAGCCGACCTGCCGCCCCCTTGGGGATGGCGTGGGGACACTCATCTTTCTGCGGGACAACCGCGAGTTGGCCCGTGAGGCCCAGCAGATCAAGCTCGCGTCCCTCGGACGCCTGACGGCGAGCATTGCCCACAATATCCGCAATCCCCTGAGCGCGGTCAGCCACGCTGGCCAACTGCTGGTGGAATCGCCCGCACTGCGTACGGAAGACCGACGCTTGCTCGACATCATCAGGCGCAACAGTAAGCGTATCGACGAGACCATCGAGAGTGTCCTACAGCTATCGCGGCGCAAGGCCACCCCGAAGCGAATCGAGCTCGTTGCCTGGCTCCGGGAATACTGCACCGAGCTTCGCGAGGCACAGGCGCTCTCGGAGGAAAGGCTGCGGCTTGTCGTTCCAGAATCCGCCCTGCACGTCAATATGGATCCACGGCACCTGCATCAGATCATGTCGAACCTCTGCGACAATGCGTTGAAGCACGCGGGGAACGCGCACGAACAAGTACGGATCGAGATCCGCGCTCGGCCCGAGCCTTTCCGTGGGTTTCCCTTGATCGAGGTCGCCGACAACGGCCCCGGAATCGACCCGGCCACTGCTGGCGAGATATTCAACCCCTTCTTCTCGACCAGCCCGAGCGGCACGGGCCTCGGACTCTATATCGCCAAAGAGCTCAGCGAGACCAACGGGGCCGAGTTGGAGTATATTGAATCGGAACGACCGGGAACTTGCTTCCGCCTCTGTTTCGCCCCCTGATTTTGGATATGACGAAGGCGCACGTTCTAATCGTCGACGACGAGCAGGACATTCTCGAATTGCTGGAGATCACCCTCTCGCGCATGGGCATAGGCTGCCGCGCGTCGATGGATGTTGCCGGCGCGAAGCGCTTGCTTGCGAGCAACCAGTTCGATCTCTGCCTCACGGATATGTGCCTTCCCGACGGAACCGGCATCGACTTGGTCCAGCACATCGCCCAACAATACGCGGAGCTGCCCGTCGCCGTGATAACGGCCCATGGCAACATGGAAACGGCCGTGGCGGCAATGAAGGCCGGCGCCTTCGACTTCGTCGCCAAACCCGTGGACCTCGCGATTCTGCGGCGGCTGGTGGAATCGGCATTACGGTTAAGCGGCACGGGCACGCAGGAGGATCCGACCGCGACATCGTCCGCCCAGGGTGGACTCGTCGGCGAATCCCCGAAAATGCACGAGCTGCGCCGACTGATCGCAAAGCTCGCCCGCAGCCAGGCGCCGGTTTTCATCAGCGGCGAGAGTGGTACAGGCAAGGAGCTCGCGGCACGCTTGATCCATTCCCAGGGACCGCGCAAGGAGGGCGCCTTCGTGCCTGTGAACTGCGGCGCCATTCCACACGATCTCGTGGAGAGCGAGCTTTTCGGTCACATGAAGGGTAGCTTTACCGGGGCGGTGAGCGCCAAGCAAGGGCTTTTTCAGGCCGCTGAGGGTGGGACCCTGTTCCTCGACGAGGTCGCGGACCTGCCCCTGGACATGCAGGTCAAGCTGTTGCGTGCCATCCAGGAGAAAAGCGTGCGCTCCGTCGGCGCCCAACACGAAATCCCAGTGGACGTGCGCATCATCAGTGCCAGTCACCGGGATCTCAACAAGCAGGTCGAGAAACAGGCCTTTCGGCAGGACCTGTTCTACCGAATCAACGTCATCGAGCTGCAAATGCCACCACTGCGTGACCGCCCGGAGGATGTTCCACTCTTGGCAGAACGGATTCTCGACCGCATTGCCCGCCAGTCCGGCGGGCCGAAGCCAGAGATTGCTCCCTCCGCCATTGCCGCGCTGAGGCACTACAGCTTTCCCGGAAATGTTCGCGAGCTGGAGAATATCTTGGAGCGCGCCATTGCCCTAAAAGAGGGCGGCCACATCGACGCCGAGGATCTCTATCTACCACAGGCCGTTCCTATCGCCGACCTGCCCGCCTCGCCGGGCGAGGAGCAGCCGCTGGAGGATTATCTCGAGGAGGTCGAACGGCAGGCCATCATCAATGCCCTGGAAACGACGCGCTGGAACCGAACCGCCGCCGCAAAGAGGCTCGGAATGACATTACGCTCTTTGCGTTACCGGCTCTCCAAGCTCGACATCGACTGATCCAGCGGCAAGTACCGATAAGCATGCTCGGCCCCGCGGATCCAGAAACACCTGCTGTCGGCACGGATCCCTTTGTCCGCTGGTTCCGGAAGGCGACGCCCTATGTCCACGCCCATCGGGGGCGGACCTTCGTCATCGCCTTCGGCGGCGAGGCGGTGGCCCGGGCGGGCTTTCCCGAGCTGGTCCACGACCTCGCCCTGCTCCACGGTCTGGGAATACGTCTGGTCCTGGTGCACGGCGCGCGCCCGCAGATCGAGGAACGACTCACCCGACGCGGGGCCGAGCTGCGCTACATCAAGGGGCTGCGGGTTACCGACGATGCAGCCCTGGCCTGTGTCAAGGAGGCCGCAGGGACTGTGCGGGTCGAGATCGAGGCCCTGCTCTCTCTCGGACTGGCGAACTCTCCCATGGCCGGCGTGCGCATCCCGGTGGCCTCGGGCAACTTCGTTACCGCCCGGCCATTGGGGGTACTGGACGGCGTCGACTACCGGCACACCGGCGTCGTCCGGCGCATCGACCGAGCGTCTCTACGGCAACGCCTGGACGACGGTGCCGTGGCACTCATGTCCCCCATCGGCTACTCGCCAACCGGCGAGGTCTTCAACCTCAGCGCCGCGGATGTGGCACGCTCCGCCGCCATCGCACTTCAATCGGACAAGCTCATTTTCCTGCTCGAGGGGCCCGGCGTGCGAGACACATCGGGAAGCCTCATCTCCAACCTGCTGAGCCGGGATGTGGAGTCCCTGCTCAGCGACTCGCCATCGATGCCGGAGGACTTGGCCCAATCCTTGAGGGCCGGTGCGGATGCCTGTATCCACGGTGTGGAACGCGTGCACCTGACCGGCCCCTGCGACCAAGGAGCCTTGTTGCGGGAGCTGTTTACCCGCGACGGCGCCGGCACCATGATCACCGCAACCCCCTACGAGGAGCTGCGGCCCGCCCGCATCGACGACGTTGGAGGCATTCTCGAGCTACTGCGTCCCTTGGAGGAGCAAGGCGTCCTCGTGCGCCGCTCGCGCGAGCATTTGGAGACAGAGATCGATCGTTTCTCGCTCATGGAACGGGACGGCATGGCGATCGCGTGTGCAGCGATTTACTGTTTTCCCGAAGCGCATCTGGCCGAGCTGGCATGCGTGGCCGTTCACCCCGATTACCGCGGCAATTGCCGCGGTGACAAGCTCCTTGAGCACATCGAACGAATCGCCCGGAGACGCGGAATCGACCGGCTTTTCGTGCTCACCACCCAGACCGCCCACTGGTTCCGCGAGCGCGGCTTCGAGTCGGCGAGCCTGGAGAGCTTGCCCATGGAAAAGCGAATGCTTTACAACTATCGGCGCAACTCGAAGGTCTTCATCAAGGCGCTGTGATGCCGGCAGCCGATGACCATGAGCGGGTCGGATGTTCGGCTTGGCGCTTTCGCAGCGGTGTAAATCCCGATCCTGAATGACTTCGCCCCCCAGGAATGTGCTTGGCGCAGGGTAGATCACCTCCGCCGTCCCTTACACAAGGTCTTCTTGCCAACAGAGCTGACGCTCATCGAACAGCATCCTCACCACACCAGGGTGCGCAACGATCAGATCGATGTGCGCCCCGTACATGCTCTCCAGTGCCGCCAGAAGACACGTGGCGGGAGCCGCAACTTTTTCAAGCCGCCCAAGCCACGGTCTGCCACCCGATCCATTGCCGCTGCAGAACCGCATCCGTGCTGGGGAAGCTTGGAGCGGCGCACGCTGCTTCACCTGCATGCGCTTACAAGAGAACGTCCGCACTTAAACAATCCGCAAGGACTCATATCGATTTTACCGATATTTAATGCCGAAAATATTCGTTTGTTTTGTACGCGAACGGACGCATACATTCGAGCAGAGCTGCTGGGAAGTCGATCGCTTCGGCAACCGTACCGGCTTTCGCTGCCGGAACGGCGAGCGATCGGTGAGCCTAAAGCGGCGTGCCACTCGATGCATCTGGCGCGGGTAATCGGCGCCGCTCCGGTCGCAAAGGCCGGAGTGGCGAGCCGCGACGATTGGGTTGTAGTTGAGAATGCGGCCGCGCCGTACTCGGCGGGGCAGGAGTCAAATAATCGATGATTTCCGTTAGGGTCTGTATGAAGATCACGAAAGCGCCTCTGAAACGTACGCCAGTGGTATTGCGAATGGACGTGGACGACTCGGAGACCGAGCCGGTCCTCACCGACCGCACGGGGGTCGCCCGTTTCGAGCTGCCCGCGGGCACCGGACGTGTTCTGGTATCGGGCGTCGAGCGTTATCACGGACGCATGGACGGCGAGATTCGCATCGACCTATGGTCGCTCACCGAGTCGGGAAACGATTCGGCGGGTATGCCAGGCGAGTTTCCCGCAGGTAGCAACGCCTATGGGGGCATGAGGACGCGCGCTCTCCAGGTGAGCGATCGCGATATTCTGACCGACGGCGAAGGTTATCTGGTAAACCCGGTGGACTGGTCGGAAGGATTTGCCAGGGCCCAGGCGGCATTGGAAGGCCTTACGCTCGACGCGGAGCATTGGGAAGTAATCCGCGTCCTGCGACAGCATTACGCCAAGCACGGTACCCAAATGACGGTGCGGGATATGATTCGCCATTTCCGTGCCGTCTGGGGCTCGGAGAAGGGTAACAACCGCTATCTGCACAAGCTCTTCCCCAGGGGCGGCCCACAGAAACAGGGGAACCGACTTGCCGGGCTGCTGCGCACCAAGGGCGAGCATTGAGGGAATGCACACTCCGCGATGGGCAACATCGGCTCCAAGGCCGCCACCGACGGCCTTTCGTCCCGGATCGTCGGACATCTTCGATTCGGCTTCGGAAAAGGGCCGTTCGGCCGAGTCGCCGAGAGCCGGCGAGCTCGAGCAGCTGAAACTTTCCCACAAGGCACTCGAGGCCATGGCTCCCTTGTCCGTAACCCTGCGCACCATGGATGCGGGAGGCGATAAGAAGCTTCCTTACCTGCCCGAACATGATTCCAGACCAGCCCTGGGCTTGCGTGGCATTCGTTTCTCCCTAGAGCACCCGGAGATCTTTCTGACCCAGCTCGGTGCAGGTCTGGTCGCGCCGTCTAACGGCCATTCGGAGGCATCTCAAGCAGTGATGGTGCAGCAACATGCGACGACACCCGGCACTGCGCAGCCTTAGCAGCGACCACCATGCCAGATTGGTGATCGCCCGCAAGGCGCGCACGGCGGCGCGCGAG
>JAJDOL010000015.1 GCA_022340195.1 Chromatiaceae bacterium
TCTGAAGCTTGGGCAGCTTGTGCAGCTGCGCCGCCATCTCGTCCTGGAGCCGCTCGATTTGCTTGCGCTCCTCCTCCGCGAGCTTCTGGAACTCCTCGGTTGTAAGGGGCTTGCCGTCGCGTAGCGGTGAGAGGCTGAAGCCGCCCGGGGTACTGACCAAGGCGATATGCTCGCGTTCGGCCTTTTCCTTGACCTCGGAAAACATCGCTTCCTGCTGGCGCTCGAGCTCTTTTTGCAGCGCTTGAATACGTGTGCGGTACTCCTCGCTCTCGAAGGACGCCGAGATGGCGCTGTAGAGGTCGTCGACCAGCTCCTCCATTTCCCGAACCAGGATCGCACCCTTGCCGGCCGGCAGCTCCATGGCGTTCGGCTTGTGCTCTTCCTTGAAGTTCTGGACCTAACACCAGTCGTTCGGACCCGGCGCGCGGGCGGCCTGCTCCTCCACGTAGCGACGGACCATCGAATGCTTCCCGGTACCCGCGGGGCCCAGGACGAACAGGTTGTAGCCTTTAGGACGCATCCGAATTCCGAAACGAACCGCCTCCACCGCGCGGTCCTGGCCGATGAAGGAGTCCAACTCGGCGACCTCCGCCGTCGTGGTGAAACCGAGTCGCTCGGTATTGCAGCGGCGGTAGAGTTTGTCCGGATGCAACCGCTCGACGGCCATCTTCTTTCCTCGTAGTCGGAAGGAGGCGGATACCTGTGATCAAGGGCCAGAGTGGCTCTCTAGGCAATGCCCGGCTGCACCAGTACCCTGTTCCACCGTATATTGCGGACTCAGTGGAGCGAGAAGCGGTTAGCTGCGAGGCGCGCGAGCGCAGGAATAGCCATCCCTATTTCAATCTCGCGCAACACCGCAGATGGCCGCTCCTCGCTTCGCCCGCAGAGAGCCCCGCAAATTCGCCAATGCTGCGTTACAGCCCTCGGCAATAGAAGTTGGCTATTCCCTGCGGGCTGTGCCTTGCCTTGACGCGTTTGCGGGGCTCTGAGCGTGCAATATAAGGTGGCACAGGGTACCAGGCTGCCGCAAGGGGACACAGGGTAGCTTGCCGGTGCGCACCGCCCGGGAGATTTCATCCGTCTCTCGGTTCGGTATGTGACGCAGCCGCCGGTTTGCGGAAGGAGTGCCTTTGCAGTGTCCTTGTGAAACTGCCTCCCGAGTGGACGTGGCTCGTTCGGCAGTTTTTTCGAGTCGTTGCCTGTTATTCAGCGCATCTGGGAGTGTGAGCGGACGGTGGGTGCCGCCCGGCCGCCGGCGTATTGCGCCAATCCCGTTAGCCGACGGGTAGCGTGATCGTCACAGGCCCGCCTCCGCCTGCTAGAGTGAAGGGCGTCTGACCAGGCCGACCTTCGAGCTCGCATCGGCGCCGGTCAGACGTCCAGGCATCATCACAGCTCCGCACGCCTGGTCGTGCAGTCCGCTGCCTGCTTTGCGGATCAATAATCCATGTCGCCCATGCCGCCGGCCGGCATCGCCGGTGCCTTCTCCTCCTTCGGTACCTCCCCCACCATGGCCTCGGTGGTAACCATGAGTCCGGCAATGGAGGAGGCGTTTTGCAGCGCCGAGCGGGCGACCTTTGTGGGATCGAGGATGCCCATTTCGACCAGATCGCCATACTCGCCGGTAGCGGCGTTGTAGCCGAAATTGCCCGTGCCGTCCGCGACCTTGTGCAATACGACGGAGGCCTCGGCACCGGCGTTGGCCACGATTTGGCGCAGGGGCTCCTCCATGGCGCGGCGAGCGATGCCGATGCCGACGTCCTGGTCGTGATTGGCGCCCTCGAGCCCGTCGAGGCTGGCCAGGGCGCGGACCAATGCCACGCCGCCCCCGGGAACGACGCCCTCCTCGACGGCCGCCCGGGTGGCGTGCAGGGCGTCCTCGACCCGGGCCTTCTTTTCCTTCATCTCCACCTCGGTCGCGGCACCGACCTTGATTACGCCCACGCCGCCGGCCAGCTTGGCCAGACGCTCCTGGAGCTTTTCACGGTCGTAGTCCGAGGTAGTCTCCTCGACCTGCTGGCGGATCTGCTCGCAACGGCCCTTGATGTCGGTGTCGGACCCGGCACCGTCGATGATCGTGGTTTCTTCCTTGCTGATTTGGATCTTCTTGGCCGTGCCAAGGTCGTTGAGGCTGGCCTTTTCCAACTTCAGGCCGACCTCCTCGGAGAGGACCGTGGCGCCGGTAAGGATGGCGATGTCCTGGAGCATGGCCTTGCGGCGATCGCCGAATCCCGGGGCCTTGACGGCGCACACCTTGACGATGCCACGCAGGCTGTTGACCACCAGGGTGGCCAGGGCCTCGCCCTCGACGTCTTCGGCAATCAGCAGCAGCGGCTTGCCGGCCTTGGCCACGGCCTCGAGCACCGGTAGCAGGTCCCGGATGTTGGAGATCTTCTTGTCGTGCAAGAGGATGTAGGGGTCCTCCAGCTCCGCCCGCTGGGTGTCCTGGTTGTTGATGAAATAGGGGGAGAGGTAGCCGCGGTCGAACTGCATGCCTTCGACCACCTCGAGCTCGTTCTGCAGGGACTTGCCCTCCTCGACGGTGATGACGCCCTCCTTTCCGACCTTCTCCATGGCCTCGGCGATGATGTTGCCGATGGACTCGTCGGAGTTGGCGGAGATGGCTCCGACCTGGGCGATCTCCTTGTTGTCGGAGCAGGGTTTTGAGATGTTTTTCAACTCCTCGACGGCCGCCTCGACCGCCTGGTCGATGCCGCGCTTCAGATCCATCGGGTTCATGCCGGCAGCGACGGCTTTGAGCCCCTCGCGCACCATCGTCTGGGCCAGCACGGTCGCAGTGGTGGTGCCGTCACCGGCCACGTCGGAGGTCTTGGAGGCGACCTGCTTCACCATCTGGGCACCCATGTTCTCGAACTTGTCCTTGAGCTCGATCTCCTTGGCCACCGAGACACCATCCTTGGTCACGGTGGGGGCGCCGAAGCTCTTCTCCAGCACCACGTTGCGGCCCTTGGGACCGAGGGTCACCTTCACGGCATTGGCCAGGATGTTGACGCCGTGCAAAATGCGCTGGCGCGAATCGTCGCCGAAATGGATTTCCTTTGCGGTCATTGGTTCTTACCTCGTCGAAACATCTTATGTTCTGTATGCACACCTAGGGGAGTGATCACTCGATGACGCCCATGATGTCGTCTTCACGCATCACCACGACCTCCTCCCCGGACACCTTCACCTCGGTACCCGAATACTTGCCGAACAGCACCCGGTCGCCGACCTTGACGTCCAGCGGCCGGACGTCGCCGCTGTCCAGGATTTTGCCGTTTCCGACGGCAAGCACCTCGCCTTGGATCGGCTTCTCGGTCGCCGAATCGGGTATGACGATTCCGCCTGGGGAGGTGCGCTCCTCCTCCACGCGGCGGACCACAACGCGGTCATGTAGCGGACGAATATTCATGATCTGCCTCCTTAGAACCGTCTATGTAAGCTGAAACGGCCGCGCCAATTAGCACTCGATGCCGCCGAGTGCTAATAAATTTATTGTTTTTTTTCTGCCCGTCAAGCCCCTTTTTTCGCTGGTTGAGGACGGTCGAGCAGACTACAGATAAGCCTTTCGCAAAAGGCCGCGCCCCAGCCATCACGGAAAGGTTCCTCGGCATGGTCGCGACGGGCCAAGGGTTCGAGGGAGAAGGCGCTTGGGGACGGGATGCCGCTTGACAGTGCAAAAAGCTCAGGCAGGGGCTTGGCCCGATCGACTCCGATCAGCCCGACCAATGGGTCAGGGCCCAGCGCACGATGTCCGCCGTACCCATGGCGCCCGGCTGACGGCCCAGCTCCCGACCACCGTGAAACAGTGCCAGGGTGGGAATGCTGCGGATACCGAATTGCGCCCCCAGCATCTGCTCGACCTCGGTATTGACCTTTGCCAGTCTCATCCGGGGCTCCAACTCTAGCGCCGCCTGCTCGAACGCCGGTGCCATCATCTTACAGGGGCCGCACCAGGGCGCCCAAAAATCCACCAGCACCGGAATATCGTTGCGTGTGACATGCTTCTCGAAGGTCCCGCCCGACAGCTCGATGGGATGGGCCGAGAACAAAGCTCCGTGACATTTACCGCACTTCGGACCTTCGCCTATACGCGCGGCCGGAATACGGTTCACCGCATCGCAATGCGGGCATACGATATGGATGGATTGACTCATCGCGATCTCCCTAGTTTTCGAGCCTACGCGGCCGCGACCGTAACCGCGTACGAAATAAAATATTAGCGCTCGATTAAATTCGCAACTACATGCTTCTATGCAAATTCGACGGATTACGCCGCCGCGGTTGTACAGGCGATCAGCTTCTGCACGTTGTCGCTCGCTAGAGCGCAGCTGCTATCCGACATGGCGTACAAAATACCGCCACTCAACGAAACGCGAATTCCTCGGCGATGATACGTGCGGCCGGTACACCGAGCGCCCTGAACTGCCGGGCCAGGTCGCGATTGAACGGCACTGTTCCGCAAAGCATCACGGCGTAGTCGTCCTCGATCGGTTTGAGATCCTCGGCGATCGCGGCGGCAGTGATGCGACCACGCTCGCTGGTGACCCACAGGTCGTAATCGATGTATGAATCGGCCTTGAGGTAGCTGTTCTCGATCTCCTCGTGGTAGGCGGCATCGTCTCTGTTCCGCGCCACGTAGTAGAGCCAGATGCGGCGAAAGTCGTTGTTGGTCAGCTCAAATGAAAGCATCGATAGGAAGGGCGTTATCCCGATGCCGGAACCGATCAGCACCAGCCGGCGGTAATGGACGAAGGCGTGGGGCGTGAAGCCGCCGAAGGGACCGTAGACGTCCACCGCTGCTCCGACCGGAAGGTCGCGCAACGCCTTGGTGTAGTCTCCCACCGCGCGGATCGAGAAACGCACGTCACGGTTAACCAATGTGGACGAGAAGGAGAACGGGTGCATCTCGGACGGGACCGACGGGCTATTGGGAACAGAGAGAAAGGCAAAGGTGCCCGGGTCGTAGATCATTCGGCGCTCGGCGGGGCGGAGCACCAGGTCATAGATCTCTTCAGTCCGCGGCTTGATCTGGTCCACCGCATAGCGGTAACGCGGACCGAAGCGATTGAACAGCAAAATCCGATAGAGAAACGCAAGGATGCCGGCGGTGGCGAGAAATACCATCCAGGTTCGCAGGGGCTCATACTCGGTGATGCTGCCGGGAACGACCAGAATGCGTATTGCGAACACCGCGAACAGGAAGCCGTTCGTGCGATGGATGAGTTGCCAGCGGTCATAGCGCAGGCGCTTGTTGTAGGCAAGGAAGGCGAGTGCTACGAAGGCGTAGGTAATCAAAATATCCGGTGTGCGGGTGTGGGGCGAATAGAAGGGTACGAACAGGTCGGCGAGAGGAATGCCCCGTTCAATCCAAGCGGGCACCAACAATAGCAGATGAACGCCGACCAGGATCAGCGCGGTGAGGCCGACGCGTCGGTGCATCTGAATCCCCCGATCCAACCCACCGAACATCCATTCGAGGGTGTGGCTACGGGCACCGGCCATCAAAACCACCGCCATCAGCGCCGCGGCGATCAGTCCCAGAATCTGGGACGGGGCAAGCCATGGCCAGAGGTCGGGGGGTTGATGCGTAAAAACCTTCGCCATGACCCACAGCAGGATGGTTGTGACAACAACGAGAGCGAAAATGGCATACTCGCGGACGATCGTGCGAATTTGTCCGGGTAGAGCGACCGGCATGATACCTCCCTCGCTTTTCTTGGTTTCTTACGTGAGGTGGCTGCGCGCCTTCGACCGTAAGCCTACGTGATTGCGGCGGCGCTGTACATTGGGGGTGGGGTCGCGCAAGGGCTATGGTGAGTGGTCCCGCAACCAATGCCTATACCTGAGAGCTCAGCGAGTCGCATCCCGCAGTGGTGGCGGTGGAGGACTCCGAGCGATATCGCTCCCTACAAGCTGTGCGAGATAGCCCAGCAGCTCGCCATGAAAAAGACGGCGTGGACCCCTTTCCCCAGGACGTCCCCGATGCCCTGCTCTTTGAGGTGACACGGATTTTCTTGGCCGGCCTAGCCAACATCAGTACGAAATGCGAAAATGCGGTTTTCGCCTTCTCTTAATTTTCAATCGCGTATACCAATTGAAAATAGCGACTCTTCCGTGTGCCGCGGGAAATGCGAATGACTGAGCGTTTCCTTAGACCTTGAAAAAGAACAATTAAACCGCAGCGCAAAAGAATAGTCAGAAAATTGGCTCGCGCACGCTGTCATCCTGGTGGTCGAAGGTATCCAGTAGGTACCTAATGCGCTCATCAGCCTTTATCCGCCCTCATTACCCCTCGGGTGCTTGGTCTCGCATGAATTTCAATATCAACCGCAGTTGGCTTGTATTCTCCGGCCTCAGCGGCATGTTTCTGTGGCTATGGTTTGGTTGCGGTGTCGTCTCGAGCCAGGAGGAAGATGAGCCACGTCAGGGAAATGCCGTTCACCAAGTACCGGCGAAGTCTCGAATCTACCATGTATTGTTACTGAACTCCTACAACCAAGGCTATAGTTGGACCGACAATGAGGTGCGGGCCGTCGAGGAAGCCTTCGGTGAGGATGTTAACGTAATCCTCAAGATCGAGTACATGGATACCAAAATGATCAACAGCGAAGAGCATTTTCGCCTGTTGAAGGATCTGTTTGCCAACAAGTATCGAGATGTTCACTTCGATGTGATCATCGCCACCGACGATGATGCGCTGAGGTTCCTGCGCCACTACCGGAATACGCTGTTTCCGGGAACACCTGTCGTGTTTGCCGGAATCAACGATTTCGAACCGCAGAAGATCGCGGGGTTCGAACGGGTGACCGGGGTCAACGAGCGAGCCGATTTCCGCTCCAATCTGGAGTTGGTCCTGCGGCTCAGACCCGAGACCCGACATGTCTATGTCATTGTCGACGGGCTGACGGCCGGACGGCTGATCCGCAAGGAGTTTGAACTTGCCGCCGAACGCTTCCGGGACCGGCTGCAGTTTCACTATTTGACCGACCTGACCATGGCTCAGGTTCTGGAGCGGGTCAATACGCTAGGGCAGGATGCAGTCGTCTTCTATCTTTCCTTTTTCCGCGATGCTGACGGAATGGGCTTCACCCCTTGGGAGGCGATACCACTGATCTCGATCAACTCCGCGGTTCCGCTTTTCGGGCAAGTAGACTATATGCTCGGCAAGGGCATCGTCGGTGGTCGGCTGAAGAACTCCTATTATCAGGGCCAGGTCGCAGTACAGATGGCCCGCCGGATCTTGTCGGGTGAGCGCGTCGAGGACATCCCCATCGTCATGGAGAGTCCGAACTACTACATGTTCGACTATGAACAGCTGGAGCGATTTGACATCGCGGCGTCCATCCTGCCAGCGGACAGCATCATCATCAACGAGCCGCAGACCTTTTACTACAAGTACAAGACCTTGATTTGGACGGTGCTGACAGTGATCGCTTTGCTGGTCGGCTTCATCCTGGTGCTTCTGTTCAACATCAGTAAGCGAAAACGGGCGCAAAAGGGACTGCAGGATATCATCGGCGCCATGAGCTCTGTGCTCGACCAAGAGTCGATCGGCAAAATGCGGGAGATGCTTACCGGCATCATCCATCGCGTAATCTTTCTCAATAAACGAATTGACCGGGCCGCGTTCTTCAATTATTCGGGTTACTGGCGGCATTTCGATCCAACGAAACTGGCGCCTTTGTCGCCGTCCGAGGAAAACCCTGACGACGCGCTGCTGCGCCTGGTTCGGCGATCCATCGAGAACGGCGGCTGCAGTGTGCTCAAGCACGAGTGCGTCGCGCTATTTCACAGCAAAAGCATCCCCGCGAACGTGTTGTACCTGAAGGGGCAGCGGCGCTTCGACGAGATGGACCAGAACCTGCTGGAGATACTCACGAACAATGTCTCCATGGCGATGGAGTCGCTGGAGAAGAACAAGATCCAGGAATCGCTGGAAACGGCGCGCAAGATTCAGCAAAACATGCTGACGAAAGATTTCGACCGGGTGGCGATCCCTTTCGGCGTCGATCTTCATGCCCAACTGATAGCGGCGAAGGAGGTGGGCGGGGATTTCTACGATTGTTTCGCGACGGACGAAGATCACCTCTGCGTGCTAGTCGGCGACGTCTCCGGTAAGGGCGTCCCTGCCGCCCTGTTCATGGCGATGGCGAAAACCCTGATCCGTTCGGATGCCGAGCGCCACCGCCATCCCCACGAGATTCTGCACAAAGTGAACAACGAGCTCGTTCGCGACAATGAGCAATGCATGTTCGTCACCTTGTTTCTCGCCATCTACGACCGCAGCAGCGGGGAATTCAGCTATGCCAACGGCGGCCATAATCCACCCTGCCGAATCAAGGCGAATGGCCGCTTTTCCTGGCTTCCGGCGGATAAGGGTGTGGCCTTGGGTATCCTGGAGGATGTCGCCTACCAGTCGCGGACGATCGCCCTCGATCCGGGCGATGCCCTGTTCATCTATACAGACGGGATAACCGAGGCGATGAGCACGGCATCCGAGCTGTTTGGTGAGGAGCGACTGGAAAAGTTGCTGGCGGGCAATATCCGATTGGGGGCGAAAGAGCTGACCGACCGCGTAGTCGAGACGGTGGGGGAATTTGCAAAAGGGGCAGAGCAGTCCGATGACATCACCGTCCTGTTCATTCGTAACGGTGCGGCATAGACGAGTCGGTCCTGTCAGTTGGATAACGAAAAGTCGATTCGACTCAGATGGCTTGCTTGGCTATTGGTGATGGCCGCGCCGACGGCGGCTTACCTTCGGCTGATCCACTTCCAGGTCGAGAGCCAAGTGGCGATCTTCGCCGCCATCGCCATCGCCACCCTGTTGCTGTGGATGTTCTCCCTGTTGTCGGACTTCATACCCGCACTTTCGGCATTGCTGGCACTGCTGCTGTTCGGCCTGGCACCCGAGTCGGTCGTGCTTTCCGGCTTCTCGTCCAGCGGTTTTTTGCTCGCTTTCAGCATCATGGGACTGGGTGTCGTGGTCGTCGAGTCCGGCTTGGCGAAGCGCTATACCCTGATTCTGCTGAAACACTTGCCGGCGAACACCTTCGCGCATCAAGTCGCGGTGTTCCTGACCGGGCTCGTGTTCACGCCCATCGTGCCGACCATCATCGGACGAGCAGCCATCGTGGGCCCGGTGGTCAACCACATCGTCGAGGGATGGGACGAG
This sequence comes from Chromatiaceae bacterium, assembly GCA_022340195.1. Taxonomy (GTDB): domain Bacteria; phylum Pseudomonadota; class Gammaproteobacteria; order Chromatiales; family Chromatiaceae; genus Thiosymbion. The sequence goes on from JAJDOL010000015.1 coordinate 9,176, forward strand.
CAGACCCGGTACAAATCCTCGACCATGCTCTACACGACGGGCCTCGACTCGATTCATTACATGGCGCCTTGGTTTCTCACCGGAACACCGGCCAATCTGATGATCTTCGCTCTCCTTCCTGCCCAGGAACAGCAGGCATTTAATTTTCTCTTCTGGATGTTTGCCGCCTCCGTGACCGGTATCGCCTTGCTGCTGTTCTATTTCCTCTGTTCCGCGCTGTTGTTCCATCGCGCCTACGTCCGAGTGAATATCCCGCGCAACGCCATTGAACAGGCGTTTGGCGAGCTTGGCCCGATCTCCGGCGGCGAGCGTGCCGCCCTCTACGGAATCCTGCTGCTGGCATTGGGTATAGTGACCGCGCCGCTGCACAAGATCGAGGTCCAATATGTCGCCTTCGCCATCCTGTGTCTGCTTCTCTATGCGGGTGCGCTGGAGCGTAAGGATTTCATCGGCAAAATCGATTGGGCGTTTCTGGCCCTGTTGGCAAGCATGATCGGAATATTGGCGACGCTGCATCACATCCATCTCGACCAATTCGTCACTGCCCGGCTTGCGTGGTTGGGGGACTATATGCGCGAGGACTTCGGCATGTTTGTCTTCGCATTATCGGTAGTGACCCTTCTGATACGTTTGCTGATCCCGCTGAATCAGGCGATCCTGATCCTCGCCGGCGCCCTGATCCCAATCGCCTCGCATGCGGGTATCTCGCCTTGGGTAGTGGGCTTCATCATCTTGATCGTCGCCGAAACCGCCTTTTTCGGCTACCAGTCGCCCTACATCTTTCT
>JAJDOL010000026.1 GCA_022340195.1 Chromatiaceae bacterium
TATTCGGAAATCCTCGGGCGACATTCCACCGTCTGCGCTCAGGGATGGAAGCACCGCCGTCTCAACTGCCTCATCGCCCCGGAGCGTCAGGGTCAGACCAATCGGATCGCCGACCTGCACCACCGAGCGGTCGGCCGTCACTTCCAACCGGTAGCCCCGGCCGACGGTGCCGGTGAAGCTTTCCGGGCGGCCCGCGATGGGCAGATCTTGGACCACCAGTGCTCGGGGCTCGTCCTCCACCCGGCGCTTGAGCGCTTGGGTCGGGATGCGATCACCGAAGAGCGTGCGGCGCCAGCGCACCGCCTCGTCGACGACCAAGCTGGCCGGGGCCAGCTGGAGCTCGCCGGCCTTCAAAGGGGTAAGCTGACGGGTGATGCTGCGTACGATGAACTGCTCGCCCTTCTCGGACTCCCGACGGGCCGTCGCAGCGAGCTCGATGGGCCCGGCCGCCGTGTCCACAGTCAACGCAATGTCGCCGGATTGATCCTGGCTGTCGTGAAAACGAAAGGCGTCGAGCTGGTCGAAGAAGGGCACCGACAGGCGGGGATTGAAAAGCTTGTCGCTCAGCTCCTCGGGAGTCCACCATTCGAGCCTGACCGGCACCCGCTGGCCGACGATCAGCGGACCCTCCGGCAGGACGAGCCGGATCCGCTGTTGATTGCTGACCGGGATCTCGTCAACGACCAAGCGCAGCTTGCCGGTGGTAGCCTGCTTGCCGTTCTGACTGACGCGGAAGGGCCCGACCACCTGCGTGCCGGGGGCATCCGCGAGGAGTCGGTATTCGAACGCGAACTGCACCCGTTTGGATTGGCTCATCCGCCCGTTGATGATCTGAATACTGGTGCTGACGTTCGGGCTGACACCGGTCAGCTCCAACCGGCTCTGTCTCGGTTCTTCGAATTCGATCTCCGGCTGCGGCGATTCCTCGAATCCCTCCGCCATCACCTGCAGCCGCACGGGTACGTCGACGTAATAGGGACCTTCCTCGGCCCTTAGCTGAGCACGCTGGGCCGCTGCGGGCGCACTTGCCATTTGGAAAGCGGCGGCGAGTGCGACCGAGCAAACCCAGGGAAAGCGCATCTGTCTCACCAATCCTTCTCCACCGGCTCGTAACCATGGTGTTGCTGCTCGGCTCGCTGCTCGCGGCGTTGGGCTTCGCGGTCGCGCACGCCCTGTAGGAGCTGCCCCGGATCACTCGGCGCGGTTTGCTGTTGCTTATCCTCCTTGCCTTGGTCGGCTTGCTGGGGCTCCTCCTGCCCTTTCTCGCCCTGTTGCTCCTCCTGCTGTTGGTCCTGCTGCTTCTGTCGAGGCGGTTGCAGCGCGGCCAGGGCGTTGGCCAATGCCTCTGCGGCCTGCTGCTGATGGCCGCGGATCGCCTGGAAGGGTGCGGACTCCTCGGCAATGGCATCGGCGGCCTGATCCATCAGATCGTGGGCGCTCGCCACCAGCTCGGCGGCCTGACCCAAGCGTGCCCGTTCATCCTTGGCGAGAGCCGCCTGCTGGCCGTCGGGGTCCTGGGTTTCCGGTGGAGCGGGGGGCGGCTGCTGTGCTTGCTTATCGAGCGCATCGGCGATGTTCCCTGCCGTCTCGGCCAGGGACTCCTGTTCCGGAGCCAGGATGCCGAGGCGGCGGGCGATCTCCTCGGCGGGCTCGGTCGCTGCAAGCACCGCCGCCTCCTCGGTGCGATCGCCCAGGTCGACCTGGCGACGCAAAGTCTCGCGCAGGTGGTCGATAACAGAGAAGAAGAGACGGCGCAGCGCCTCCGTCTGGGCCAGGGTGAGGTCGACGGATTGCCGGGCTCGGTCCAGAGCAGTCGACAGCTCGGGATCATGGGCGGGGAGGTCGCTGGCCGCTTCGAGGTCTTCAAGCGCTTGCTGCATCGCCTTTTCCGTCTCGACACGCACGGAGTCGGCCTGCTCCAGGCGCTGGCGCTCGGCCTGCAGCGAGGCGGGATCAGGAACATCGGCATCGGCGGTTGCCGCATCCGGTCCGGTACCTCGAGGTGCCTGACTCTGATCGGCGGCTCGCTCCTCCGCATCGAGTGCCGTCCCCAGCTGATCGAGAATGGTGGCAGTGACACGTTGCAGACGCTCGCGATTCCGGGTCTGTACCTCCAAGGCAACAGGAAGATATTCCGCCGCGGTCGCTGTCGCCTGTTCGCCTTCGTTCGAATTGCCCCCGGTTTGAGTCGATGTAGGACCTTGCGCTTCCGCGGGTGGATTGATGAAGGCGGCGACTTGTTTCTCGTCCTGGTACAGCAGCTCGGCCAAACGCTTCAGGTCCAAGAAGTGCTCACGGGCGTCGGCTAGTTTGGTAACTCCCAGGCGCTGGGCATCCAAAGCCTTGCCGGTTGCGCCCGCCGCGAGGGTCTCGGCTGCTTTGCCGAATGCCTGCTCGGCCTCTCCGATCAGGGGAGAGGCCGCCTCCAGCCGGCGCAGCAGCTGTTCCTGCTCCTGGTTCGGTTCGGTTGGACTGGTGGGATCGGCCGCCGGCTTCTCGCTGGCTTGGGCCAGGCCAGCGCTCAACCCCGCGTTGAGCTCGGCGGTACGCTCCTGCAGGGCCGCCTGGGTCTCGCTGAGATACTCGGTCGTCAGCCAGGCCGGTCCGTTCGTATCGGGGCTGGCTTCGACTGCGACCTTCTGACCGGTGCGGCGCATCAGATCCATGCTGTCGGCGAGGAGGGCGTCGAGCCGGGCTACCGGGTCGAGTAGCTGGTCGCGTGCGCGCTTCAGGGCGGTCAGGGCGTCCGCGGCCCGGCGGAAGGCGCGCTTCGCCTGCAGCCGGCGCAGCTGTGCACGGCCCTGGCCCATGCGCTCCCGCGCCCGATGCACGTGGTTGAGCAGCCGATCGAGCTGGGCCAGCCGGATGGACTCCTCGGCGCTGCGCTCCTCCGCCGGTTTCCCCTGCAGCGTTGCCTGCTCCCGGCCGGCGGTTTCGCTCAGTTGCTCGGCCCGTGTCAGCTGCTCCAGCTGCGCGGCGGAAAAGGCTCGCAGGGCGCGGCGAGCCTGGTCCGCGGCGCCGGGATCGTCCTGCAGTGCGGCGAGATCGACGCCCCCTCCGAGATCCGAAAGAAAGGTACGCTGGTCCTCGATGAGCTTGTCCAACCGGGCGGCGATATCCAGCTCCTCATGCTTGGCGAGATGATCGGCCAAGGCGAGGGCTCGGCGAAGCACCAGCTCCAGGTTGTGGCGGGATGCCTGATGATCCGGACGCAGGGCGATCGCCTCGCGAAACCAGTCGGCCGCCTGTTGCAACGCCTGGAGCGCGACCTCGGGCTTACCGTCGAGCGCCGCGTCGGCGCGCTCGACCTCCACCCATCCGAGGTTGTAGGTCGCCCGGAAACGTGCCTCCCCGTCCGTACCGGCCCTGGCGCGGGTATCCTCGAAGCGGCGTGCGGCTTCATCGAGCTCATCGGCGCGCAGATTCGCCAGGGCCTGGTTGTAGGTCGCGCGTGGGTCTTGTACCTCTGTTTGGGTATCGGCGGGTGCCGCATCGTCCACCGCTGCCTCGGGCTCGTCGGCGGTTGCAGGGGGAGGGGGAACCGGCGCCTCGGCAACCGGCTCCGGGTCTGAAGGTTGGGCTCGAGCCCCGGGAGAAACGACAATGCAACCCAGGCTCACCGCGAGCAGACCCAGGGTCGCGACACCCAGCGCCTGTCCTGTCCGCCTCACGGCAGCGCTTGGTCGCGCAGCCACCGACGAGCTCGCGACCGCAGCGAGCAGGCTCACCAACGCAAACAGCAGGGCCCACTGGAAGGCGTCGTTACGGACTCGGTATCCACCCCCGTCGAGTGGACCACGAGTGAGGGTCGAAATATACCGGTCGTAGATGGACTCCAGGTCCACGACGCCCGTGCCGGCGGGAATGTACGCACCCTGAGTGACCAAGGCCATTTCGCGCAGCAACTCACCGTCGAGGCGCGAGATTACTGGGTTGCCGTCGGCGTCGCGCAGCAGGGTGCTTGCCCCTGTTTGGGGATCCGTGACTCGAATCTCGCTCCCAGCTTCGTCGCCGAAGCCGATCGAGATGATGCGCACGCCGCGCTCAGCGGCCTCCTTGGCCGCCTCGAGGGGAAAGGAATCATGGTCCTCGCCGTCCGTGATCAGAAGTATGGATCGGGATACCTCGCTGCCGTCGCCCTGGTCCCGGAATCCGGCAAGGGCCTTGCGAATCGGCTCCTCCAGCCTTGTTCCGCCGCGGGTGACGCTCCGGGGGCCGGCCTCGTCGAGTACCAGACGCAGGAAGCTGAAATCCGGGGTCATGGGCGAGAGCACGCTGGCGCGCCCCGCGAAGGCGATCAGTCCGACCTGGTCGCCGTCGAGATAGCCCAACAGGTCGCGGAGCTCCGCCTTGGCCCGCTCGAGCCGGTTCGGGGCCACATCCTCGGCCAGCATCGAGCGCGAGACATCCAGACACACCATGATCTGCGCACCGACCCGGGGGGTGCTGACGAATTGGGTGCCCCACTGGGGACGCATCAGGGCCAGGGTAAGGAAGAGGCCGCACAGTCCGAGAAAGACCAATCGCAGGACACGGCGTAAGGGCCTGGTTCGCAGCACCAGTCGTTGCTGCAATGGGGGGGCGACGAAGCGGCCGAGGTCGCCCCCGCCACGGCGCTCGAGCCAAGCGAGCAGGGCGAGGAAGGCTGCAACGGCCCACAGCAGGTGTATCCATTGCGGTTCGGCGAAGTAGAGCTCGCTCATGGCAACCTCCGCAGCAGGGTGCCCGATGCCAATCCCGCCAGGGCGATCAACACCAGGGCAGCGACCACGAACCAGGTGTAGTGCTCCTGATAGCGCATATAGCGCAGCTCCGTGATCTCCGTGCGCTCCAGGCGGTCGATCGCCTGATAGGTCTCGGCCAAGCCCTCGACGTCACGGGCATGGAAATAGCTTCCGCCGGTGCGCTCGGCGATCGCCTGGAGGGTCTTCTCGTCCATCGCCACGAAGGCGCGTGTCAGGTACTGCCGACCGTCCGGACCCGTCACGGGAATCGGGGCATAGCCGTTGACGCCGGCGCCGATGGTATAGACCTTGATGCCGTTTTTTGCCGCGAGCTCGGCGGCCTCCAGGGGATCGATCTCACCCGCGTTGTTGACACCGTCGGTGAGCAGGATGACGACCCGGGACTGCGCGTGGGACTCCAGCAGGCGCTCGACGGCCAGTGCCAAGCCCTCGCCGATAGCGGTGGCCGACTCGGAACGTTCGTGCGCCACCTGCAACTGGTCGAGGATGCTCAACAGATTGCCATGGTCCAAGGTGAGCGGACTGGCGGCATCGGCATAGGTACCGAACACGACGAGCCCGATCAGGTCGTTCGGCCGGCCTTTGCCGGCCTTGCCGCCGACGACGAAATCGCGGAAAACCCCCTTCAGTGCCTCCAATCGGCTCACGCTCTGATCCCCGGCGACGAAGTCGCGCGCCTCCATCGAGCCCGAGCGATCCAACGCCATGACGATTGCGATGCCTTCGCGCTTGATCTTCGTCGTCTCGTCGCCGGTGCGCGGTCCGGCCAGGGCGACCGCGAGGGCGAGGGTCGCCAGGGCGAGAAGCGCGGCCGGCAGACGCGCCAAACGTACCCGCAGGGACACCGGTGCTCGGTCAGGCAGGTCCAGGCTGGCGTAGGTGATGCGCGAGGGGATGCGGCTGGCCAGTAGAAAGATCACGGGCGCCAAGAGTCCCGCGAGAAGGAACAGGGGATCGCGGAGCTCCCAGGTCGAGAGATCAGGCATGGACGGCCTCCCCTGAGTCACTCCTTACCGTCATCGCCTCCTCTCGTGTCTGCTCCAAGAAGCGACCGGCAGCGTGGAGTACCTCCTCGATGTAATCCGCGTCTGGCAGGAAGCGGGCGAACTTCACCTGGTCCGAACGGCGCAGGAAGTCCTGCAGGAATCCCTGGTGCTCCGCGCGCAGGTCGGGCGATGCGGCGGCCACGTCCAGGAACTCCTCTGTCGTGAGCTCAGGAGCATGTAGGCCGAAGCGGTCCTCCAGATAGTGGCGCACCAGGTCCGACAGCTCCACGAAAAAGCCGTCCACCGCCTCGGCTCCCTCGGGCCGGGCACGTGCCTTCAGGGCGTCGAGCCGGGCGATGGCAATCTCGTAGGCGCTCGCCCGGCGGCGCACATGGGTGCGCGAGACGAGCCAGTAGCTGGTTCCGGTGACGAGGATGGCGAGGGGCACCAGGACGAGCAGCCAGGTCCATCCGGTGACCGAGCCCGGTGCCGCGAGCGGCTCGAGCTCGCCCAGGGGCGGCTCGAGCTCGTCGGCCGCGGCCACCGGGAGAACCGACCGGACCTCGAAGTCGATCCGCTCGGTTAGGATCTCGTAGGCGTCTTCGCCCTCGGGTGCCGGGCGCATCCCGGCCCGGCGATCGACGAACTCGATTGAAATGGGCGGGACATACTGGGGTCCGGACATGGGTGCGCTCAAGGTATAACGCTGGGTGGCCAGCGTGCTCCCGTTTTCGTCGATGTGCTCGCGGGGTACGAAGTCGCGGATCGAAAAGCGGTCCAGAGACTGGCCGAACTCGGGCATGATCAGCTCGACGCCGGGCTCGGCCGTCACCTCGAGCGTCAGGGTCAGGGGATCGCCGATCAGGGGCTCTGTCGGCTCGAGGGTTACCCGGACCTTCACGGGTCCGCGTTCGGTCTGTCGCTCGAGGCTCGTGGGTGCTTGCGCGCCGGCGCTCTGCGCCTCGTGCTCCTCCTGCGCCTGTCCCGTGCCGGCGGGAAGGGCGAGGGGGCAGAGCACCAGCAGAATGGACCACCAGGGCCTCATCGGCGCATCCTCCGCTCCCGCATGCGAAAGAAGCGCACCAGTGGATCCACGACAGACCCGGCGGCGTCGATATGGATGAAGTCGATTCCGCGGGCGCGCAGGCGCCGCTCAAGGATCGCGACACGCTCGCGTGCCGCCTGCTCCAGCTCACGCCGAAAGGCCGTCGAGCCGGTGTCGTAGAGACGGGTTCGCCCGCTCTCGGCATCCTGAAGTGCGACCAGTCCGATGCTCGGCACCGAGAGCTCCCGCGGATCCGTGATCAGAACCGCGATGACGTCGTGCTTGCGGTTGGCGGCCGTAAGGGTGCGCTCGAAATCCGCGTCGAGGAAGTCGCTCACCAGAAAACAGACGGCCCGGCGCTTGATCACGGAGCGCAAAAACTCCACCGCCTGCTCGATGTCCGTCGACTGGCGCGCTGGACGCAGACGTCGGCCCCCGAGTGGCAAGCCGGCATCGCGGCGCAGGAGCCCACCGAGGCGGCGCAAGCGTGCGCGCAAACCCGAGCCGGAGGCCGTCTCTTGGTGGAACTCCGGGGCCTCTTCGCCGTGGGCCAGCACCTGGCGGACGACGCGCAGGGCGTGCTTCTGGCCTTTGCGTGGAGGGATATAGTGCTCGATTCCGCCGTGGAACAGCAGCAGCCCGACCTTGTCGTCGTTGCGGATAGCCGAGAAGGCGATCAGGGCGCAGAACTCGGCCGCCGCCTCGCGCTTGGAGCGGGTCACAGAGCCGAAGTCCTGGCTGGCGGAGACATCCGCCATCAGCATCAGGGTGAGCTGTCGCTCCTCGACGTAGCGCTTGACATAAGGTTGCCCGGAACGGGCGGTGACGTTCCAGTCGATGGAGCGCACGTCGTCGCCGGGAAGGTACGGACGCACCTCATCGAACTCGATACCGCCACCCTTGAACACGGAGACGTACTCGCCGGCGAGCACATCGGCGACCTGACGTCCGGTGCGTACCTGTATCTCGCGCACGCGGCGAATGATCTCTTTCGCGAGCATGGGTCGATACGCGTCAAGGAACGAGCACCGTGTCGAGTATGCGCTGGATGATATCCTCCGGCACCATGCCCTCCGCCTCGGCTTCGTAGCTCAGGCTCACCCGATGGCGCAGGACATCGGGCGTCAGTGTCTTGACGTCGTGGGGCGTCACATAGTTGCGCCCCTGGAGGAAGGCATGGGCCTTGGCGCCGAGCATGAGCCAAATGGAGGCACGGGGGCTGGCACCGTGCTCTATCATGCCCTCGATGCCGGGAACGCCACTTTCGCTGTCGGGACGGGTCGCGTACACGATGTCGACAATATAGTCCCGCACCTTCTCGTCTACGAAGACATCCGCAACCGCGGCGCGCGCCTTGGCGACGTCGTCCGGGTGAGCAACGACCGAGACCTCCGGGATGGGCTGGCCGCTGGCCATGCGGTCCAGGATCCGCCGCTCCTCTTCCTTCGATGGGTAGCCGATCTTCACCTTCATCATGAAGCGGTCGATCTGGGCCTCGGGCAATGGGTAGGTGCCCTCCTGCTCGATCGGGTTTTGGGTTGCCAGTACCAGGAAGGGATCGCCCATGCGGAAGCTATGGCCGCCGATGGTGGCCTG
>JAJDOL010000045.1 GCA_022340195.1 Chromatiaceae bacterium
CATCGTGCAGCTAAGGCGTCGCCGACACGATGAGGCGTAGGAGCACGGCGTCCATGGTCGTCAGGTGCTGCGCAACTTCGTGAGGCGCTGCTCTTTAGCGTAAGTTGGTTCAGAAAGACTCGAGATTTGCTTAGGCTTCGCCCGCGACGCTTACGGCAATACCAGGTCCAAGGGTGAAAATTCGTCAGTCATCACGACTGTGTTTACGCCCCAGCCAGATGGTAGACGGCAATAGATCGAAAAACTCGGCGGATAGTCAGCGGCTGCAGGCCCCCAGTCTTCGTAGATATCGCCGGGTGAGAAAGATCCGTATGCAGCCACGACAGATCCGGTAACTCCGATGTTGGAAAGGGGAATGGTGTAGGTGTAATCCGGACCATCATTGAATTCACCCAGATTTTGATTAATCGCGTTATGTGCAGTGAAAAAACACTGAGCAGGTGTTGTGTCGGCGCCCTTGGTCCGCACGAGCGATGCTCCGACGTAGGTTGTCGATTCTCCATCAAAATCGGTGTCGACATTGATTGGGCAAACTACCCATGTTTGCTGATTCGTTGACGGGTTTAGAACGAAATGCTCATGCCAGCGAATCTTTTCAGCTTGGAAAAGAAACGGTGCGACGCAGGAGGCGGGGTGTACGCTGACAGCCGCTGCGTTGGCAGTCATGGGCACCACCGCGCTGGACAGGGACAGAACACAGAAAAACACGGAGGAACTGGGAAAAGTCGAGCTCTTCATCGTTGCTCTCTCAATTTGCATTAGTTTTTCAGATAAACCGAGACGACAATCTGGTCATTCTCGGTACGGCTCTCGGTGTGCAGTTGGCTGATCTGCTGGTTATCCCGCGCGGCGACAGCCATCAGCTCCATTTTCGCCATCGCGAACGCCGTGTCGCTTGCGGCCTCTGTAGGTACGACCCATTCGACTTTGCAGGTACTGCTACGGCATTCCGTAACCATGTTGCCACCAAATTGCGCGAAGTAAGGCTCGCTGTAAAATTCCTCGGTCACGCGGGATGCCGTAAGCGCTCCCCACTCACTTTGTCCGGCGTCCGAGGCAAACGCGTCCTTGAGCGTTTTGGGTGGCGGTGCCCTCACTGTCGCTGCAGACTCTTGTCCAAGGGCTTCCAGGAACGGGTGACTGGAGCTTTCAGAGGCTTTCTTCGCGTAGGTGCCACGCGGTGAAAGCGCATCTACTCGGTTTTCCAGGGTCGTGAGCCGTTCGCGCAGGTCTCCGCTGATAACGTCCATGGTCCCGGTCGTCGGTGACGCCTGGTCCTCGAGAGCTTGCGTCGACACCAGTTGCTCCAGACTCTTCAGCTGGCCCTCGATCTGTTGAAGCCGTTCGTTAACCCAACTCTGCTGCACTTGGATCGAATTTCGGGAATCGACCAAAAGGTAGCCTGCTACCAGGAGCCCACCGGTTGTAACAAATAAGGCAGTGGTTCTGATATCCATTATCGCTAATCTACTTCGATCCCAGAACGGCTCACGATGCGCGTGCTTGACAGGCGTATCGAGAATAGCCGAATCGAGGCTGCTTCGCTAGACGCATTTCGGCAGGTTTGCGAGCGTCCCGGCGCCAATGAGAACAAGCCCTCGGCATTAACCGCTCACTATGGCCAACGCAACGGAGTGGGCTTTGGCGAACAGATCGAAGTCTTTCCGTGTGGGGTCGAGCTCGATATCGGCAAATCGCACAGGTTGATCCTTGGCTACCGGGTGCCGAGTTCGCACGCCCTCGGCGAGGCAGATCGGGACGCCCCGCGTCGGTTCGAACGCATCGGTTCGGCCTTCGGGGCAGTTCTCGATCAGTCCGTAGCAGTAGTATCCCCCAATCCCGTCAAGTACAGTCCCCGCGGCGAGATCGTGCTTGGCATAGGCGAAGACGTTCGTCCGGAATCCAGCCTCCGGTTCGAGCAGGGATTCCCCGTCGAGAACGGCCGCGGCAACCGCTTCCAACGCCTCGACGTGGCACAAGTGATAAGGGCGATAGAACAAATAGAAAGGACCGTCGCCCATTTTGTAATACTTGAGCAACCGCTGCTGGTACGGGTGATCGCAGTAACCGACGACATACACGCCTCCGTCGGGCTGCGCTCCGAGAATGTAGTCGACGACCGGTTTACCCAATGCCCGAAGCCGCGGAAAGTCGTAAAGCCCGCAGACGTCCTTGACATGATTGCAACGGGGACCGTGCATCCCAACCACGTCCGTCTGCATATCGAGGCCGTTGGCCACGAGTGCCATCTCGACATTGAGCTTGGTACCGTCTGTATAGCCGACGCAGGCCTTATATTCGAGGTTGCGTTTATCGGCTTCGGGTTTGATCTTGGTGGGATTGGAATAGCGATCGAGAAAACCCTTCATGTTGCCGGCCATCACGACTTCAAATCCCCATAGGGTGATGTCGTCGATAATCCGTTTCAGGACCGTGTGCTGATCTCCGTCACAACTCAGATAGACGACTCTGGCCTCACGCGCGCGGCGCATGAAATAAGGGCCGAAGATCAAATCGCTCTCAGCGTTCATCATCACCACGTGCTTGCCGCGATCGATAGCGGACAAAACGAAATCCCCGCTAGCCGTGATTGCATTCGAGGATTCGAGCAAGACGTCGTATTCCTCCATGTCTACAAGGATTTCGCCGGACTCGCAGACAGCGACCAAGCCTCGCCTTGAAGCCTCGTCGGCGTCCCGCGAACTGGCCGCCACTTTGTACGGGAGGTGGAACTGCTCGACGCAACGCACGGCTTTGTCAAGATGTAGGTCGGCAATCGCCACAGGGGTAAAACCGGGTGTAATCCGGCATTGATACAAGAGCCCTTCACCCATCGCCCCCATACCGATCACAGCGGTGCGGATAGGCTCAGACCGTGTTTGCAAGCGCTTCAGCATATCGGATTTCCTTCGTTAGGGGACGGCTTGGCCGACCTTTGTCGCTCAATGTGAGGGTACTGAGGATCTCGGTTCCACGTCGGCACCGTGCGCTTCGTCGTCGGGACTCTCGTGCTTTCGTGTACCTCGTGGTACTCTCGCGCCCGCCGGCTTCACACCGTGCCCGTGATGACTGGACCGAATCGGTTTGGTCGGCGGGTTCGTTAGAAGCTGTTGACGGTTCGTGTCGATTGCCCCAATTGTTCGAGTCCGTCGGCGATTTGCTCGAGACAGGTGCTGGGCGCGGTCTCCCGGGCAAGTCGCCGACACGCAGTTTGGACACGCTCATCTTCGAGCAATCGCCTGATTTTTGGCGTCGCTCGGCGGACATCGAACCGTTTTTGGGGAATGAAATCGCTAGTCCCAACCCGCTCGAGTCGCTTTGCGTGATCGGGATGGCCGTAGTACCGGGGGACAATCAACTGAGGGATCCCAGCCGCGGACGCATAGGCCAGCGTTCCGACACTACCGGAATGGATCAACAGGGACGTCCGCGCAAATAGATACTCGAACGGAACAAACCGCGTCTGGAAAACGCCCTCCGGCAAAGGGTCGGGGAGATTCCCATGCTGTGAGGTAATCAAAATAACCCGGTGGCCAAGTTCTCGCGCCGCTTCGATGGCGACATGGAAGAACTGCCTGCTCGCCTCGGTAGGCTGCACAAACGATGCTTGGGAGACGGCAATCGGGGGTGGACCGGTCTCCAAGAATTGGCGGGCATTTTCGTCAATGTTCTTCTCGGACGACCCGCCATACAAAGGGAAGCCCGTCACGCGAGTTTGTTCCGGCCAATCGGTCTGGCGGGGTGCGAACCACTCCGGCCACGCGGCAAACACCAAATCTGGCGCATTCCGCCAGTCGAACAAGTTGCGAATGTGAGGTAGCTCAATCTCGTCGCAGAACGAATCCAACTTGCGGCCGACAAA
>JAJDOL010000077.1 GCA_022340195.1 Chromatiaceae bacterium
AACGGACAAGAACGACGTTCAATGGAGAGACGTTGCTCCGCGACTCAGTATGGGTTGCCCTCTTCCGGTCGATAACCATAAACCAGATGTGCCATTTCTCAGGGCTCCAGACGGCTCGGGTTCGGTTCCCTGAGGTTTTTCATTCGAGGCAAGCAACGCACCGTGGCCGAGGTTCTATCGTTGACACCCCGGAGTCCGCAACGACCACGAAGGCGCGTCCTTGTCCGGCACTCGTACCCCTAGTTCTTATCGCATCCCCTCGATGGTCTCCCGCAGCTGCAACAAACGTTCGTTATGCGGACTCATCTTGAGCCCCGTCTCGATCATCTGCAGAGCGTCCGACAGATTACCCGTGCGCTGCAGTTGCCGAGCGGACTCATAGACCCTGTTAATTCCATTGATGCGGCCGATTTCGACCAGCTTCTGCTTGGCCAGCGCGTTCGTCGGGTCCAGATCGAGAACCCGACGATAGGTCTCGAAGGCGTTTTCCCCGCGCGGATCTACCAGGCGACCCGCCGCCCATTGCTCGGACGCCACTCGCAGCAGGTCCGCAACCCGATCGGCCGGCCTCGTCTCCTCGGTCCGGCCGACGAGCGCACCGCGGATCTCTTCTTGCAGCGCCGACAGATCGGCGTTGTCCGGATCCATGCGCAGCCCGAGGGCCACCTGACGCCCAGCCTCGGTGAGGTCCCCTGCGCGTACGAATCGCGTCGCGGTCGCGAGCTTCTGACGGACCAAGTTCGACCGGCCGATCTCGACGAGCCGCTTCGTCGCCGTTTCGTTTTCCGGGTCGAGCGCAACGATCTGGCGGTAGGTCTCGAAGGCATTGTCGCCGGCCGGCTCCAATAACCGACCCTCCTGCCAATAGGTCTGCGCTCTAGCGAGTAGCTCTTTCAGCTTTGATTCTTTCGGCCGTGGGGGCAGTTCTTTCGGCGGCGTTACCGGTTGGGTTACCCGGGGCGGGGTCGGGCCGGCATCCTGCGTTACCGGCCTCAGGTAGTGGCGGTAGGCGACGTAGCCCACGACGACAACCAGAACCGCAACGGCGCCCAAGGCGAATAGGCTCCCAGGTCTATTTTGCAATTTGATCGGCTGAGCAGTGGGGACTGACGAATCGGCACCAGTCTCCGGGGTGGGTGGCCGCTCACGGTTCGGCAAGACGACAGTCAGGTCCGCCTCACCCTTGGCGGTCGGAAGCAACCCCGCGAGCGATATTGCCGCGAGCGCCTGCGCAAGCTCCTCGGCAGATCCGAAGCGCTCCTCCGGCCGTTTCGCGAGCAGGCGGTCCAAGAGTTGTTGGAACCGACTCAATTGCTCCGGCAGACGGGGGATCGGGTCATTTGCATGCTTGAGCGCCAGTGCGAAGGGATCGTGCGACTCGTAGGGAAAACCTCCCGTCAGCAACTGCCAAAGCAAGACGCCGAAGCTGTAGAGATCAGAACGCTGGTCGACGCTCTCGCCCCGGATCTGCTCGGGACTCATGAACTTCGCGCTGCCAATCGCCATTGCAGTCGCGGTGATCTGAGTTTCAGCGGCGATGGACTTGGCGATTCCGAAATCGCTCAACACCGGGTCATCCCGCGCCGTGAAGAGCACGTTTCCGGGTTTTATGTCGCGATGAATTATGCCCTGCCGGTGCGCATAGCCGAGGGCATCAACGAGGCTTATTGCGATCTGTATGGCACGCTCGATCCCCAGGCCATCGCGGATCTTGTCCCGCAGCGTACCGCCAGGAAGATAGGTCATCGACAAATAGTAGTAGGGATCGGCCGCACCGATGTCATAAACAGTGATGATGCCGGGGTGCGACATCTGCGCGATCAATCGGCCTTCGTTCAGAAAGCGTTTGCGGAATTCCGCATCCACCACCAACATCTGATTCAAGATCTTCAGCGCGGCGTAACGGTTCAGCGACTCTTGCACCGCCAGGTAAACCGTGGACATGCCACCTTCGCCCAGGATCGACAGGGTCCTGTAGCCTGGAATCTCCGGCATGGCTTGGGTTTCGATGTCCACGTTGGGCTGCAGGCTCCTGTATCGGGTAATACAGTCGAGAATTCCTTGCTGATCAATGAATCCCGATGGGCGGACAGATTGAACGAATGATACCGCTTCGGCAAGTCCATCTGCGACAGTCGGGATGGAACACCCGCAGCAGGATAGTGGGACTGGTGCCGGCCGAGGCATCGACAAGGGACCAGGACGGCTGGTACGACATCTAAGCAGGGGTCACCCTCCCCGACCGGTGCGACGTCACCGTCTACCGAATCGTTCAGGGCACTCGCTGCCCCTTCGCCGAGACCGTCTGGTGCGCTCCGCTTTCCGGCCTCACGGCCCTATGGGCCTTCACCCGGCCTTGCTGGAAGGCGCTTTCAATGGTAGCGTTCCTTTTCTCCCAGACCGTGGCGCGGTTGGATCTGCTGTTTTCGGAAAATATCGCGAAACCAATCCAGGTGGTGCATGCGCGTACGACGCGAACAGTTCGCCGTCATGAACGACGGCGCCCATTGCGGGTTCGAGAATTTTCTAGTCGGCCACCTAGCAGGCTTCACTCCACTTCACTCGAAATCCCTTGGTGATGCGGGAATTCGTGCGTTGATCCGCGAAGGAGTAGACAAGGCGCGCGGCCATGGCATGACTTCCCGCGGACCCGTCCGCCTCTACGTCGAGCTGATCGTCCTGCTCGGCATCGATTTCGATACGGACCCACAGTATTCTTGGGCCGGGGAGACGCTGCGTGATCTGTCCCTCGGCGACGAGACGGAGCGCGCCGACTGGCTCCACGATCAGGTCATGGGTCTTCTTGAAACCGTGGGAGGACCCAACCGTGAATACGCCATCCGCTCTTTGCGCAGGTCCGCTGGGCTGCCCCTGCATGGCTTGCGAATCGAAAGCCCCGAGTTTGGTGAGTTCGCTATACGACAGATGAGGGAGATCTATCCCGAGAAGGTAGACTATGTCGGAGAGCCGGCGCTTCTAGAGCTCGCATCGCGCGCCGCTGAGGAGGCCAGAGTCCACGGGATTGCAACGAATGAGGGCGTGAATCTCCTTCTTGGCCTGATGTTTGCCGTCGGACATGGCTGCACGCGCGACCCGAAGTATCCCTGGATCGCCGGAACGCTTGCGAATCCGAAGATGCCGCAGCCCGAGAAGCGCGTGGAGCGGCTTTACGCCAAGTCGATGACGTATCTAGAGGCCGCCCTTCAGCACATGGACGCACGATAGCTATGTGCTTTGGCGGAGGTAAAGACCCCGCAAAGCCCAGCTGCACCGGCGCCGCGACCCCCTGTCCTGCGGGCACCGCTGATCCCATCGATCAGGCGATCGAAATCGTCGCGAAGAGCAAGTTTGCAAAGACGGAAGAGGGGAAGAAAGTCCTCAAGAAGATCAAGGAACTTCGCAAGAACGGAAAGATTGTACGTAAGAAGCTGGGCAAGAACACGCTGGGGCAGTGGAATGGGAGCGAGATCGAGGTGCCTGATGACGCCACGGATCCCGAGTTCATCGCTTCCTCGGTGCTGGTCCACGAAGCGACGCACGCCCTGAATGAGGACGAGATCCCTGCATCGAAGACGAAGTTTACGATCGATGAGGAGATGCGCACGAACACGAACGAGCTTGACCTGTACGAGGAACAGCGAGCCCGGGGATACCGGTCGGCGGAGCTTGAGCGACGGCGCAAAGCGCGCAAGGACGGTAAGCTGAGAGACGATGTTCGGAAACGCTACCCGGGTCTTGCTGAGCATCTCTGAACAGGTGTCGATCCCTCGCTTGCTGCGGGTATCATTTGGAGTCGCAGTCGCTGCGTGTTCTGCGTGCCATCCTCAAGACCCCGCTTCAGTGGACGGCAGAGCTGCGAACAAAGAGGAGAAATCGATCGTGGAGAAAGGCCAAGTCGCGCCGCGCCCCAATATAGCAGCGCCGGAACCCGAGAATTTTCTCTCGCTTGCAATGGACGCCATGGCGGATTATCACAAGATCCACGGGAGCTACGCCGCCGAGTGGCACCAGCTTGACATCACCTTCGCCGCGGGCCCCTACCGGTTAGGTGATACGGGGACCACCCCTACGCCGGAGCATGGGGCGTCCTGGACGCCGAAGGACTGCGAATACCGCTACGTGATTGAGTCGGCTACGGCGAACGGCTACCGCATCCTCGCCGTCAGCTCCGCAGACAAGGTGGACTACGAGGCTACCCAGGCGCAAAAGGAGCCCCGGAGACTCACGCCGCGGAGGGAGTCCGAAAGGTCTCTGCCGCACCAAAAGTAACCCTGGCCTGGACCGCCGGCACCGGCCGTCGACCACTTGCATCGGGGGTGATTCTCGGGGTTCTTGCGGTTGGTAAGCTGTACTGTATCCGTGCAAGAAGTCGGCGGGTTGAGAGCTTGCATTCGCGTACGCGTACGTAGTGCCTCCCGCGTTCTCTGCGAGCCGTTCGGTCATTGCGTTCGGGAAGAAAAATGCTGCTTGCCCGTTCCATCACCCAGCCCTCATGCTCCCAACTCCGTCTACCCAATCAAAACCTGAAAACACCCCATAGCAATCTTATTCGGCGGCCCAATGGCTTCCAGAACCGTATCCCCAACCCGACAGGCCGGCAGGTTGTTGATCATCACAGTCGTGCTACCGTCAATCACAACCCCCGGACCATGCGGCGGGATCGGCAATGGCATGGGACACATGTGGATGTCCGCCCCGCCGGCCATGCTGGTGATCGTACTCGCCATCGCCGTAGCCTCAGCCGCCTTCAAGGTCTCTTCGGCCGCTTTAGCGGCCGGAGCTCCCGGGGTTGCGGCAGCAGCGAGAGTTGCGGCCTCTGCGGCCTTGATGCGAACCTCGGATGCTGTTTTTGCCGCTTGCAATGCGCCAGCTGCCGCGGCCGGAATGCCACGCCAAGCGGGTAGAAACCCCATCATCACGTTCGGGCTTCCCGGCCCTGGACTCAGAGGGGTCATCATATGGACCGTGGGATCTGTCACCCGTGCGGCAGGCTTTCCAGGCATGCTGTAATCTCCTTACAACTCGATGTGGCTCGAAGTCGAAGACCTTCCATTTCGTACTCTGACCTCAAGCCTTCTCGATCACACAATCTTTGCGAGAAGCAACGACCCTCCTCAGCGACATACCAACGCACCATCTTTCAGCTCACACCTCAAAATCGCCTCCCCATCCTCTTGTTCCATCAAATATCGGTCGACTGGACCGAAGACCGTCTTCAGCTCCTCGGCGTTGCAGGTCGGAAGGTAAATACGCAGCACCCTTGGATCATAATAGCGGAAAAACAGCGGGACGTTATTCGGGTCATAGACGGTTAGGAGGGATCGAAAGTGCCGTCGCAGCGTGCGCAGCTCGGCATCGACCACAACAAAGATCCCCCAATGCTTTCCCCAACCTTCCCCGAGCACCCAATCCACGAAGGGCGACTCGGCATCCAGGCTCACCAGATAGGGGGCGACTTGCTCAAGATCGGGATCCAGCTCACCGCGCAGCAGGCAAACCGATTGAACGCCATATTGATAGATGGCCTGAGGCAACCGCTGCGCCGATGCGCCATCCAAGATTGCGTAGACCCTGAGTCCTTCGGGAGCGCTGAAGATCTGCTCGCGGATCGTATTCACACGATTGGGCTTAGCCATCGGCCCTTCCTTTCTTTACGCTGAAATTGAAGTCGGCAATCGCCAGCGTCACTGCCCTTCCCTTCCCCGTCTTGCCTGCTCGCATATCTCGCAGAAGGGTGCACCCGACTCGGCGGCGCTCGCCAGCGTCTGCGCCTGCGGATTCTGATAATCGCCAACCGTCGTCGAGTCAAGCGACCGACCCAAAGGCTGAATGGACGCTGCTTGTACTTCGCTGACCTCGCCCGGCTCGGCCGTATCCGCCTCCTGCGGCGCCGTCGGGGCTTGCGCTGATCCCGGCCTGCTGCCGGCGCCGCTACCGGCAGCACCGCCGCTGTTGATCATCACCATCGTGCCCTGGATGAAGATGCCGCCGGAGTTGATGTTGATGAAATTGCCGCCGACCTTTAGGGTCAAGGTCGTGTTAGATTCGATGACGACATTGGTTCCTCCCTTGATATGGATTTCCACTCCCGCATCCATAGCGTATTTGACGCCCACTGTTTCCTGCTTGTCGACATCGACATCGATTGAAAGGGTCCCTTCGACCTTCTGGTTGTGGTCGCCCTGCACCTTCTGGTGCTTGTCGCCCTCGACCTTCTCAAACTGATCGCCGGAACCGCCATCGCCGGCCTTCACGATGAGATGCTTCTCGCCCTCGACCTGCTCGTATTGCTTACGCTTGACGATCAGGTGGCGATCGTTGCCGATCCACTCCAACGCGTTGTTCTTGATGCGAATGTCCTGGTTCTTCTCCCCGTGGACGAAGATCTGTTCTTCGCCCTTCTTGTCCTCGAAGCGAATCTCGTTGAAGCCGCCACCACCCTTGCTGGAGTTGCTTTTCAACGTCGACTTGGTTTTTTCGCCGGGCAGCTCGTACGGCGGCATGGCATCCGCGTTATAGACGCGACCGGTAATGATGGGACGGTCCGGGTCGCCTTCCAGAAAATCGACGATCACCTCCTGGCCGATGCGCGGGATGTTGATGGAGCCCCATTTCTTTCCCGCCCAGTCCTGGGACACGCGGATCCAACAAGAGCTGTTCTCATCCTTCGCTCCGTACCTGTCCCAGTGGAACTGGACCTTGACGCGGCCGTACTCGTCCGTCCAAATCTCTTCTCCTGCCTTGCCGACCACGATCGCCGTTTGAGGACCGCTGAGAGTTGGCTTGGCCGTAATCCGCTGCGGCCGAAACTGCTCTTGGCTATGAATGGTCGAAAAATTGACCAGAAAGTGCTGCTCGCCGGGCCCCACCGCACCACCACCGGTTTCGAACTCCTCCGATCGCATCTCATAGGTGGCGTCGGTAATAAGGTGCTCGCGGTTCTGCAACCGCCGCGGATGATCGGTTAGATTAAACAAGTAACCCACGGCTAACCCGGCGGCATTACCGCGCCCGGATGCTACCTCGTAAACGCTGTGCAGCTCCTCGATGCGCTTGCGTGCATAACCCTCGCCATCGCTGCGCTCCTCGAATTCCCCGGGATAGTCGTATATCTCGTAATCCGCTTTTGCGTGCGGTCTCGGCTTGGGTCCGTTCGCTTTAAGGTCGGCTTTGGGTTTCTCGAAATTGAAGTCGTTCAGGGCGACCACGCCGGGAAGAACCCGCTTCTTGACGTCGAAATGACTGATATGCTCCGCATGGATGGGTCGATCCGAGGGTACGCAGGGTATCTCAGAGTAGTTGGGGTAGATGTCATGCGCTCCATAACCGTCGGCCAAGACAATCAGGTGCTTTCCGTTCTCATGCTTGACAAAATAATAGATTCCCTCCTGCTCCATCAAACGGCTGACGAAGTCGAAGTCGGTTTCTCGATATTGGACGCAATACTCCCATTGCCGATAATCGCCGGAAAGGGCATCCTCGTAGTCGGTAAAGCCGTGCTCGCGGAATAGATCGGTAATGATCGCCGGGACCGTTTTCTTCTGGAATATCCGGCAATCCGACGTTCGGGTAAGAAACCAGAGCCAAGGCCGCAACGTCATTTCGTAAGCGGCGTAGTTGCCCCGCTCTCCGACATATCGAAACTCACTGACAAAACCGTTGAAAAAACGGATCCCGCCCTTCGGCTGATGATATCGGACGGTCACGTTCGTGCCGAGCGCCGCCTCTAAATCGATATCGGCATCCGTGCTCAGCAAGTCGAGATGGAACTCGAACAGGCGACCCAGCGACTCCCCCCCGACCATGCGTTGAAGCAACAGGACATCCTCTCCCAGGACCGTGTCGACAGCGATCGTGCGATGTCTTTGCGTGGCGCTGGATTTGCGTAGATCCGCCATGTGGTCGCCAATTCTGAGCCGGGGAGATCAGTTCATGGGATAAAGGGCCGATTGGATCGCGCTTCGCTACTCGAGGTCAGCGAGACGCGACCGATCAGACCCCTCGGTTGCGAAAGCGGCTTTAGCGATTTCAACGCAATGCTGCCCCTCGGGGGGTCGACCGTCCTGGACGCCTCGCCTGTCGGTCGCCGGAGCCCACGGAGCACAAATAAAAACCATTGGGGCGAGCTTATTCTGCGCATGGCATCTCCTGAGGATCTGCACCTGCACTCGCACAAACTACCAGCCCTAGCACCGGCTGCCCCTTTTCCTGCCGCAGCACCTCCGTTTCGATAGAGCGAAGACGCAAGTTGCATTCCTCAAAAACGGTTTCGAGATATTTTCCGGAATGACTGTAACGTCCGGTATTGTTGAGACGATAGCCCGATCCGCCTCCATTCTCTGCGCGCTCCAGAGTCGCTATGAAGAAACCCCACCTTGTCAGGGCGCGTGACACGGCAAGCAGGACCGCCTTGAGATCACCGAAATAGACGAGGGTATCGACGCAGACGATGATGTCAAACGCATCCTCGGAGTCTTCCAAAAAGGCCGTCAGCTCGGATTTGACCAGCTTGTCGTAGCTTCCGCGGCCCTCCGCCAGCTCGAGCATCGCCCGGGACAGATCGACGCCGGCGAGATAGCCCGCGTAGGGTCGCAACAGGGGCCCACAGAGACCGGTACCGCAGCCGGCATCGAGGATACGCCGCGTCGCCGCCGCGTCACCCAGCTCCCGTTTCAGGAGCCCCACGGCCAGCTCCGGTGCCCGGTATTCGAGGGCACTAAGCCGCCGATCGAAAGCGGGGGCGAATCCGTCGAACACAGCTTCGACGTAGGCATCCGAGGCTCGAGGCGGTATCGATTGTTGCCGGCATGCCGTCAACATGTGCTGCGCGACCGGATTGTCGGGGTCCCACTGTAGCCATTGCTCATAGACTTCGATGGCCTCGGCGTCGCACTGCTTAGCGCTGAGCAGCATGCCCAGGATGTAAAAGGTCGCCGCTTGCCTACTGCCAATCGCGATAGCCTTCCGATAGGCCGCAATGGCCTCGTCGATCAGGCCCTGGTAGCGTAGCGAGGTCGCCAGCCCCACGTAGGCATTGGCCCCCAATTCGACGGCACGCCCGTAGGCCACCGTCGCCTCTTCGGGGCGATTCCGGGCAGAGAGCGCTTTTCCCAAATTGTGAAAAGCCTCCGCAAACTCCGGGTTCAGCCAAACGGCCCGCTCTAGCAGCGCTATGGCTTCGTCCAGTCGCCCCGACTCAGCTAACAGGTGACCGAGATTGCTATAGGCTGAAGGGTGCTCCGGCTCCTGGGCTATTGCCTCGCGATACGCCTGTTCCGCGGCGTCAGGGCGATCGAGGCGCCTGAGCACAAGCCCCAGGTTGTTCTTGGCGTCGACCAGGTCGGGCATAAGCTCCAAGGCTCGCCGATACGCACGTTCCGCCCCATTCAAATCGCCCTTCTCGAGCAGCATGTTGCCCAAGTTGCTGTGGGCAGCGGCATAGCCCGGAGCCGACGTCACTGCCCCGCGAACATAGCCAATGCCCTCGTCGGTCGCACCCAGCTGGTGGTGGAGCAAGCCGAGAAAATGCAGTGCCTCGGCATTGTCGGGCTCGACCGCAAGCACTCGCTCATAGAGGACCTCGGCTTCCGCCAGGCGGCCCTCCCGGTGCCACTGCAGTGCCTCCTGTACCGCCTCGGCGGGAGTGACCAAATCGTCATTGCCCTTCGCCTTCGCCATGGTCAATCCTGTTCGTTCTCTTGGAGGCGAGCCAGGCGATTCAGCTCCATCAGCGCACCTGTGTGTAACGAGGCAAGCTGTTGCATCACGTTGGCAAGCGCTACCTGCCTAGCGCCGCGCACGATCGACAATAGCCGTTTCAGCTCGGGCGCAGCCAATTCCGAGCCGTCTGCGACCGCAAGCAGCGGCTTTGCCCAGAAGCTGGGGCTCACGACATCGCACCACCCGCGCGCGGCCACCGTCGGGATCACCCAGGGAACGCTCTGCGCGGACCTCGCAACCAGCGAAAACAGCGTCGCGCACTCGTGTCGGGCCGTTAAGGGCCAACGCTGCAACGCATCCTCCGCCAGCGCCCAATCGGTTCGGCTGCAGCCGCGCTCGGAAGCCTTGAGCAGTCGAATCGCCCGCAGCGTCGTAGCCGCCAGCAAGCGCGCTAAATCGCTGAACATCTCTTGCGGGGACAGCAGTAAGGCCTCATCTGCAGCTCTACCTGCCAGGAATGCTTCCTGCTCTGCAGCAAGCTCCAAGACATCGCGCTGCAGGGCTTCGAGGAGCCGATATCGTGCCGACAACGCGTATTGCTGCTCCTCGATTGAGCCCGGAATCGCGATAGCGACCCCGGATCGAAGTTCCCAGGGATCCGGATGGCACTGCCGAAACCCCCGGTTGACGTCCGCATAGTACAGACCTTGCCAACCCGACAATTCATAGATATCGGCCACAGCGGCGAGGGACTCGCCGGCGCCGATCAGATGCTCTGTCATTACCTGCTCGCTGACCACTGCAGTCTGTACTCTGCGATCGACAGACGCTCCCTATCGCTCAGAACCTGTAGGAAAAGTCACCATCGGCTACCGACAACTTGATATCGGTGAGTGCATTGCCCTCCGACATGCGCGTGAGGAATTCCTGACTGATACGCGGAAGCAACGTGTTCGTCAGAATAGCATCCACGACCCGTGCGCCGCTCTCGACCTCGCGGCAGCGGCTGGAGATGAGCTCTACAACCGCATCGTCGTAGTCGAGCTCGACGCGGTGGTTATCGACGATGCGGGCGCAAATACGGTCCAACTGCAGGCGGATGATCGCGGTCAGCGTCTCGTCGCTGAGGGGATAGTAAGGAATGACCACGAGCCTGCCCAGCAATGCCGGTGGAAAGACCTTCAGCAGCGGCTCGCGCAACGCCTGTGCAATCCCCTCGGGCTCCGGCATCAACTCCGGATCCTTGCACATCCCCATAATCAAGTCGGTTCCCACATTGGTCGTCAAAAGGATCAGGGTATTGCGAAAATCGATATAGCGCCCCTCGGCGTCCTCCATCCAACCCTTATCGAAAACCTGAAAGAAGATCTCGTGGACGTCGGGGTGCGCCTTCTCGACCTCGTCCAGGAGGACCACGCTGTAGGGGCGGCGCCGCACGGCCTCGGTCAGCACGCCGCCCTCGCCGTATCCGACATAGCCCGGAGGGGCACCCTTGAGCGTCGAGACGGTATGCGCCTCCTGGAACTCGCTCATATTGATGGCAATGATGTTCTGCTCACCGCCATACAACGACTCAGCCAAGGCCAGACCCGTCTCGGTCTTGCCAACGCCGGAGGTACCGGCCAAAAGAAAGACACCGATCGGCTTGCTGGGATTGTCCAGCCGGGCTCGCGACGTCTGCACCCGGCGAGCGATCATCTCGAGGGCGTGATGTTGGCCGATCACACGCCTCTCGATGGTACCGGCGAGATTCATCACTGCCTCGATCTCGTTCTTCACCATCCGTCCGACCGGGATGCCGGTCCAGTCCGCCACTACCGAGGCTACCGCCTGGGCATCGACACTCGGAAGTATCAGGGGTGCCTCACCTTGCAGACGGTGAAGCTGCTCCTGGAGATCTTTCAGCTCTGCCAGTAGTTTCTGCCGTTGGTCTTCATCGAGCGCCGTGGCCTCGTTCTCGTGCTCCGGACCCGGGTGGGCTCCCGCAGCCGGCTCCGCGCCGGGCTCGACAGAGGCGTCCGGCTCCGTCAGTGCCTCATCGACCTGCCCCAGGGCGGCGCGCAATTGGCCGCGCAGCTCCAGGATCTTCTCGACCAGCTGCTGTTCTTCCTGCCAGCGCTCTTCGAGCACCGCGAGGCGCTCGGACTCCCCGGCAAGCCCCTCCTGAACCTTCGCCTCGCGCTCGGCCGTATCAATACCAACCGCATGCTCGCGCTCGATAATCTCTAGCTCCGTGCGCAGCGATTCGATACGTCGACGCGCATCCTCGACCGCTGCCGGTACTGCATGCTGGCTGACTGCCACCCGAGCGCTGGCGGTGTCGAGGAGGCTTACGGCCTTGTCCGGGAGCTGGCGCGCCGGGATGTAGCGATGCGAGAGCTTGACGGCTGCCTCGACGGCCTCGTCGAGCAATTGCACGCGATGGTGTTGCTCCATCGCGGTCGCCACACCACGCATCATAAGGATGGCGCGGCGCTCGTCCGGCTCGTCGATGTTGATGACCTGGAAACGGCGCGTCAGCGCGGGGTCTTTTTCGATGTACTTCTTGTACTCCGCCCAGGTCGTAGCCGCGATGGTGCGCAGCGTGCCACGTGCCAGCGCCGGCTTGAGCAGATTGGCCGCATCGCCCGTACCCGCGGCGCCACCGGCGCCGATGAGCGTGTGGGCCTCGTCGATGAACAGGACGACCGGCTTCGGCGAAGCCTGAACCTCGTCGATCACCTGGCGCAGTCGTGCCTCGAACTCCCCCTTCATGCTGGCTCCGGCCTGCAGCAGACCGACGTCGAGCACGCGCAGCCTGACATCCCGCAATGGCGGAGGGACGTCCTTGGCCGCAATCCGC
This sequence comes from Chromatiaceae bacterium, assembly GCA_022340195.1. GTDB lineage: Bacteria > Pseudomonadota > Gammaproteobacteria > Chromatiales > Chromatiaceae > Thiosymbion. The sequence continues at coordinate 12,503 of JAJDOL010000077.1, forward strand.
GCGGCGAAGCCTTCGACCACAGCCGTCTTTCCGACGCCTGCTTCGCCAGTAAGGATCGGATTGTTCTGTCTGCGCCGCATCAGGATATCGACAATCTGTCGAATCTCGGCGTCGCGACCGACCACCGGGTCCAGCTCTCCCTTCGCAGCTCGCTCGGTCAGGTCAATCGAGAACCTGTGCAATGCCTCTTGCTTTCCGACCAACCCAGGCGTCATGGCCTCGCTCGCTTCGCCCGGCGTTGCGGCGACGCGCGATCCATCGCTCGCTCCGAGCTCGTCTTCCGGCGAGCCGCCGACGATCTTGACGAAGCGGTCGCTGAGATCGTCGATCTTGATCTTCTCGAACTCCTTCGAAATCGCCGGCAGCGCATTACGCAAGCCCGGCGTCTTCAAGATCCCGACCACTAGGTGTCCAGTCCTGACCTGGGAGTCTTTGAACATCAGGGTGCTATACACCCAGCCCCGCTCGACGGCTTCCTCCACGTGGGAGGAGAGATCGGAGATCGAGGTGGCACCGCGCGGCAGCCGGTCGAGCGCTTCGGTGATGTCCTTGGCCAGCCGCGCCGGATTGAGCTCGTAAGCCGCAATGATTCTGTGTAAATCGGAATTCTGCAATTGCAGGATCTGGTGAAACCAATGCACCAGCTCGACGTAGGGGTTGCCCCGCATCTTGCAAAAGACGGTTGCGCTCTCGATGGCCTTGAAGCCCAGACTGTTGAGCTTGGAGAACAAGGACGCGCGACTGATTTCGGACATGGCGAGTGCTCCCGAGAGCTATATTTCATGTCAGCGCCGGGTGTGTCAGCACTGCCTGAAAGGATTTAGAATCAGGTCATCGGCATCTTCATCCGTCGGCCGGATTCCAAGCCAGCTGGTCCAGCCGAGCCGAGCCGCCGCACCGAGCCTGAGTGCGGGTACTTCTTCCTTGCGCAGAATCAGCTGCAGGTCCCACACATACTCGTCGCCGACGTAGTTCCGGACGACTGCCACCAGCGCTGCGAGACCCTCGCCACCCGGCAAGAGCTGCTCGAACCTGACCAGCCCGACGGGTCCTATATGTACCCGGAACTTGTGCTGGCACTCGAATGCATAGGCACCGGCGATTGCCGTGACGCCCAGCGTCCCGGTCTTCGGTGAGGCTCCCAACATACACCGGTCTTGCGGCGATATCTCCAGCCACTCGCCGACAAATTCGGTAATAGCCACAGCGACGCGAAAATAACCCCCGATGATGGCTGCAAGTCCGTCCGCGTTCTTGGCAACGCACTGCAGGTGCCCCGCAAAGTAGAGCTTTGCGACGTCGAGCATCGCATCGCGATTTCGCAATGAAGGCAACCCCAGGCCGCAGAGTGAAGCCACATACTCGCCGAAGCGATCTTCCCTGGGCCTGTCGAAGCTGACCGCCGGCTGTGCGCTCGCCCAGCCGCGATAAAACAGGCAGAGAAGTCGATGGTGGAATACATCGGCGAAACGCAAGAAGGTGCGATCCTTGTGACGCCGCGCCCGCTCCAGGGCGTAATCCGTCAGGTGTAGCGGCAGCGGACCGTTGGGTCCGAATAGGCCGAGAAAGGCTACGCCGAGCCGCGGATTCTCGGAATCCGGCTCCCATCCGCAAGAGGTGATCGTCGAGGGGGCGAATTCCATCGAGCAATCCTGGCCCAACCGTATCGGCTCCTGAACCGGACTCGGTGCTTTTCCCAAGCGCGGCCACTCCGGATGCAGGCACTCCAGCCGGCGCATTGCATAGAAGAAGCCAAACGAATAGGGCTCCTTCAGCAGATCGTCCTCGAGACTCAGAGAACTTGACGGCGTCCGCTTCTCATCGGCCAACGTATGATTTCCCCCCGATCGACTGTTCGCACAACTGTCTCGGTAAAAGAGTTGAGCGAGACGTACTTGCTGAGGAACTGCTCCAAGACCGCGCCCAACAAGAAACAACCAGTCCCTTCGAACTGGGTCTCGTCGAAATCCAACGCGATCTCGAGACCCCGGCCGAATGCGCTGCCCGCGTTGGTCGCGATTCGCCGGTAAACGGGCTTGGAAGCCACGGAGGCTACCCCTTCAATCTCCTTGCGCACCTGGTCCTCGTTGAGAAAGGCGTAGAGGCCCAACAATTCCCGCAAGGCCATCGCACCCTCGCCGCTTGCAAGCGACAAGTAATTGAGCGTCAGATGGCTGATCAGTCGCCAGTGCGTATCGCCGTCCACGGGCGAGGGTCGCGGCTTGCTCGGCCCCGACACACAGCGCACGTTGTCGACCGGACCGCTGAAGTCCCAAGTAAAATCGGTCGATCCTGAGCCGAGTGACATCAGCAACGGCAGATCTCGGTTCGTGCACAGGGCCTCGACACCGAGTTGGCGCAGCTCGGTCGATATCGGAGCCTGCTCGGCGTCGACGAGCGCAACGAAGATTTCCGAGCCGATGTAGCTCGACCGCGGCCCGATATTGCGCTGTTGTCGGCGCGAGGACAGGAGACGCTTCTCGCGATGCAGAGTGTAGTAAGCGCTCGGCGACAAATGAAAGCTCGGGTGGGTCGCGGAGTAAAACGGCAGAAACTCCCTTTCCGGCTCGACGGCTTTTCCGTAACCAACGACCGACGCGACGGAGAAGACCTCGAAGTCCATCGGCCGGGTGCGCTCAGGGACGATGTGATACTCGTGCTCCTTTTGGGAGAGATGCACGCGGTCCATTCGCTTCGGGAACAGATTGATGACGGGCGTACAATGCAAATTGAACAAACCCGAGGTCACCTGCGTTTCCAACGCGGGATCCGCGCGATCGAATAGGATCAGCAGATCGAGGCCCGTATCCAGCGCGCGCCGGACTGCAGGTTTGAGCCCCTTCACCCTGACGAACATGAACCGCTGCGGAAAGGCGAAATACTCGTGCAGCAACCGATAACCGTCGAACGAACGAACGCCGACGGGTAACAAGGCCTGCTCCGGCTCGAATCCAAGCGGCTCGATATGGGACTTGTCCCAAACAATCCAATCCGACTTCTTTTTCGATTGCGCCGGCCGCGCAGCCAAGCCAACGGCGTTGGACCGTATGTGCTCATAGAGACGCATCGGTATTGCATCCTTTCCCCGCAGGTAAATGTCGAGCGTATCCATCGCCAGCTCGGAAAATTTCAATCCTGCATTGACCTTCAACCGCAGTCGGATACCAGACTTGAGCGGTGCCGTACCGGGAAAGGTGACCTCCGGCAGAGCGCTCGGCGATCCGATGTACTCGCCACGCTCAACCTCTAGCGGCCAAAGCGTCAAATCGTGCGCTGTTCGGTAGGTACAGGGTGTCGCATCGCCCTTGCGCAGCAGACTACGCAACGCCGTATCGCGCGGAATGTCGAAGCCCTCGGCCAAGGAACCTTCCATCATGTCGGGTCCAAACCGGACCACCGCCATCGAGGGCGTTGGAGTCAGATAGTGCGGATAGACGGATTCGAGCAGATGGTGTGTGAACCGCGGAAACTCCGAATCGATCTTGAGCTGCACCCGTGCCGCGAGAAAAGCGAAGCCCTCGAGCAGGCGCTCCACATAGGGATCCGCGCACTCGAAGCTGTCGAGCCCCAACCTTGAGGCGACCTTCGGGAACTGCGCAGCGAACTCGCCCCCCATCTCCCGGATGTGGCGCAATTCCCTGTTGTAGAGATCAAGAAAGCGCGGATCCAAATCAGCGGCTCCGACGCGCCACTTCTGTCACCGAGACCTCCCCGCTCTCAAAATCCAGCTCGGTTCTGAGCAACAGCTCAATTGGGGCGGGAAATGCCCAGAGGTCGCATTCTATATCGATCAGCAAGGTGTTATGGCTCATCTTCTCCGCATCCAGCTCCGCTCGAAGCCGGATGGAGTTCTTCAGCAGTCGCGGCTCGAAATTCTCCAACGCCTGCTCGATGGTTTTTTCCAACACACCGACATCGAGCGACGACACCGTAAACCCCGCCAAGTCCGGGATGCCATAGTTGATGGTCGACTTCTCGACTTCGCTATATCCTTTAACCTCGCGCTCCAAATTGCAGGCATTGAGCAGCCACGCGATATCGCGTTGAACACTTTGGCGTAGCTGCGACAAGGTCAGAACGCGACTATTTACCTTGTCGACACTTTGCTCTTCCGGATGGTCGTCCCGCAGCCGATCGAGCAGCGATGGTTGCAGTCGCTCTTGCAGGGAAAGCTCAGCCACCTGTGATTACCAGAGCCCGTCCGTTACTCAGGCGTCGCGTGCAGCCTACCAGGCCGTCGCTTCAGTCGGCTGTTGATCGAATGTCAGCTGACGAATGTCCATCAGCGCATATTCCGCGGCATCCGTCGCCAACAGACGCTGTCCCAAACCCTGGTAGGTCTCGTCGCCAAGATCCACCCATTCGGTACGTGCAGCTAAGCGAATGCGATCGTCGGAGCTGTTCTCGGATCCAGGATAGCGTGTAGGTATCAGACCCACCGATTCGCCGCCGTTGGACCAGCGAAAATAGGCCGGCATCCAAACCAGATCGCGAAGGTCATTCGGTTCCTCGATCGTCAAGCTCGCTATCCGAATGTACGGCACCCAATAGTACTTGCCGTCGATGATGGCTTCGAGCATGGGCCCGAGACGTTCGTCGGCATCGGCAATCCAGGCAAATTCTTGACTCTGAGGCTCGCCGAACCGCCCGGAAATCGCGGGTGCAGCTGCGAATGCCTCGCTACGAAG
>JAJDOL010000235.1 GCA_022340195.1 Chromatiaceae bacterium
TATCGTCTATTGCCCGTTCATCCTTTCGATCTATGTGCTGCCGGGAAACCCGGACAAGACCTACGTCGCCCATCGCACAGTCTCGGAGCAAGAGATTCAGTCCAGCGAGATCATGGCGGACGTCGCCGACATGCTGAAGGCTGTCGCCGAGGCGGCGGTGTCCTGGTAGGAGCCGACCCCGAAGGGGCCGACTTCGGATTTTGCTGGTCGCGATTACGCCAGTGGCATCTACGCCTCCTCATGTCAAAACCGCTCGACGTCGACAAGCTTGAAGATTTGCTCGAGGACATCCTGTGGGCCGAGGCGTCGTCAAAGCGAGCCTCTGCCGAGTCGTTGGCACGCCTTGCGCGTCCACAACAGGACTTCGTTCTCCATTGGGTTCGGGCACTGGAGAAGGACAACACCGCCTGCGCCTACCAATTTCTCACCCACGCCTATCGCGCCCTCGCGGAGCTTTCGCTGCCGGATGTGGAGGCTTGGATTATTCATGGTTTGGATGTCTACGACCGATCAGGTCTCTTTGCCGCGGTGGACGTGTTCAAGAACGTGGACAAGTTCCTGGAGCGCGCCCGGATCGCAAAGGTCGGGGTGTCTCTCGAGGAGCACTCCGGCGTCCTGGAGCGCGTGATCCTCGGGCTCTCGGGCCGTCGCCTTGCGCTTGCGGCTGCAGATAGCATACACACGGATACCGAGACCCTGTTCCTTCCAGGCACGGCCTGCCTATTCGAGTGCCGGGAGGACAACTTCCGCTTTCTCAAAGCCGCGGCGGCCTACCTCTGGGCACAAACCCGGTTCGGCACCTGGCGATTGGGAGTGATCGAGGCCCTCGCGTGTTTCGAAAATCAAAAGCGTGCGTTACGGCTATTTCACACCTTGGAGACACTGCGGCTGGAAGCCCGTATCGCCCGGGAGCTACCCGGTATCCATCGGGACATGTGCCACCTCAACGACCTTTCCGGCCAGCCGATTTGCCCGCCCCAATGGGGAATCTGGCGGGATCGTCTGCGCGGAATTGGAGCTCGCGCTCAGGACTCGCTCGCCTTGACGGTTCAGCTCATGGCGGCGTCCCCTCCCCTACCGGAGCCTCTGTGCTATCAGGGTGCGCTTTATCCGGAACGGGTCGAGGAGGTCCTTCGGGCGCGCTTGGAGGATGAGAAGGCCGGGCTGCGTAGTCTTCTGGTTCGCTACAAGAAGGAGCTCCAGTCCGAGCAGCCGGCTTCTGAGCGCTCCGAGGCCGGGGTTGAGCAGAAAACGCCGTTTTCCGCGCGTGCGAAGAAGGATGACGAGCGTCAGGGGGATCTCGAGCTGGAGATCCTTTTCCACGACAAGCCGGTAAATCCCCCCGAGAATGTCAGGCGGCTGATTAGCTCGATCCTGTTGGACCTGGGCGAGCTTCCTCCGGATTATCTGGTTCCGGCCGGTGACGGCCACTACAAGCCCAAAGGAAGCGAGCCGGAGGACGAGGACGCCAGCGCGGACGTCTGGTCCGGCACCTACCACGAGCGCGGCGCCCAGATCTACAACGAATGGGATTTCCGCCGCCAGAGCTATCGCAAGGGCTGGTGCGTGATGCGCGAGCTGACGGTGGAACCCAAGGTGGACGGCTTTGTCGCCGAGACGTTGGAGAAGTACTCCAGGCACCTGGTGTCTTTGCGCAAGACCTTCGAGGCCCTGCGCGGCGAGGACAAATGGCTCAAGAAGGAGCCCTACGGGGACGAGGTGGATATAGACGCGCTCGTGGAGGCTCATGCCGACGCCCATCGAGGCTTGGAGATGTCAGACCGCCTCTTTACGCGGCTCGACCGGGTGGAGCGCAACATCGCGGTCATGTTCATGGTGGACATGAGCGGCTCCACCCGCGGCTGGATCAATCAGGCCGAGCGCGAGTCCCTGTTGCTTCTGTGTGAGGCCCTCGAGACCCTGGGTGACCGCTACGCCATCTACGGCTTCTCCGGTATCACTCGCAAGCGCTGCGAGACATATCGCATCAAGGGATTCGACGACGCTTACGGGGAGGAGATCAGAGGCCGCATCGCCGGCATCGAGCCCAAGGACTATACCCGCATGGGGGTGGCCATCCGTCACCTGACAGAGATCCTGAATCGGATCGAGGCCAAGACACGCATTCTGGTCACCCTGTCCGACGGCAAGCCGGACGACTACAGCGACGAGTACCGCAGCGAGTACGGCATCGAGGACACCCGCCGCGCCCTGATCGAGGCCAAGCGCTGTGGTATCCACCCCTTCTGCATCACCATCGACAAGGAGGGGCAAGACTACCTGCCCCACATGTACGGAGCTGTGAGCTACACCATCGTAGATGCCGTTGAGAAGCTGCCTTACAAGGTCTCGGAGATCTACCGGCGGTTGACCGCTTGATCGCAACCCAGTGTCCCAATATCGTTTTTCATGCCCTTGTTTTGGGGCATCGGTGTTGTCGGCGCGTTACGGTAAGGTAACGCTCTCCAGCGTGTAGTAGCGGTCGAGCGACACGCGTGTGACGAATCTCCGCGCCGCTTCGTGATCAGAAGCGGTCAGCCGGATTTATCGCCGCCGGAATCGGATCCTAATTCCGCCTCGATACGATACTTGTCGTCTTCTTCCTTGTGCTTTCGCGCCAGCTCGGCCTGGGTGCGCATATCCCACACCGCCTTGCGCTCCGCGACCCGCTTCTCCCAGGCATCAGCCGCCTCCTCGATAGTGCGCTCTCCGAACAGCACCTGCCGCAGGAATTGAAAACCAAAATCCATCAGGATCAGGTCGTCGGTTTCCACCGCCTCATAGAAAACGTCGTTGAGCTGGTACGTCTTGCGAAAGTTGTCGCTGAGCACGAAGCGGCGGAACATGTCCAAGTTGTATGAGGCCATGAAGAAGAGCTGAAGGCTCATCTCGGACGGGCGGCCGACGCCCGGTCCGGCAGATTTCTTCTTCAGGATCAGCCGATACCAGTCACGATTGCGTTTGTCGTACTCCTTGCAGCCCTGCTCGTCGCGGTAATCGTCGATACTGATCTCTCTGTCTTCCAGGTGCCCCTTGCAGTGGTCCTCCCGGACCATGGAATAGTTCTCCTCGGCCTGGGTCGAGTCCTTCGCCCGCATGTTGAGCAGCGCAATCGGATAATAGCGGCATACGGTGGGACGGTCTTCGTAGACACTGCAGCCGTTCTCCCCATCCAGCATCGCACAGGTGCCATCTTCATCCGTGCGCATCTTGAGCCCGGGGACACCGTCCTGGTCCATCTGAAAGGGGACCGTGTACCGCTTCAAGAAATCCTCCGAGCTCATGCCGAAGCGTTTCTTCAAACGCAAGACGTCGAACGGGGCGAGGGTCACGTCGGCACGTTTGCAGCAGGCGTTGAAACAGGAGATGCCCTTGTAGCACCTGAACTTGATCAGGGCCTTGTCCGTCAGCATTTCGGGCAAGTTGGGACTCTTGAAGGGAATATCGAATTTCGGGTCACTCATGACTTTGCTCCTGGCGGCCGCGGCTTACGCTGTAGAGCATCGGGGCCGAGTATTTTGATACGCGAACGCGCGTCTTCTTCCGGTTCAGGTTGGGGTATTTGGGTGTAATTACAGACTTTCATGGCCCAAAAAAAATCCGGGCGCCTCGCGGCGCCCGGATTCTCAAGCGGTCAGGCCGTCAAGGATTACTTGAACAGCTTCGACTTGTCGACCAAGTCCTTATGGGCGCGCTTGAAGCAGGTCCACTGCTTGGACTCCTTGTCGTAGATGGAGTTGACGAAGCAGTGCCAGTTCTCCTCGTCGACCACATTGTGGTCCATCCGATAGTAGAAGCCCGGATAGCGGGACTCCTCGCGGAACTGGATGTGCTTCATGTGGGCCTCGGCCGTGAGGATGCGGTGGTAGTTCTCCCAGGCACGCAGCAGCTCGTGCAGGTCCTTGGCACGCATCTTCAAGGAGTCTTCCTTCAGCATCTCCAGCTTATGCTCGGCCTGCTCCAACATGTGGGCGTTGGTGGTGTAGTAGGTCGCCACACCGGCCACATACTCGTCCATGATCTTCTGGAGACGGAACTGCAGCATCCGCGGGGTGATGTAGTTGGGGTTGATATCGATCGCGGTGGAGTAGTCCTTGAACTCCAGGAAGTTGCGCACCGGTCGGTAAATCTCCTCGATCAGCGTATCCACGTCCGTGTCCAACTCGGGGCTGTGGCCCTTGTTGTCCATGACGAACTTGACCATGGCCTTGGCGGCCAGGCGACCCTCGGCGTGGGAGCCCGAGGAGAACTTGTGGCCGGAGGCGCCGACGCCGTCGCCGGCGGTGAACAGTCCGGTCACGGTGGTCATGGCGCGGTAGCCCCAGTTCCAGCCGGATGGCAGGTGACCGGGTACGCCGGCTTCGGTCTCTTCGGTCGGGGCACCCAGGTCCTCGGGACCCGAGACCCAGATACCGCAGCAGCCGGAGTGGGAGCCAAGGAGGTAGGGCTCGGTGGGCATCAACTCGGAGTTCTTCTTCTCCGGCTCGATGTTCTCGCCGGCCCAGATGCCGCATTGTCCGATGCACATGTCGAGAAAGTCTTCCCAGGCCTCGGCCTCCAGGTGCTTGACCTCACGCGGAGAGAGGGTCTCACGCAGATTGGCGAGCGCTGTAACCGTGTCCATCCAAATAGGACCGCGACCTTCGCGCATCTCCTTGAGCATCAGGTGGTTACGCAGGCAGGAGGCGGGAACGGCGGCCTGACCATAAGGCGGATAGTCGTTCAGCATCTCCTTGTTGCGCTGCATGTATACCTCGCCGAAGGCGTTGGTAGCCTGGGACTTGAACAGCAGGAACCAAGCACCGACAGGTCCGTATCCGTCCTTGAAGCGGGTCGGCACGAAGCGGTTTTCCATCAGGGTCAGCTCGGCGCCGGCCTCGGCGGCCATGGCATAGGTGGAGCCGGCGTTCCATACCGGGTACCAGGCGCGGCCCTGGCCCTCGCCCACAGAGCGGGGACGGAAGATGTTCACGCAGCCGCCGGCGACCAGCAGGATGGCCTTGGCCTTGTAGACGAAGAGTTGGTGCTCGCGGACGGAGAAGCCGACGGCACCGGCGACGCGGTTTTTGTCGTTCTTGTCGTTGACCAGCTTTACGATGAAGACACGCTCCTGGATGTTGTCCATGCCCAGGGCCTTCTTGGCGGCCTCAGCGACGATCCATTTGTAGGACTCGCCGTTGATCATGATCTGCCATTTGCCGGAACGCACCGGCTTGCCGCCGTCCTTCAGCGGGGTCATGCCCTTGGATCCGTCATGACGCTCGCCGGCCTCGTCGGTCTTCCAGATCGGCAGGCCCCACTCTTCGAACAGGTGCACGGACTCGTCGACGTGGCGGCCCAGATCATAGGCCAGGTCGTCGCGGGTGATACCCATCAGGTCGTTGGAGACCATGCGGGCGTAGTCGGCGGGGTCCTGCTCGGAGCCGATATAGGTGTTGATGGCGGACAGGCCCTGTGCCACGGCACCGGAACGGTCCATGGCGGCCTTGTCGACTACCTTGACTTTGATGCCGCCACCGGCCGCTTTCACCCAGGGTCCGATCTCGTAGGCCGCGCCGCAGGCGGCCATGCCGCCGCCGATAATGAGGATGTCGACCTCTTCTTGGATAACTTCAGGATTTCCGAATTCTCCGGCCATTCTCTCTACCTCTAAATTCTGTCTTGATTCGTTGGGAACGCGTCACGCGAGCCTATTTAGCGATGAGCTCGCTGGGATCGCCGGCACGGAAACCGTTGACCTGCACGAAAAAGCCGGGATCGGCAATCTTGGAAATATCGGCCTCTGGCTTGCCGCCGTAGGGATCGACGGAGCCTTCTGGAGTGGTACGGATCGGAAACTTGAAGCGCTTCATGGTGCCGTTGCGGAACTTGATGGTCCACATGATGGAGTCGGTGCCGCGCAGGGGTTGGACGGAGCCGCCGAGGGGTACGATGTCGGCGTAGGCGCGGGCCTCGATCGCCTGCTGTGGGCAGATCTTGATGCAGGAGTAGCATTCCCAGCACTGCTCCGGCTCTTGGTTGTAGGACTTCATGGCATGACCCGTCTCGGACCCGTCCTTGTCGAGCTTCATCAGGTCATGGGGGCAAATGTACATGCAAGCGGTCTTGTCCTGGCCTTTGCAGCCATCGCACTTCTCAGTACGCACAAAAGTTGGCATGGTGCTCTATCTCCTAAACATTTCACTGCAGGGTTTGGCGCCGTTATGGAAAATATCCGGCGACCTGTGGCTTCCAGTGGACCCAAGTCCGCCGAAACTCTTTAATGGTGTCATCCTTGGCGTTGCGGCTGGCCCGTTCATCCCTGGGATCGCGATGCTCGATGCAGACCTCTGGCCCCGCGGTGGCGGACCGCGGCCGGAACCGGTCGTGCGAACAAAAGAAGATACTGATATACCCATGAAGGTGTCAAAACAGTTTTACAGCGTGGATCATAAATTCGCCTTATTAGATAATTCTGATATCTCTATCGGAATATTCTGTCGCAGACGCAGATTCGATTGAAGCGACCCGCTAACGCTTCACCGCTAAAAGACGCACAGAATGAGTCCACACCAGCTCCCGAGCGCCTTGCTTTTCGTTTCTCCGGGCTGTCCTCATTGCCCCGCGGTACTGGGAAGCCTGGCGAGGCTGATAAAAGACGGACGCCTGGCTGGGCTGGAGGTTGTCAACCTGTCGGCGGACCCAGAGCGCGGCCGCGAGATGGGCGTACGCGGCGTCCCCTGGACTCGCATAGGTCCCTTCGAGCTGGTGGGCAACCTTTCCGCCGCCGAGATAGCCGAATGGGTAGAGTACGCTGCCAGAGGCGACGGCTGGTCGGCTTACTACGTCCATTTGCTGGAGAACCGGCGCTTGGAGGAGGTGGTGCGGCGTATCCGCGACTGCCCTTCGACCTTTTCGGATCTGCTGGCTTTGCTTGCCGGCGAGGAGACCTCGATGGCAACCCGCGTCGCCATCAGTGCAGTGGTGGAGGAGCTGTCCGGTACCGAAGCGCTCGACGAGGCTGTACCCGACCTGGAGCAGCTCACCCTTTCCGAGCTTGCCCAAACCCGGGCCGACGCCTGTCACTTCCTGGGTCTCAGTGGAAACCGGCAGGCCCTGCCCGCCGTGCGCCGACTGCTGGAGGACGAGCATCCCGATGTCCGTGAGATTGCCCTGGAGACCCTCGCTATACTCGGAGAAGCTCCAACCCGGTAGCCCGGATATAACCGCAATCCGCCCGCGTTGTTGGGCAATTCGCCGGAGCGTACCATGACACCCGGCGTCGATCGACGTTCATTTGTTCCCTTTGTCCTGACTTCGGTCAGCGGAGGCTCGCATGCCCGAAGAAAGCCTCAGAGATCAAGCGCTGCGTTACCACGTCGAGCCGGTGCCGGGAAAGCTCGAAATCAAGGCGACCAAGCCGATGGCGACGCAGCGCGACTTGGCGCTCGCCTATTCGCCGGGCGTCGCCTTTGCCTGCGAGGAGATCGCGGCGGACGAAAATCAGGCGGCCAGGTTGACGGCCCGCGGCAACCTGGTGGCCGTCGTCACCAACGGCACTGCGGTCTTGGGCCTGGGGAACATCGGCCCCTTGGCGGCGAAGCCGGTCATGGAAGGCAAGGCGGTGCTGTTCAAGAAGTTCGCCGGCGTGGACGTTTTCGACATCGAGATCAACGAAAAGGACCCGGACAAACTGATCGAGATCGTCGCCGCGCTCGAGCCGACATTCGGGGGAATCAATCTGGAGGATATCAGGGCGCCCGAGTGCTTCTTTATCGAAAAGGCCCTGCGCCAGCGCATGCGGATCCCCGTGTTTCACGACGACCAGCATGGAACGGCCATCGTCGCCGCCGCCGCTGTCTACAACGCGCTACGGGTCGTCGACAAAAAGATCGAGGACGTCGTGCTGACCGTGTCCGGTGCCGGGGCGGCCAGTCTGGCCTGTATCGACCTGGTCGTGAGCATGGGTCTGCGCGAGGAGAACGTCTATGTCTGCGACAGAAAGGGCGTGATTTACAGGGGCCGCTCCGAGGGCATGAATGCGTACAAGGAGCGATTTGCGCGGGAAACCGATAAGAGAACCCTGGACGATGCCATTGAGGGCGCGGACATCTTCTTCGGCCTGTCGGCCCCCGGGCTCTTGTCGCAAGAGCATGTCAAGAAGATGGCCGAGCGGCCCATCATTCTCGCCATGGCGAATCCGACTCCGGAGATCATGCCCGAGGAAGCGCGGGCGGTGCGGCCGGACGCCATCCTGGCGACCGGTAGATCCGACTATCCGAATCAGGTCAACAACGTGCTCTGCTTTCCCTTCATCTTTCGCGGGGCGCTCGATTGCGGCGCTACCGAGATCAACGAGGCGATGAAGATCGCCTGCGTCAAGGCGATCGCCGACCTGGCCACCCAGGAATCGGACGCCGAGGTTGCCAAGGTTTACGCAGGAGAGAAGCTCAAGTTCGGGCCGGATTACCTGATACCCAAGCCGTTCGACCCGCGCCTGATCGCCGCGGTCCCGATCGCCGTCGTCAAGGCGGCGATGCAGACAGGTGTCGCCAGCCGCCCCATCGACGACCTGGAAGCCTACGAGCGCAAGCTCAAAGATCATGTGATCCCGAGCCGCGTATTCATGCAGCCGGTGATCGAAATGGCCCGAATCGGCCAGGAAAGAATGATCTTCGCCGAGGGAGAGAACATCGACGTGCTGCACGCGGTTCAGGGTGCCGTCGACGAGCGGATCGTGCGTCCTATCCTGTTGGGTCGCCCGCACGTCATTCAGGAAACCATCGATGCCCTGGGGCTGCGCATTCGGCCGGACAAGGACTTCGATCTAATCGACCCGGAGCAGGAGGGACAGCGAGAGGATCTGTTGGATGCCTTCCACCGCATCGCTGGGCGCAGGGGGGTCACGCGCGAGGAGAGCGAGAAGCGCTTGAGGTCTAACACCACCTCGCTCGGGGCCATGTTGCTCCTGAAGGACGAGGCCGAGGGCATGATCTGCGGCAAGGTCGGCCGTTTCAGCAGCCAGCTCTACCATGTCAAGGAGGTCATCGGCTTACACCGGAATGCCCGCTACCTGTCCACCCTGTCGACCGTCCTAACCGAGGACGAGCCGATTTTTCTCTCCGATTCCTTTATTAATGTAAACCCTACGCTGGATCAGATCGTCGAAAAGACCAAGACGAGTGTCGAGATGGTACGGCGCTTCGGGATTACACCGCGGGTAGCCCTGTTGTCCCATTCGAACTTCGGCAGCTCGGATGCGCATGCGGCCACCAAGATGCGGGATGCCGCGGCCTTGTTACGAGAAGCCCTGCCGGATTTGGAAATCGACGGGGAGATGCACTCGATGAGTGCCCTGCATGAGGCCTATCGCAACGCGGCCTACCCCTACACGAGGCTGAGCGGAGACGCGAATCTGCTGATCTTTCCCGACTTGGATTCCGCCGCCATCGCCCTGGGGCTGCTGCTCACCCGCGCCAAGGGTTTGCTGGTGGGGCCCTTCCTGTCCGGGCTGGCGAAGCCGATCCACATCCTGGTCCCGTCCGTCACCGCACGCGGCATCTTCAACATGACCGCCCTCGCCTCCGCGGACATCGTTCGTTATCGCGTTGAGTCGCAGTCCTGAGCTGCTTTTCTCATTGCTGGCGTTCACATCGAGAGGATCGTGAAAGACAGGCTCTCATTAAACATGAGCGTAACCTATTGACTCCTTGTAATCGCGCTCGACTGTTTGTTGCCAGACAGCGGACGACATACTCGCCGTCTGGATTCTTCTAGCTCAACGCGTCCGACCTCAATAAGAGTACGCCATCGCAACGGCATAGTTCAGAAAGCTCGTGCCGTCGGTCGGAGGCACAGCGGCGGCGAGCCTGATCTCCCTTACGACCTGATCGCCAATGCGTTCGTTGAGCGCGACGATGCTGGTCTCCAGCGTGGAGCTGTCCCGTACCGGATTACCGAAGCCCTCGGTCACCTCGGCCATCTCCTGCCGATAACGGGCCATCTTCTCATCCAAACCAGCGCCTCGTACCGCCAGCGCAAAGGCCTCGCCCTTGCTCGTCGCTTCCATCGCCACTTGGATAAATAGATCGGTGCCGCGCAGAGCGACCTCGGTGTTGAACAACTCCAATCCATTGTTGAGCGAGCTGTCGTCGAAAATCCTGTAGCCGAAGGCACCAACCTCCGGCGTCTCTTCGATCGTCGGGGCAGCTGCGCTGGCCGTTGCCGCTACAGCAAAATCGGGTGCTCTCGGCGCGGTCAGCGCTGCCAGCATGTCATCTAGGGCGTATTTATCTTGAATATGGCGGTTTAGCGCATACAGCGACTGGTCCACCACCTCGCCGCTAACGACCTTTGGTCCCATCCGGCCGTCGCCCGTTGCCGCTGCTAGCACCACCTCGCTGGATGAGCACAGCATGGCGAGCATCCCCACCGCGCCGAGCGCGATCCGGCGATGCGTTTCTAGATCTTGTCTTCTCATGACCTTCTCCGTCGCTGTTCGGTTGTCGTGACAGAGGTAAAGCTAGACTAGATTAGTAGGAAAAAGGTGACGTAATGCTGACCATGCGCTGATTGATTGCTGATCGTTCTGCGGTTTAAGGTCTGCGCGAAACTCGCCTGCATTGACAGCAGCGGCGAGGTCGATGTTGCTGGCGCAGATCAGGTCGAAATCCACGCGAACCGCCCGGCCCGCCGCCGAGGGATGCATATCCCGCTCCTGGAGCATGCGCAGCAGACGCGCCTGCAGGGCCGGCGGCATGTCACCGATCTCGTCCAGGAACAGGATACCGCCGTCGGCTAGTGAGAATTGTGCTCGTTGTCTGCCAGTAATTTGCCTGGGTTGTCGTGGCCTTGCGCCAGTAGTTTCCCGTAGCCGTGCAGATCCTGCTCGTCCATTGCCTGCATCCGCGGCTGTCCTGCCTCGGCGACTGTCGTCACGGTTGGGCCGAGGACAAGCGTCTAGCCGAGTCCGGCGTATAGGTACCGGTCGCCGAAACTCTGCTTCAGAAGTGCGAAGGCCGGCTCCCCCGTGCAGTGCACGGGTGCGATCCAGTCCACCTTCCATTGGTCACGCAACGCGGTCGCAATCCGCTTGATTTCGTCGCGTTTGGCCGGCAGCAGGTGTGTGCCGCCGAAGACCAGATGTATCGGTTTATGGATCGTCGCGCTGGCGGTCTCGACGATCTTCTCCAGCGTCGGGTGACTGCACCCGACCACCAGGACGATTCCATCCGGCGTATCGATCGCCAGTGAGATCTCCATCACGTCCAGATCGACACCCCAGGGCCCCTTCAGCAGGATCAGGTGAAATCCGGGTGCGATCTCGGTGGTCTCAGTGATCCATTCGAACTTGCCTTGCGGCCATGGGCTGCCGAAATGCATCGTCGCGGGGGGGGGGGCCGTCGAAATAGCGCATATCGACAGGCAGCGATTCATCACGCTTGTAGAAGGTTCCGGGCAGGGCCGCCCCGAAAACGCCGAAGTTCTCCTTCGGCACGTAGATCTTAACGTCCGGGTTCACGGTCATCAGGTAATTCAGGCCACTGGTATGGTCACCATGACGGTGAGAGGCGACCGCGAAGTCGAGCTTCGTGAGGTCGATATCCTTGGCCTTCACGTTATGGGCAAAGATCTCGGCGTTGTTGCCGGTGTCGAACAGGATGCGCTTGCCGCCGTACTCGATGAAGGCGGAGAAGCCCCAGTCCTTCTGCATTTTGGATGTCTTGCCGAAGGCGTCGTAGAGCACCGTGATCTGCGCCTTGGCCGGGTCTGCCGCTGCGGCCGGCAGAGGCACCGCCATAGCTCCGCTCAGGAGCCACAGCAACGGTACGAAGCTGTGCATTGAATGGTTCATGCCCTTTCTCCCTTAAGTCAGCAGAAAAGAAGGTTAGTGTCGGCGGGAGCGGTGAAATGACGGGGAACAGCGGTCACTCGTCGCCTCCGCCCAGACCACTTCGGAGGACGGGCCCAACATCATCAGTTTGGCCGCCCCACCGAACGCGATCTGCCGCTGTATTGCAAGAAGTAGCTTTCTCAATGGCGTTCGCCTACGCATTACCTGATGTTTCTTGGCGCGCCTAAAACTAGACTAAGTCAGTAGGGAAACGGTGACGAAAGGCTGACCCTTCGCTGATCTATTGCTGATCCTTGTGCAGATCGTGGAATCTTTCGTGGAACAACCATCCGCTCCGGCCTCGAACCCCAAGGTATTCTCGGTAGCAGAAAGCCGTGTCGACGTGGCCGCCAACTTGGTCGAACGGGGCGATGAAATCATCCACCTCGAGCCCAGGGTTATGCAGCTGCTCGTCTGCCTCGCCGAACGGGCCGGTCGAGTCGTGTCCCGCGGCGAGCTCGAGGCCGAGGTCTGGTCCGGCATGGTGGTCGGTTACGATGCGCTGACCCAGGCGATCTCCAAGCTGCGCAAGGCCCTGGACGACGATCCGCATCATCCGCGCCTGGTCGAGACCGTCGCAAAGAGCGGTTATCGGCTGATGGTTGCCGTCCAGCCTGGATCATCAACCCGCGCGGTACAAGCGGTTGAGCCTGCTTTCGACATACCCAATACGGCAGTGAGCACAACCCTGTCGTCTCCCGCGTCGCCCCGGACCACCCGAGCCAAACTGCAGCGGATTGTCTTGATGTTACTTCTACCCGGGTTTGTGATTTGGCTGTTTTTGAGGCCGAATCCCCAACCGCCCGTCGATGCCACGCAGCCATCGCTCGCGGTATTGCCCTTCAGCAATCTCAGCGGTGACGCCGGGTGGGACTACTTGAGCGCCGGCATATCTGAAGACCTCATAACCACGCTAGCCGGGCACGAGGGCCTGGTCGTGATCCGCCAGCCGGTCTTCAACTCGCAGGACGAAACACGGGATCCCGCCAGCATCGCTCGAAGCCTGGGCGCACGGTATCTCGTCGAAGGCAGTATCCAAGGGGACCCCCAGCGCCTGCAGCTCAACGTCCGCTTGACAGACACCCAGACCAATCGCCATCTCTGGGCAAAGCGCTACGAACGGGACGTTGACGGATTATTTG
>JAJDOL010000305.1 GCA_022340195.1 Chromatiaceae bacterium
CGTCGGGATCCTCAGGGTCACGCAGAAACTCGGAAGAATCCAGGCTGATGTTTCCCTGTCGCGGAACGATGAAGCGATCCCAATCGTAATGCTGTGCCATTGCGGTCACTTACGCGTGATGGTCGGGCAGCCAACGTATAGTACTCACATCTCTCTCCGCTCCCTGTCACTATGTGTCCGGAACCGGCTTATTTTAGACCCGATCGCCGCCGGCTAGCCTCGCCCTGCCCGCCCAAGCTGCCGGCGCAGGGTGCGAAAGCAGACGGGCTTGATGCGCGATTTCAGGGTGTCGAAGGTGGACTGGTCGGTGATGCGGGAGAATTGCTCGCGAAAGCTCGCCAAGTCACCGAAGACGCGGTCATCGACGAAACTGACCAGTCCGAAGAGCTCCAGCAGGGAGTTCTGCAGCGGGGTGGCGGTGAGGAGCAGCTTCGGCGCGTGATTCAGAGCGTCACGCAGGGCTCGGGCGATGACGTTCGTCTTCTTGTAAACGTTACGCAGCCGATGGGCCTCGTCGATGATGACGATGTCCCATCTTATCCGAATGATATCGTCCGCCTTGTTGCGTGCGAAATGGTATGAGCAGAGCACGATGTCATCGACATCGAAGGGGTTGATCGCCCCTGAATCGAGGGCCGCGTTGTAGGATTTGCTTTCGAGGATCCGGCTCGGAAGGAAGAACTTCTCCTGAAGCTCCTGGTACCACTGCTTGCGCAAGCCGGCGGGGGTGATGACGAGGATGCGACGCCTGCGCTCGGCCCAACGCTGAGAGAGGACTAGGCCGGCCTCGATCGTTTTGCCGAGACCGACCTCGTCCGCGAGGATCGCTCCCCGGGATAGGGGGGAGCGGAACGCGAAGAGAGCGGCCTCGACCTGATGGGGGTTCAGGTCGACCTGGGCATCCACCAGCGCGCCGGCCAGCTTCTCCATGCTGTCCGTCGGGCAGCGTCGGGTAAGCTGGTACGCATAGTACTTGGACTGATATGGAGTCAGTTGAGTGGGAACGTGCTCCTGTAGCATGCACGCAACTTTAGCGCGCATATTGTTCGGCGTCGATCCATTCTCGGCCAGGTCTTGTCTAGGCGAGATCAAGCGAACCGTATCGCGTCCAGGCTGACAACGGGCTCCTCGCCCACCACTTCGGCACTGTGGAAGACATGCTTGGGAACGACCAGCAGGTCGCCGGCCTCCAGCACGATGCTGTGCCCTTGCATGCCCATGCGGAAGCGTCCGGAGAGGACGCCGTCGATCTTATCGACCCCGTGGTCATGCTCCGGGAAGTAGGTCCCCGGCGGGTAGACGTATTTGCTGACGGTATAGCCTCGGTCCTCGAGCTTTCGGCGCATGCCGGCCTCGGTGAGCTCACCGTCACGAGACGCATCCCAGTGCTCAATCTGCATAGTGTCTCCCCCGTCAGGATTCGTCATGGGGTTGCCAGGTAGCGCCCCGCGGCGCCATCATCTCGCTTGTTCAAGGGTTGTTACCCAACAGCATAGGCAGGCGACGGAGGCAAGACAATGAAGACGATCGAGATGCGCGAGACAGGTGGACCCGAGGTCCTGACTCTAACCGAACGGGCGGTACCGGTGCTATCTGCGCCCACCGACGTGCTGGTGCGACTGAAAGCGGCGGGGGTTAATCCCGTCGACACCAAGATCCGCTCTCGGGGCGTGTTCGTACCGGACGGTCTGCCGGCGGTGCTTGGTTGCGACGGCGCGGGCGTGGTGGAGTCCGT
Organism: Chromatiaceae bacterium; assembly: GCA_022340195.1. Taxonomy (GTDB): domain Bacteria; phylum Pseudomonadota; class Gammaproteobacteria; order Chromatiales; family Chromatiaceae; genus Thiosymbion. Next base: position 1,736 of record JAJDOL010000305.1, read on the forward strand.
GGGCGAGGCGGTCTCACGCTTCAAGCCCGGTGACGAGGTCTGGTTCTGTCATGGCGGTCTCGGCGGACCCGAGGGCAACTATGCAGAGTATGCCGTGGTCGATGAGGGCGTCGCTCAGCCCAAGCCAGACACTCTCGACTTCATCCACGCCGCTGCAGCCCCTCTGGTCTTGATTACAGCCTGGGAGGCCCTCTACGACCGCGCCAACCTCGCAGCAGACAAAACAGTGCTGATCCATGCCGGCGCCGGCGGGGTCGGGCACGTGGCGATCCAGTTGGCACGGCTCGCGGGTTGCCGGGTGTGCACGACCGTCAGCGGCCCGCAGAAAGCGGATTTTGTGCACGCACTCGGTGCAGAGTATGCGATCAACTATCGGGAGGAAGACCTGGTGGAGGCGGTCATGGACTGGACCGAGGGCAAAGGCGTGGATGTGGCGCTGGACACGGTGGGCCCGGACGTCTTTGCCCAGACCATCGGGGCGATGGCCCATTACGGAGACTTGGTCACCATCCTGCAGCCGGGACCGGATCTGGATTGGAAGGAGGCGCGCAATCGCAACCTGCGCATCGGTTTCGAGCTCATGCTGACGCCCATTCTGCGGGACCTGCCGGAGGCGCGTGAACACCAGGGCGAAATTCTGCGCCACTGCGCCGAGTGGGTCGATGCCGGAAAGCTCCACATCCGGGTCTCTGAGACCTTCCCGCTCGAGCAGGCTGCCGATGCCCACAACCGCATCGAGGAGGGCCACACCGAAGGTAAGCTCGTGCTCACGATGGATTGAAACCACAGGTCACCGGTTACGCAAAGATCACGTAACTATATGAAAATTATTCATTAAAACAACTGTTTTACACTTGAATAAAGCCTCTTTGCGTACTATGTTTCTTATTAGGAAACCGGTAAACAGGAGGACTACCATGACGACAAAACGCAAAGAGCTGATCGAGGCGGTACCGCGTCGCGAGATCGATCTCTTCGACGAGATGGACCGTATGTTCGACACACTGTTCCATCGCGGCTGGCTGCGGCCGTTCCGCGAGGTGTGGCCGGGGTGGACGCGGTTCGAGGAGACCTTCGACCTGGGCACACCGCGAGTTGATCTGATCGACCGGGATGAGGAGATCCTGGTGCGCGCAGAGATAGCGGGCGTGAACAAAAAGGATCTGCAAGTGGACCTCACGGGCCAACACCTGCACATCAAGGGTGAGCGCCGTCGGGAGGAGAAGCGGGAGGAGGGCGAGCTCGTGCGCTCCGAGATCGCCCGCGGCACATTCAGCCGCACGATTCGCCTTCCCGAGGGCATCGACTTTGACAATGCCAAGGCCGATTTCAAGGATGGGATCCTCGAAATCCATCTGCCCAAAACCCATAAGACCGAGCGGCGCCACATCAAGGTGGATTGATGCAACGCCGAAATAGCGGATGGGTCGAGCTGCTAGTCCCACCGCGGGAACGGTGAAATAACGACACGAGGCCGGCCGAGAAGCCGACCTCGCTTCTTTTGGTATCGGTAACAACCACACTAGCTCCGAGCGCTTGGGATCTTGATCGGTTGCCCCAAGTCTGATTCGCTATAGAGCAGCTAGACTTTGCGAGCTCGAGATCAAGAACCCATCGATCCATGAATGCGCACCTCCTTATCGTCGAGGACGATCCCTCACTCAACCAAATGCTGGTCCTGCACTTCGAGGACGAGGGTTTCGATGTCGAGGGGGCAATTACCTGTGCCGAGGCGTTGGAAAGGGTAGCCGCCAATGCCTACGATCTGCTGCTGCTCGATCAACAGCTGCCGGATGGTACCGGGATGGAGCTGCTGACAGAGGTGCTGTCACGGGAGCCGGGCTTGCCCGTTGTCATGATGACGGGACAGCACGACCTGGAGCTCGCCATCGAGGCCATCGAAAAGGGCGCAGCGGACTTTGTTCACAAACCGGTGGAGACCGCACAACTGCAGCAGATCGTGAGCCGGCTGCTGGAGAATCGCCGTCTCTCCCGGAAGCTGGAGGTCCTGCGCGGCGAGGAAGATGCGCCCCATCAAGTACGCGACCTGATCGGCCGCAGCACCGCGATGCTTACCGTAAGCAAGGAGATTGCGCTCAGCGCCCGCAGCGCGGCGACAGTGCTCATCAGCGGTGAGTCAGGGACAGGCAAAGAAGTAGTGGCGCGTCTGATTCACCGGCACAGCGGCGCAGAGGGACCCTTCGTGGCGATCAACTGCGCCGCTATCGTGGACAGCCTGCTGGAGAGCGAGCTCTTCGGTCACGAAAAAGGGGCCTTCACGGGTGCCCAGGGTCGGAAGCTCGGTAAGTTCGAGCTCGCCCAGGATGGCACCCTGTTCCTGGACGAGATCGGCGAGCTTGCCCCCGCGCTCCAAGCCAAGCTGCTGCGAACGCTCCAGGAGCGGGTGTTCGAGCGTGTCGGTGGGACGCAGCAAATAGGAACAACCGCCCGTGTGGTCGCGGCCACCAACCGGGACCTTCAGGCCGAGGTCGCCGCGGGGCGTTTTCGCGAGGACTTGGTCTACCGTCTCGACGTCATTCAGATCCGAATGCCGCCCTTGCGCGAGCGCAAGGAAGATATTCCTTTACTCGTCGAGGGCCTGCTGCAGCGCATCGCCGGGCGTATCCACAAGCCGAAATCCAAGCTTACCGAGGCGGCGCTTACCCACCTGATGGCTTACGATTGGCCGGGCAATGTACGGGAGCTCGATAATATGCTCACTCAGGCCTCGGTCCATGCGCGCACCGGTGTCATCACCCCCGACCTCTTGCACCTGACCGGCTCACGTGCCCAAGCCGAGGCGTCAGGCACAACGGCGAGCTCCCCTGCGCCGACGGAGGCCGCTATCCTGCGCACCCTCGAGGAGGTCGAAGCGGAGCACGTTCAGCGGGTGCTCGACTACACCCGCGGTCACAAAGGCCGTACCAGTGAGGTTCTCGGCATCTCTCGTCCCGCCCTGGACCGCAAGATCGAGAAGTACGGCCTCCGGGTTCCGGGACGATGAATCAGCGCGCTTGAACGGAAGGGAGGCTAGTCGCGTCGCCGCCGTGCGGGAATCGGATCAAATGATGGATACGTGCGAAACCCTTACCGTGCGCCGTCTGGGTCTACGCGACTACGAGCCTACCTGGCAGGCCATGCAGTCCTTCACCGATGGTCGCGGTTCCGATACGGCCGACGAGCTCTGGCTACTGGAGCATCCGCCCGTTTACACACTTGGTAAGGCGGGTCTTCCGGAGCACGTCCTGGATCCGGGTAACATCCCTGTGCTTCAGACCGACCGCGGTGGGCAGGTCACTTACCACGGACCGGGGCAGCTCATCGCGTACCTGTTGCTCGACCTGCAGCGCGCCGGAATTGGTATCAAGCGCCTGGTGCATCTACTCGAGCAATCGGTTGTCGACCTGTTGGCCGGCTACGGAATCGAGTCCAGCGCCCGCGCGGACGCCCCGGGCGTCTATGTGAAGGGCGCAAAGATCGCGGCGATTGGGTTGCGGGTGAGGCGTGGCTGCACCTTTCACGGTTTGGCCCTCAATGTCGATATGGACTTGGAGCCCTTTACGCGGATCAATCCCTGCGGTTACCGGGGGCTTGCGGTGACCGAAATCGCCCATCTCGTCGCACATGCGAGGATTGGACCTATCGGCATCGGGTTGGCCGAGCAGTTTGCGGGATTGCTGGACCGACGGATTGTATTGGTGCAAATACCCAAATAGCTCGCACCGGCCTTCACGGTGGTATCGAGCAAGGGGCTCAGGCCATGGCCGTAGGCATCGGACTTCATGACGACGCACAGCTTCGCGGGAGCCAGCGATTCCAGCAGCCAGCGGATGTTGTGGGCGAAAGCACTGCGCGAGATGGCTACCTCGATGTGTTTCTGAGGATCGGTCATACGGTTAGTTCGGCTCTACAGCTCTACCCCAGTCCGAGGAAAAACTGCCCGGTCAACACAACGACCATCACCCACAACACCCGCTGCAACCAGCGCCGGTAGGTTTCCCCGTCCACGCGATCCCTGACCCGCATACCGGCGAGCAGCGCAGCCGCAGCGACGGCGGCAAAGGGAAGCGTCGCGGTCAATACCGGAATGGTAACAAGGCCAGCGACGGAGAAGGCGCCGACCTGAGCCGTTTTGCCCGCGAGAAAACACAGATTGAATACCTGCACCATGGCCAGTTTCGACATGCCCACCTCCAGGGCAAACAGGATGAGTAGCGGGACCATCACGTTGACCGTACCTGCCGAGAAGCCGGCAGCGAGTCCAAACACGGGATAGGCCAGCCAGGTACGGGTACGGATCCAGTCCATCCGGACACCGCTCAGCCGGTCATTGCCAAGGTGCAGCAGGATAATTGCCGCTAGCAACAGTCGAAAGGGTGATGGATCGACACTGATCAGGAGCCAGGTTCCGGCGACCGTCCCCAAGGGAATCATCACAGCCAACGGCCAGTGACGCCCTATGCTCTCGGACCAGCGACCCCCGCGCAGGATGCTGATAAGGTTCACCGTGATGGTAGGCAAGAGCGTGAGCAGGATGGCGCTGCGCACATCCAACATGATCGCAAGCAGGGGTGTGGACAGCATGGGGAAGCCTAGACCCAGAATACCGTGGGCAAAGCCGGCGAAGAGAAAGATGACGCCGGCCGCGACCCAGAGCGAGTAGTCGAAGGATGCCGGATCCAAAAGGGAGGGTCCTGCTCCGTCAGCTGTCCCGCCGCTGGACCACGGCCTCGGCCATCTCGCGGAGCATAGGTACTGTGTCGTCCCACCCCACGCAGGCGTCGGTGATACTCTG
>JAJDOL010000035.1 GCA_022340195.1 Chromatiaceae bacterium
GTGGGCTTCAGACCGCCTTCTTGCAGAAGTACCAGTCGGTGCACTCGTAACCTTCGTTCATCCGCGCGGCGGCTGCTTCGGCGGTGGCGGGCGGGGGAACAATCACCTTATCGCCCGGCTGCCAATTCTCGGGCGTAGCGACCTTGTGCTCGTCGGAAGTCTGCATGGCCTTCACCAAACGGACAAACTCGTCGATCGAGCGGCCGTTGCTCATCGGATAGTACACCATCGCCCGCAGGATGCCCTCTGGATCGATGATGAAGGTGGCGCGAACGGCCGATGTGTCGCTGGCCCCCGGTTGGATCATGCCGTAGGCTTTGGCCACCTGCATCGAAAGATCGGCGATAATCGGGAATCCGATATCAACGCCAAACTTCTCCTTGATGTTACGCTCCCACGCGATATGCGAGTAATGGCTGTCGATAGACAGGCCGAGTAGCTCGCAGTTGATCGCCTGGAAGTCGGCGTGGCGCTTGGCGAAGGCGATGAACTCGGTGGTGCAAACCGGCGTAAAGTCTGCCGGGTGAGAGAAAAGCACCAGCCATTTGCCGCGGTAATCCTCCAGCTTCTTTACGCCATGCGTCGTCGGCGCTTCGAAGGCCGGAGCGGGCTCGTTAAGGCGGGGCATGGAAGGGATTGTCTGTGTCGTAGTTTCCATAGCGTGTTTCCTCGAATTTCAATTGATTTCCTGTTATAGGCATGCTGCCCTGACCTGCTAAGAATCTTAGTATATTAGTAAGTTATTTACTAATTGCTATTCCTTATCAGCTACATAGGGCTTGACTATTGCGAATTCTCAATACGCGCCTGTTCTCCTCGCCACAGGAGATTCTGTAAAAGAGGAACGGCGAATGATGAGCAAAGCGACAACGTTGAAGACATTGGTTGCTCTTGCCGGTGCTTTGGCAATTTCGATCAGTCCGCTCGGCACCGTCCTAGCAGCGCGGGATGGTGACTGGAGCGGGCTGCGAATCAGCGCCGTTTTCAACAACGTACCTTTTGCATCGGAGCTCGAGACCGCTTGGGGCTTCGCCGCAGTTATCGAGGGACTAGAGCAGACGCTGTTGTTCGATACCGGTAGCGATGGCGCGCTTCTCCTTGCCAACATGGAGCGGATGCGCATCGACCCCGGGATGATCGACGGGGTGTTTCTATCCCATGCCCATGGCGATCACACCGGTGGCCTGGAGCGGCTTCTGCGTCGCAATCCAAGTGTCAGCGTTTACATGCCCGCGTCGTTTCCGCGTCAATTTCAACGCTCCACCGCCGAGGCAGGGGGCCGTGTGGTCACAATCTTGGCCGCGACAAAGCTCTTCGAACGGGCCTACTCGACCGGTCCCATGGGTCGGGCCACCGAGGAGCAAGCTCTTGTGCTCGATACCCCCAAGGGGCTGGTGATCATGACCGGTTGTGCCCATCCGGGCATTGTGGAGCTGGTGCAAGCAGCGAAAAAGCAGCGCGGAAAGGATGTGCGCCTCCTTATCGGCGGTTTTCATCTCCTGCACCAATCCGAGAGCCGCATAAGAGCAACAATCGATGCCCTCGAAGCACTCGGGGTCGCCCAGGTGGCACCGAGCCACTGTACTGGAGATCGTGCGATCGCACTGTTCCGAAAGGCTTGGGGCAAGGATTTCCTGGACGCTGGCTGTGGGGCCGTTATCGAGCTCGATCCTTGATCGAGCGAGGCAACGGTGGCTCGTGCCATGTTTCCATAGCATGTGTCTCCATGCTGCGCTTACCGGGCCTCCCAAGAGAGCTCGAGCGCCAGCTCCCGCAGATAGCGGAGACCCGCAATGGAGCGGCTGCCATACCAGCCGGTCATGGTGCCGTCTACAAAAGCGAGGCGCTTGCCGGAGCAGTCCGCGATCGAGCGAAGCTCGTGCATGTGTTGGGCGTTGAAACGAAAGGGCTCGCTGGACAACAGAACCAAATTCGCCTCCTGCATCACCGCCCCTTTCAGGTCCACTTCCGGGTAGCGCGCTGTGCTCTGCTCGGGAAGGGTGAGCCAACGGACGAGGGCGAGGGTCCGGGAAATGTAGGTGTTCCGAGAGACCGTCATCCAGGGCTTGTGCCAGATGAGGTACAGGACGGGCCGGTGGGGCAAATCCGTAGCGAAAGCAAGAGATTTGTGCAGCTCGGTCTTGAAGGCGTTATAAAGGCGCTCGGCTTGTGCCTGCCGATGGAAGACGGCTCCCAGCAGCCGGTACAGCGCGAGATTGTCGGTGGGCGCCAAGGGATGGGTGACCATCACATGGGGGACGAAGGCGCGGATCGCCTCGACGTCCTCTCTGCGGTTCTCGTCGATGTTGACGATTACGTGGGTAGGGGCCAGGGCCCGCAGCCGGTCCAATCGGACGTCTTTGGTGCCCCCGACCGGCGGCACGCCGGCAAGCCCGGCCGCGGGATGGACGCAATAGGACGTGCGACCCACCAGTTGCTCACCCAGATCGAGCGCGAAAAGGAGCTCGGTGATGCTCGGCACCAGCGAGACAATACGGGCCAGGCCTGGTGCAGGCGTGTGCCGGGCGCCAGCCGCGTCCGTGAGCACTTCTGGCCCGTGTTCTGGCGGCCTGTTCAGTGACCTGGCGCTCATGTTGCACTACCCTTCCAAATCTGGCATTCCGTAAATCCAGTAGCTTGGCCAATCGGGTGCTGAAGCCCGCCAAATGGTACTCTGCCTGTGGCCGCAACTGGTTGCTCCGTCCGGCACAACGAACAAGAACGATACTGCCCATGGAGGCGATCCGTAAAGCGTGTTGGCACCGGGATTGAATTATCATGAGAACACATTCTTCGGATGAGTCATCTAGCTAGGATTAAGTACCAGGCTCTCTTTGCAGCTGCCGTCATTTCGCCTTTATCGGGATTCGCGTCCGATAGTATCCGAATTGAATCCGCGATACTATTCAATACCTCCTGTGCACGATGCCATGAAGGGGAATGTAGTGGAAGATTGAGCTTCCACTTGCCAAGGGATGCCACCGATCAGCATATCCGTCGTTATGGAGGCGAGCTATCGTTGGAAAAGACGCGGCAATTATTCGAGATTCTTCGCTACATGAAGGAGGAATGTCGTTACTACCCCTTCTCTCTTGCACTCGTAGAAGATCGCGTTTGGGAAAGTGACACTCTAGCCGACCTGCAGGCCCCTTCCAGGCAAGCATATTTGATGCCTCTTGGTTACCTCGATCCTGGTGCATACCAATTGCTGTTCGAAGGACTTGACGACAGCTCCAACTCGTGCATAGAAATCATTGACGGTGAGTTTGATTTTATCGCCACAGACAGTGTACACAGACGGGGTGAGAATAAGAAAGCGCTATTTCGTGTAAAAAAACGTTCAGAGTATTTCCTACGGATAGCCGCTCAGGAACCAATAAATATTACTCGAGTGGAGCTGGTTACCATTGAAAAAAAAAGGCGTTACCGGCCGCCATTAGCAGGCGAGATCTACACGTTGCGGTACTGTTTTGCGATCCGATCGGATCCGATCCGATGCTGATGTGCAGCCTCGTCCTCACCAACATCGCCTTCTTGTATATGATCAGCGCACAATTTCGGGCGCGGCTGACAATGAAGGAATCGGGAAACAGCCCGATTCGAGAGCAGGCATTGATCCATGCGGATTGACGCCGGGGCGACTAATAATCGGCATCGTCTTCGATTACTGATCGCCGTGACGGGCGGCGGTGATGCTATCCGTGTTTAATCAGGCTCGTCAGCGCAGACTGGCGGATTTCTTCTGACCACCTGTTATTTCTGAATAAGTTGACTGGCAAGTGATGAACGATGGTAGGTGTTTTGTGTGCGGTTCGAAAAACGGAAAAGGTCTAAATCTTTGCTACGAGATAGATAAGGAGAGCCAGAGTGCCTTATGCAGAACTGTATTACCGGAGGATTTCGAGGGGTGGAGAGGATTCATTCATGGCGGCATAACAGCTTCTATACTCGACGGGGCGATGGTGCACGCGTGTTTGTCCAGAGATCTGCGGTGTGTTACTGCCGAGTTGAATATACGATATAAAAATCCGATTCCTACCAATAGAGAGATAAAGATCAGATCGGTAATAAAAAGGAAATTCTCCGCTTTGCTATCCACAGAAGCTGTAATCACTGTTGATGGGGTTATTGCGGCCACTGCAAATGCAAAGATGTTTGCCGTTAAGGATTTGGAATAGCGGGAAGGGGGCAATAACGAGCAACTTATAAATCCCGAGTGATTTTTTCTGATATTTATCAATACGCACGTCGCTGCGCATCCCGAGGGCCAGATCGCGCCGGAGATCAAGAACAGCAAGCACGTCATCTTCTGCCTGAGCACCGCCATCCCGAATCCCCTGATTGCGGCGGTGCGGCCCCGCGCCATTTCCGTCGTGGAGCTCGAGGACAGGTTCGTCATCTCCTTCCTGGAAGCGCCGGTCGAAGGCCCCAACCGGGTCATGGTTGGCTGGATCGAGGGGCTGCGCAAGGGCTGATCCAGTCTACCGATCGAAGACAACTTCGCGCCCGACTCCGCCGAAAACGCAGCGTGAGCCGTAGGCACGGCGAAACGCGGCCACCGCCTCGTCGCCGGTGCAATGTGTCGGAACCACGAAGCGTACGCCAAGATCCTGAAGGGACCGGATCGACCGCGTGATCTGGGTGCTGTCTGCGTACATGAGATGAAAGCCGCCGATCGCCCAATCGACTCGCTTGTTCAGAAAGCGCTTGGCGTGCTCGACAATCGCCTCCATGCCGGGATGTGCGCATCCACTGATTGCGAGAACGGATTTCAGCGAGTCGATAACCATGGCATGTTCCGGTGGCTCGCTGTCGAGCATCCCGGTGGAGAAGATGCCGGGTGCCAGCTTGACCGGCTCCTTCCCTACCAGAATCAGCTCCCGACACTGGCTATCGAGATCCCGGATCAGATGCTTGGAGAAGCCCTCGTGGGCAACGACGGTCATATGCGGGTTCAGCTCCAAGACGGAATCCAGTCCTCCGATGTGATCCCAGTGAGGATGGGAGAGGAACAACAAGTCGATGGAGGCGGGATCGACGCCGAGGGCGGCCATGTTCCGGAGTAGCACACGTCCGTTGCTGCCGGTGTCAAATAGGACAGTCAGCCGAGGCATTTGGATGACCGCTGCGAATCCCCACAAGGCCTCAAGCCCTGGAAGCCCGGGGTAGTTGTCGAACAGGATGGTCATGCGCGGCGAAATTGCCATCTTCGCATCCTCCCACTTTATCGACATTCCCTCGGTTACGGCTGAAGCTGCACGCCGTGTGCTGCGAGCCAGTCCGCATCAATCCGCCAGCTCACCCGCTCGATGTCGGACTCGGCCTCGACCAGCTTGCGTACCCGCCCCTGAATGTCCGCCAGCTTCTTTTGTGTAGCAACAGCCGCGGGTGAGTCCGGGTCGGCGCCGCGCAGCGCGGGATCGATGATGCCGAGGAAGTGCATCACTGGGACTTGAGGGGAACGCGGACTGGAAACCACCGCGATACCGTTGTTGATCTCCAGCACGCGGAAGGGGTAGGGGTAGGCGGAGATCTCCGAGTCTTGCTCCAAGCGGTCGTTGATGTCCCACACGCGTGGCTCGAGGCTCAATAGCCAGGCGATCAGAATCGCCAGCGCGACGGCGGCGAGGACACCGATGTAGATCTTCGTCCCCCGATCGAGTTTTGACTTGCTCATGGCTTAAACTCTCCTCAACCGGATCTGCATCCATGCGCCGGCTGTATCGAAGTCGTGACCAATGCCAATCATAGTTTGTCATGCCCGCGAGTTTTGATCGCTGGCAGACACGCCTTTCGGGTCTTGGCAACG
>JAJDOL010000038.1 GCA_022340195.1 Chromatiaceae bacterium
CTACCTCGAGGATTGGTCCAACGGCTACCGGGATAATCGGGACTTCGTCTATCAGTTGGTGGATAAGCTCGCGGGTGCGGGAGTTGGCCACTTCATGCTTCCCGATACCCTGGGTGTGATGACTCCCGAATGGGTCTTCACGGCTATGACGGACATGATCCGACGCTTTCCTGACCTGAAGTTCGACTTCCATCCCCACAACGACTACGGGCTGGCCACGGCAAACGTGGTCGCGGCTGCCCAGGCCGGTGCGGCGGCGGTTCATTGCACGGTCAATTGTCTCGGGGAGCGGGCGGGCAATGCCTCGCTGGCCGAGGTGGCGGTCAACCTGCGCGACCAGCTCGGGCTGGACCTGGGAATCGACGAGAGCCATCTGGTCCGGGTCAGCGAGATGGTCGAGTACTTCTCGGGCAAGCGCACAGCCGACAACGCACCGATCGTGGGTGAGGATGTCTTCACCCAGACCGCCGGCATTCATGCGGATGGCGACAACAAGGCCAGTCTCTACCATACGCGGTTGAGTCCGGAACGTTTTTCGCGCAGCCGCACCTATGCCCTGGGCAAGCTTGCCGGCAAGGCCTCCCTGCTCAAGAATCTGGAACGCCTCGACATCAGCCTCTCCGAAGAAAACCAGCGCAACGTACTGAAGCGTATCGTGGAGCTTGGCGATTCCAAGAAGACCATTACTACCGATGACCTGCCCTTCATCATTGCCGAGGTCCTCGAGAGCAAGGACTACGATCATGTGGAGCTGCTCTCCTGCACCGTCAACAGCAGCCTCGACCTGCAGTCCACGGCCAGTATCCGTGTGCGACTGTTGGACGAGATCTTCGTTGCTGCCGGCAGCGGAAACGGCGGTTTCGATGCTTTCAGCGGTGCGCTGAGCAAGGTGCTGAAGAGAAAGGGGCTCGCCCTGCCCAAGCTGCTGGACTTCGAGGTAAGGATTCCCAGGGGCGGACGTTCGGATGCCCTGACCGAATGCATCATCACCTGGGCCTGTGAGACGAGCGAGGTCCGCACCCGCGGCGTACATTACAATCAGGTTTTTGCGGCCATAAACGCGACTCTGCGCGTGTTGAATCTGCAGATACAACGCACACTGAAGCAGCTGCAATCCGCCGACTCTGCAGCTTAATCGCTCGGTTGGCTATCGGCGGACTACCACCCCGTTCAATCGCGATTCGACGTGAAGACTTGCTCGCGCTTGTATTTTTTCCTCTGCTGGCGAACACTTGCGATCGTAGACATGCCGCGCGTCGCAGTGGCATTTCCCGCGACGCCCGGGCGGTTCCTTCAAACTCGTTTCTAGGACGCCTTCATGAATCCCGAAAAGGTCGTCTTCGGCTTCTTTATCGTGTTGGCCCTCACGCTGAACTTCGGCTTTTTCGTCGGGGAGATCGAGAATCCGGACCATCACAATGTGTGGGAATTGTTTGCCGTCGTCGTGGTGAACCTCATCGCGACCGTCTTGAAGTTCGGCGATCGTACTCAGATGGGTGCAGTGCTGCTGGCCACCAGCCTGGTCGCCATGCTGCAGCTCGTCGCCGCCGTATTGGTTTGGGGGATAACGGTCCATGTCACCGGAACCGGGCTCACACCGGCTGTCACTTCGAGCATCGTTTCCCTGACGGGGGGTGCCATGATCGCCAACGTGGTCTCTGTCGTGCTCCTGGTGATCGAGACGGTAATGTTGAAGCGGTAGTCTTTGCCCGGTGTACGCGGATCCACCGACCGCGTGCGCGCAGAACAGGCTACCGCGAGTGCATGGCGCACCCTGCCGCATACGTACGGCTTACCCTACGTCCTATGGAAAATGTCATCTTCCTGATTTTCCGACGCATGCGGGCGCCGCTACTAACGCTCATTGTCGCCTATACGATTGCGATTCTCGGGTTGGTACTCATTCCGGGACAGGACGCGGACGGCAATCCCTGGCGCATGGACTTTTTCCACGCCTTCTATGTGGTGAGCTATACGGCGACCACGATTGGCTTTGGCGAGATCCCGTACGAATTTACAGGTGCACAGCGATTCTGGGTAATTCTGTCCATTTACGCCACTGTCGTGGTTTGGTTCTACTCCCTCGGAACTCTCATCGCGCTCGTCCAAGACAAGAACTTCCAGCGAGCCGTGATAGAGCTCAAGTTCGCCCGCCGCGTACGCCGTCGCCGCGAGCCCTTTTATCTGGTGTGCGGGTATGGCGAGACGGGGACGGTGCTTGTGCGTGCGCTTACGGATCGCAATCGGCAAGCGGTCACCATCGACATCGACGAGCAGCGTATCGACCTGTTGAAGCTTGAAAACATGCGCGAGTACGTCCCGGCCCTTTGCGCAGACGCACGCCGTCCGGAGCACCTGCTCGAGGCGGGGCTGAGGCACGGTCTTTGCGCGGGAGTCGTGGCACTCACGAACGTCAATGAGACCAACCTGAAAATCGCCATCGCCGCCAAGCTGATGCGTCCGGGTATCAAGGTAATCTGCAGGGCAGATTCTCACGATGTCGAGGACAACATGGCCTCCTTCGGTACCGACCATATCTACGATCCCTTCGACATCTTCGCCCTTTATCTGATTACCGCCATCCAGGCACCCTGCCTGACCCTGATACACGAGTGGCTTACCGCGTTGCCGGGCGACCGGCTCCGGGAACCTATTTATCCGCCGGCTCGGGGGCTATGGGTACTCTGCGGATATGGGCGTTTCGGTAGGGCGGTCTACAGGCACCTCAGATCCGAAGGGTTGGAGCTGGCTGTTGTCGAGGAAGACCTCGGGACGACCGGCAAGCCCGGGGGCCGGTGTGTGGTCGGTCGTGGGACCGAGGCAGTAACGCTGGAGCAGGCGGATATTCGGCGTGCCGTGGGTCTGGTCGCCGGAACGGACAACGATGCGGATAATCTATCCATCGTCATGACGGCGTTGCAGCTGAATTCCGACCTGTTCGTGGTTGCAAGACAGAATCACCTGGACAACCAGGAGCTCTTCGATGCCGTCGGCGCGGATATCGTCATGCACCCGAGCTCGATCGTTGCCAACCGCATCCGTGTTCTCTTGGGAACGCCGCTGCTGACCGAGCTCGAGAGCTACGCTCTGCACCAGGACGACGCCTGGGCCTGCCAGTTGGTAAGTCGCATCGCCGCCTTGGTGCACGAGCACGTTCCGGAGGTTTGGGAGATAAGTATCGACGAGGAGAACGCCTACGCGGTCGTCGAGGCCGTTTCCCAGGGCGCTGGGGTGACCCTCGCAAACCTGCTCCGGGACCCCCGGAACCGGGATGAGACGTTGCCGGCCATTCCCCTGCTTCTGCTACGCCGCAATGAGCGCCAGCTCCTGCCCGAGGAGAACATGCGCTTGCGTCGTGGCGACCGCCTGCTGTTGTGCGGTCGCCCCTGTGCGCGCTCGCGGATGGGCTGGACGCTGCAGAACATTCATGCATTAAGCTATATCCTCACGGGGAACAGCCCTTCCGGAGGTTGGTTGTGGCGTCGGATTTTCAAGCAAGTCAGCGGTCGCCGCAACGGCGGCTACCGTCGCTGAGCCTCATCTGTATCTGTTCTCAAGGTCGTGCGTAAAGTGGTTTCGATGAAATCACCTGCTGTCTCGCGTGTTTTTTCATCTTCTATGTTGCCGCACCAGTTGCTTGGTTCGACGATGCGGCTGTCGTCGCGTCATGAAGGCGAGCGAGAATTCGGCATGCTCCGGTTTGTCACTTTCCGCCGATCTCTTCGACAGGGGTCTGGAAAACGTCTTCGCAGATGTCATACTAAAGAACTCGGCCACCGGATCCTATGCCGGTTTCCGGTTCGCGGGCGCCTTGGTGCTGCTGAGCCAGACGAGGAGAAGCAATGACTGAGCTGCTTGACCGTCTCAACCGAGAGCACAGGGCGCTTTCGCGCGTGCTCGATCTGTTCGACGACCTCTTGGACGGGTTCCACGAGGGCAGAGAGCCCGATTACGAGCTGCTGTGCGAGATGCTCGAGTACATGGAGAGCTACTCCGATCAGGTTCACCATCCGAGCGAAGAGGACATCTTCGATCGTCTTCGGGCGCGTACCAATGAGAGCTATCCGGTGTTGGACCTGTTGACCAAGCAACACCAGCTGCTTGGCCAGATGAACAAGCGTTTTCGTCGGTCCCTGGAAGGTATCGTACACGAGGAGGTCTTACGCCGGGACGAGGTCGAGGTTCAGGGTCGCGAGCTTGTCAAGACCTTGCGGGAGCACTTGGATCTGGAGGAGACCGAGGCGTTTCCGTTGGCTCGCGAAAGGCTGTCGGCAAGCGATTGGGATGAGCTTCGGCCAGAGGCTTCCAGCATGGAGGACCCCCTGCTCGGCAGTACCCAACAGGAACGCTTCCGATCGCTATTTCGGCATCTGGCAGAACAGGATGAGTCTTGAAGAACGAGACCGGATTTCGGCACGATGCACCGGAGGTGTTGGGGGTGCTCCTGCTCAATCTGGGTACGCCGGATGCCCCCACCGTGTCGGCGGTGAGGCGGTACCTCGCCGAGTTCTTGAGCGATCCCCGAGTCGTAGAGCTGCCCCGACCCATATGGTGGCTGATTCTGCATGGCATCATACTTCGGCTGCGCCCCCGGCGATCTGCGCAGTCCTATCGCTCGGTTTGGACGGATCAGGGCTCCCCCCTGCTCGTCATCGCCCGGCGCCAAGCCTCGGCTCTGCAGGAGCGGCTCAGTGCACGCTTGCCAGGGCCGGTGCGGGTAGCGCTCGGGATGCGCTACGGAAACCCCTCGATTGCCTCGGCACTGGCGAGTCTCCGTAGCGCCAACACCCGCAGACTCCTGGTGCTGCCGCTTTATCCCCAGTACTCGGCGACCACAACGGCTTCCAGCTTCGACGCCGTCACTGCCGAGCTCTCCACCTGGCGTTGGCTGCCGGAGACGCGCTTCATCAACCAATACCACGATCAGCAGGGCTATATCAGGGCGTTGGCGGAAAGCGTTCGTGCCTATTGGGCGGAGCACGGTGAGTCCGACCGACTGCTCTTTTCCTTCCATGGCATCCCGAAGGATTGTCTCCTCAAGGGAGATCCCTATTTTTGCCAGTGTCAGAAGACCGCGCGACTGACCGCTGAAGCCCTTGGTCTCCCCGAACAGCGCTGGCAGGTTGCCTTCCAGTCCCGGGTCGGAAAGCAGGAGTGGCTGCAACCCTACACAGACCAAACCCTGGACGCCTGGTGTGCGGAGGGCGTCGGGACGGTCCATGTCCTCTGCCCTGGTTTTTCGGTCGACTGCCTGGAAACCCTGGAAGAGATCGCCGTGGAGAACCGAGATCGCTATCTGAACGGTGGGGGGAAAGGCTTCGGCTACGTTCCTGCGCTGAATGATGGTGCTGCCCACATTGACATGCTGGCGGAACTGGTACTTCGCCACGCCTCCGGTTGGCCGGGGGCCCGAGGAGACGACACCTCGACCTGGTCTGAGCATCTGCTCGAGAGGCGCCTGGAGCGGGCGCGGGCACAGGGCGCAGCGCGGTAAGGATCAGACCTTTGGAGACACGACACTTACCCACGGAGATCCGGTTACATAAGCGGTCTCGTTATCTGGAAATCGCCTTCGCGGACGGGGCATGTTTCCGCTTGCCCTGCGAATACCTACGGGTTTATTCACCCTCGGCGGAGGTGCGCGGCCACGCTCCGGACGAGTCCAAGCTCCAGGTGGGGAAGGAAGGTGTCAACATCGAGGATCTTAAGCAGGTGGGCTCCTATGCCGTAAAAATCTTCTTCGACGATGGCCATAGCTCCGGACTTTACGATTGGCGCTACCTTTACCGGCTCGGTCGTGCCTGGCAGCCCCTGTGGCTCGATTATCTGGATCGGTTGAAGAGCGCTGGTCGGGAGCGTAGGGGCCCCGATCCATTCGAAGCGCTCGTGGCGAACGGGCAGGACGTCGCGGAGCTTCCAAACGGCTAGCCCGAAATGACGCTCGCGTCGTCGCAATCCACGACGCTTCCATCGCGACCTTGGAATACACCATCAAGGGCTATGATCGCTTGATAGGAACAAACGATGTTCCACATTCCGCGGAACCGGAAGCTCAGGAATCCTCGTTCTTCGATCTTCCCTCCCAATTCGGTAGCGAACCGATAGCGGCGAGGTGATCAATCTGTGCCCAGGACGCCAGCGACCAGTCGTCGCTGTCGATATAAACCTGGTTGATCGAGGCGTTGAAGAGATCGATCTTCATTCTCTCCTCAATCCGGTTTCCCGTCGCGCGGCGGTAGCAGTCTCCGATGGGACCCCCGTGGCTCACCACGAGGACGCACTCGCCCCGGTGGCGCACGGCAATGTCCGAGACGGCAGCGGTTACCCGCGCGAATCTCTGGCGGATGCTCTCGCCGCCAGGTATGGGCTCGTCTACCAGATAGTCCCGACGAATCCTCGCAGCGCGCGGTTGGTCGTGCTCGGCCTGGGTCCGACGCAGCCCAGCGAGCACACCCAGGTCCCATTCGCGCAGACGCATGTCTTCGCGAATCTCGTGTCCACTGTGGCGGACGATCGCCTGGGCGGTCTGGAGGGCCCGTAGCAGGTCGCTGCTGTAGACGGCGTCGAACCTGGTGCCTTGCAGATGCGTACCCAGAGCCTCGGCCTGGGCCCTGCCACGTCGATTCAACGGGATCTGCAGGTGGCCCTGGATGCGCCCCTCGACGTTCCAGTCCGTCTCGCCGTGGCGGATGAGGACGATTTGTGTAGACATAGCGGCGTCAGGACGGATTTGAGGAATTTCATGCCCGTAAGCGTGCGGCTACTCGCAGCCGCAGGGCATTGAGCCGGATAAATCCCGTGGCGTCACCCTGCTCGTAGGCCCCGGCGTCTTCTTCAAAGGTGGCGATGGACTCGTCGAACAGGCTGTTGGTCTCCGACTTGCGTCCGACGACCAGAACGTTGCCCTTGTACAGCTTCAGGCGCACGACCCCGTTGACCACCTGTTGGGATTGATCCACGGCGGCCTGGAGCATCTCGCGCTCCGGCGCGAACCAATAGCCGTTGTAGACCAGCTCGGCGTAGCGTGGCATGAGCTCGTCCTTCAGATGCGCCGCCTCCCGATCCAGGGTCAGGGACTCCATGGCTCGGTGGGCCTTGAGCATGATGGTGCCGCCCGGGGTCTCGTAGCAGCCACGGGACTTCATGCCCACATAGCGGTTCTCCACGATGTCATCGCGACCGATGCCGTTCTTGCCGCCGATGCGGTTGAGCTCGGCCAGAACCGCGGCGGGTGTCGAGGTTCTCCCGTCGATTGCCACTATATCCCCACGCTCGAAGGTCAATTCGATGTAAGTGGGTTTGTCCGGGGCCTTTTCCGGCGAGAGAGTCCAGCGCCACATGTCCTCGCCGGGCTCATTCCACGGATCCTCCAGGTCGTAGCCTTCGTAGGAGATATGCAGCAGGTTGGCGTCCATGGAGTAGGGGGATTTGGTTCCCTCGCGCTTCATTTCCACGGGAATACCGTGGGACTCGGCGAAGGCCAGCAGCCTTTCCCGGGATAGCAGGTCCCACTCGCGCCAGGGGGCGATGATCTTCACGTCCGGTTTCAGGGCGTAGGCGGCGAGCTCGAAGCGGACCTGGTCGTTGCCTTTGCCGGTGGCGCCGTGAGCGATTGCGTCGGCGCCGGTTTCGTTGGCGATCTCAACCAGGCGCTTGGCGATCAGGGGCCGGGCAATGGAAGTGCCGAGCAGGTACTGGCCTTCGTAAATGGCGTTGGCGCGGAACATGGGATAGACGAAGGCCCGCACGAACTCCTCACGCAGGTCGTCGACGTAGATTTCCCCGACTCCGGCTGCCCGCGCCTTGGCCCGCGCCGGCTCGACCTCTTCTCCCTGACCGATGTCGGCTGTGAAGGTGACTACCTCGCAGCCGTAATGCTCCTGAAGCCATTTGAGGATGACCGAGGTATCCAGGCCGCCGGAGTAGGCAAGCACCACTTTCTTGATCTCGTTCTGAGCCATAGGGTCGCTCCAGCAAATAATTTTGGAAGAGATGTAGGATGGTCCGAGCGTCGAAGCCCGTCAACACGATGGGTATCGCCGGGCGCTGCCTATCCTACCGGCTGCTCTTCGTCCCGATCAGCATGCGAAAGCATTCCCAGTCGAAGGTGGGTCCCGGATCGCTCTTGCGGCCGGGCGCTATGTCGCTGTGACCGACAATTCGATCCGATCCGATTGCCGGGAAGCGCGCCCGAATCTCCCTCGTCGCTTGTGCCAGTACCTGGTACTGGCGCGCCTCGTAAGGAACCTGGTCCGCCCCCTCCAGCTCGATTCCGATCGAGAAGTCGTTGCACGCCGAGCGGCCTTCGTAGCTCGAGATACCCGCATGCCAGGCGCGCTGGTCCAGACCTACGTACTGAATCAGCTCGCCATCGCGGCGGATGAGCAAGTGGGCAGAAACCCGCTGATGGGCAATTTCTCGAAAATAGGGATGAGCCGCCGGGTCGAGACAGTTGCGGAACAGGTTATCGATCCAGGGTCCCCCGAAATCCCCCGGCGGCAGGCTGATGCCGTGAATCACCAGCAGATCCGGGGTCATACCCGGCGGTCGTTCGTCCCAGTTGGGGCAGGGCGCATGCCGGGCTTTCGGCAGCCAGTCGCCAGCCATGATCAGCCGCAAGTTCCTGCGGTCTTCCGCGGCTCCACCCTGGACACCCGGTCTAGGCATTGATTCCATGGCCAATTATTCAAATGGAGGTTCGTCACAGATAGGGCACCATGCCCTTTACGACCATGTCGGTAAGGCTCACGATCCCGATCACCTCGCCGTCCTCCACGACCGGTGCACGGGTCAGATCGAAGCGTGCGAACAGGCGTGCACAATAGCGGATGTCCATTTCCGGATTTACCGACAGCACGGGCTTGGACATGATCTCGTAGATATTGACTCGATCCGGGGCGCGGTCCTTGGCCAGTACCTGCCGGGAGATGTCCGCGATAACCACGATTCCAATGGTGTCGTCCGCGTGACGCTTGCGCACGATCAGGGTCTTGGTCTCCACATGGGCCATGGTGTCAAGGGCGTGTGCGACCGTGTCGATACCGTCCACGGTATCGAACTTGGTCTTCATGACGTCGCGCACGCGTACGATCTTCTTGTCGTTCATACCTAGATTTCCTCTTTCACGGTCTCGAAGAGCTTTCTGACCTGGTGGCTGACACCGACGGCGTCCTCCACGTCCACCTGAAAAGCGATACCATGCCCTGGTCTCTCGTCAAAGTGGCCGGCCTCGGCGATGGTCTCCAGAATGCTGCGGCTCATGTGCTCCTCCACCAGCAGCAAGACGACGTCGCGTTGCGCCTCCAAGGTCAGGCCGAAAAAGGTCTTGGATTTCACCATCCCTTCTCCCCGGGCCTGGCTTATCACGGTGGAGCCGGTGGCCCCGGCCTTGCGCGCAGCCTCCAGTACATTATGTGTCTCGCTGTCTTCCACAAACGCCAGGATGAGCTTGAAGTGCATGATTTCATTCTCCGAGTGATTGGGACTCTTCTTCGGATGTGCGTCGGCTGAAGAATTCGCTGAGCTGGGCGTAGGCGATTACCGTCATGATTGGGAACAGACTGGCAAAAGCAATGAGTCCAAATCCGTCGAGCAGCGGATTGCGTCCGGGGAGATTGCTCGAGAGGCCCAACCCCAACGCTGTTACCAAGGGAACCGTAACGGTGGAGGTGGTTACCCCCCCGGAGTCGTAAGCCAGCGCAATGATGGTCCGCGGAGCAAACCAAGTCTGAAAAAGCACCACGACGTAACCGGTGATTATGTAGTAGTGCAGCGGTGTCCCTGTGACGATCCGGTAGGCACCGAGTGCGATCCCCACGGCTACGCCGATAGCCACGGCAATCCTCAGCCCCCAGGGATGAATTGCGCCGGCTGATACCTGGTTGGCCTTGATGGCTACCGCGATGAGGGACGGCTCGGCGATCGTCGTCGAAAATCCGATGGTGAAGGCGAAGAGATAGACCCAGACGAACTCTCGCCAGTGCTCGCCAATGGATGCCTCTTCGCCGCTTAACCCGAGGAAGTCCGGCGCTGTAAGCTGCTCGGCCATGAGCTTGCCGAGGGGGAACAACGCCTGCTCCAATCCCCCGAGAAAGAACGCCAAGCCGAGCAGGACCAAGAGGAAGCCCAACGCTACACGAGGCAGATTGGGAATGGAATGGCGCAGAACCAACACCTGAAACCCGACAAGGATGGCGATGATCGGCGCCACGTCATCAATGGTATCGCAGAGCGGGACCTGATCCTCGATGATGCAAACGGATTCGCGTATTCCCAGCGCCCAGTTCCAGAACGAGCCGGCGTAATGCGAGATCACCGCAAGCCAGGAGTCGCTCGCTTCCGGTGTGGCGATCGGCGGTAGGGCCTCGTCTCCGCCGATCGTCATGCCGTATCCCATGACGAAGATCATGGGCGTCAGTGACGCAAAGGCGATGAGCCCGAAGCCGTCGACCATGGGGTTCCGCCCCTCGATGCTCGAGGCGAGTCCTACCCCGAGCGCTGTTACCAAGGGGACGGTGATGGTGGAGGTTGTCACTCCGCCCGAGTCGTAGGCGATTCCGATGATCTCTTTCGGGGCGAGGGCGGTCATGAGTACGACACCAATGTAGCCGATGATGATCAGGTACTGTATCGGCCATCCGCGCAGGATGCGCAGAACCCCGATCACGATGGCCAACCCCACGGACAGGGCGACCGTGAAGCGCAGGCCCTCGGCGTAGGACTCGCGTGCAACCTCGTCGCCGGCGATCATGCCGCCCCGGGCCGCCACCTCGGCGGCTTCCTCTGCGACCGCGATCAGCGCCGGTTCCGCGATCGTCGTTCCAAAGCCCAGCGCGAAGGCGAACAGCAACAGCCACAGCAGGCTGCCCTTGGCGGCGAAGTCCCACGCCATGTTCTCGCCAATGGGGAACAGGCCGAGCTTGAGTCCCTGGACGAACAGGGTCAGTCCTAATACCACTAGCAGGGTGCCCCAGAGGAGCTCCAAGA
Organism: Chromatiaceae bacterium; assembly: GCA_022340195.1. Taxonomy (GTDB): domain Bacteria; phylum Pseudomonadota; class Gammaproteobacteria; order Chromatiales; family Chromatiaceae; genus Thiosymbion. The sequence continues at coordinate 10,987 of JAJDOL010000038.1, forward strand.
GATTGGGGATGGGTTGGCCGAGTACCAGGACCTGGAAGAAGGCGATTACACCGACGATCGGCAGAAGATCCTTAACGCTATCCGTCAAGGATCTCAGCAGTTCAGGCGAGCGGGCTTTCATCGGCCTATCGTGGAGGAGTCCTTGTGCCCGTACGACGTCCTTTTCATCCCATTGTGTTAGAAAGCATTGCAGAAATCGATACGAAATGTCTGGGCGGAATTCTTGCCTGATGCCGTAGAAATGGCAAATTTCTGTTTGAACCGGGTAACCGGGAAATGCCTTGGCCCCTTTGACGAAGTATCTTTAACGGTGACGGCTCGGATTTGAAGCTCGAAGACCGCCGGAACAGCCGTTTCTCTGGGCCGGGTAGAGGCTCGGGATGGTATAGTGACGAGTGACCGAGATTCCGGGTAGAAGCTTAGTTTACACCTTGAAGGGCGACCGCAAACTATGATCGAGACCGGTACACAGATCGACTTCCGAAAGGAGCTGGAAGAAAGTCTGCCCCCGAATACGCTTATCGAGCGGCAGGTCCGGGCGGCGCTGGCCGAAGACCTTGGTGACGGCGACCGCACGGCCGCACTGTTGCCGGTGGGCCGAGAATCCAGGGTTGAGCTGATCTCGCGGCAGCACTTAGTCGTCTGCGGTGGACCCTGGTTCGACGATGTCTTTCGCCAGCTCGATTCCCGGGTGCGCATCGAGTGGCAGGTAGCGGAAGGCGAGCGCGCTGAGCAGGACCAGATCCTATGCCGCCTGGCGGGGTCGACCCGGGCTTTGCTTACAGGCGAGCGCACCGCCCTGAATTATCTGCAGACCCTCTCCGGAACAGCCAGCCGGGCGCGGCAATATGCGGACGCGGTTGCCGGTCTGCAGGTGCGTCTACTCGACACGCGCAAAACGATCCCCGGATTACGCCTGCAACAGAAGTACGCCGTGCGCTGCGGCGGCTGTTACAACCACCGAATCGGGTTGTTCGATGCCATCTTGATCAAGGAGAACCACATCCTGGCGGCTGGTTCCATTGCAGCTGCTTTGGAGGCGGCGTTCGCGTTGGCGGATGGAATGCAGGTGGAGATAGAGGTGGAGAGTCTGGGTGAGCTGAGTCAGGCCCTTGACGCGGGTGCTACGCACCTGCTGCTCGATAACTTCGATCTCGATCAGCTGCGCCGGGCGGTGGCTCTGGTCGCCGGGAAGGCGCGCCTGGAGGCCTCGGGTGGCGTCACCCTGGACAGCGTTCGGGACATAGCCGAAACGGGTGTTGACGACATCTCCGTGGGTAATCTCACCAAGGATGTCGAGTCCATCGATCTATCCATGCGCTTCGTGGATGTGTGAACCTAGAAACGGCAGTTGACCGCTTCGAGTCGGCCGCAGCTATCTGAGCTCACAGGCGTTTCTTTAATGTGCACGTACACCCGCGGGGTGAAGCCGCTACAACCCCTGGCGCACGCCCCACGAGGCGCCTAGCTATGTTACAACTCGTTGGAATAGAATAACTATTCCGCCTCGATGTGCCTTGCCAGACACCGCGCGGGACGCACGCCAGGGGCTGTCCAACTGCCGTCCCTAGGTTGACCCGCGCTCAGCCGGTCCGGGGGTTGAGCTCGGGTAGTCGCGCGCGGCTCAGGTGAAGCTTCCTGCCGCTGCTGCTTGTAAAGCCGCGCCGCCGTCCCACCTGACTTAGGAACAGCCGCTTCCATCGCGCGAAGTCGATATCCTGGTTGCCGTAGAGGGCGCCATCGAGCTGCTGCATCAGGCGTCGGAGCTGCTCCGGATCGGCGCCGGGACGAAGGGACAGGATCTTGCCTGTGATACCGGGAAGTGGGGTCTGGGTGTCGAACTGCAGGCTCCGGCAGGTCAATTCCTGAAAGCGCTCGGCCCAGGCCGTGGGATCCGATTCCCGGTTGGCTGTGCGCACGCAGCTCAAGAACCGGGTCGAGGGCGGTAGTGAGTTGCGCAATCGCGATGCGATGTGCCCAGACAACGGCGCTGGATTTAGGTGTTTGATCAGCTCAGAGGCGCCGGCGGATAGGGTCGATGCTGCGCCACTCAGGCGAGTGCCAAGGCGTTCGCGCAGTCCCATACTTGGACCCCTTATACCCGATTCCCTGGGAACCCGCCCCTTGTACCAGACGCCACCCCAATAGCCGAGCAGCAGGAGAGCAAGGCCCAAAAGCGGCAGCCAGTACCAGCTCAGGCCGCCTCCTCCCGCTGTCGGGGCCGAAGGGGACAAACCGAAGCGGTTGGCCTCGCCATCCACCTGGAGGGTGCGAATCGGTAGCCCGGTGTATTCTTTGGTCCCCGTGTCGACATTCCACCAGGCAAGACGGATCTCCGGCAGCTGCAGCTTGCCGCCGGAGCGGGGAACCAGGGTGTAATACTCCGTGCGCTGGCCTTCGAGGCGGCGCCCATCTGAGGACAGGTGGCCTTCGTTCAACGTCTGCTCTCGGTAGACGCGGAAGTCAGGCGAGCGCAACAGAGACTCCAGGCTGGGCAACTGGCTGCCGGTGGCCCCGACTGCGGCAAGTTCTAGAGTTAGGGTGACCGGCTGGCCCTGCTCGACCTCCTCGCCACCGTCCAGAGTGGCCTTCAGCGACAGATCCTGCAGCGGGAGCCAGGGACTTACCGACGCCATCGCCGGTCGAACCTGCAGGCGTATGGGCTCGGGGCTGCTGGCCTCGTAACGCCGGCTACCGGCTTGTCCGTAGCCGTAACCGTTCCCATAGGAGGTTCCGGTGACGCGCAGGGGTGGGACTTCGATATTGCCTGCGTGCAGCGGCGTCAGCGTGTAAATAAACTCGTTTACGATCTCCCGGGTCCCGTTCGGAGCGGTTCGAGAGCGTGCTTTGGGGCCTTCGACTTTCTGCAGCAGGACGTCGTTGCTGTTGGGCAGCTCGGGTGTGGCGGTTTCCAGATTTTGGTCGCTGATTACCCGGAGCTTGAGCAGGACGTTTTCCTGGACGTAGGGCTTGTGGTCACTGAGCTCTATCTCCAGTCGCGGTGGTTTGCCGGTCTGTTGCGCCGCCTGTTGGCGGTAGGGCGCCTGGTACTGTCCCGGCCAACCACGCTGGAAGTCGGGTCCGGGCGGCTGGAAACCGGGTTGCTGGTACCCTGGCTGCTGGAATCCCGGCATCTGGCCGGTCGTTGCGGCCGGCGGCTGGTAGCTCGGCGGCGTGCCACGGGCGTTGCTGGGCGCCTGGGGGCGATATTGCCAGGGTCCGGGTCCAGGCGGTCGCTGGTTGTCGCGGCTCGACGAGCCCGGAAAGGGAAAAGTGAAGTTGAAGGCCTGTACCTCGACCGCCGCGGCGAGCAGGATCAGGAGGCTGACAATGCTAAGACAGCGCGTCATCGCGTTTTCGAGCGTAATTCGCGTGTTTCGTTATTAAAAATAAAGCTATCGCCGCCCCAGGGGTTTACCAAGGCCGACTCTCCCGCAACGGGCCACCGGAAGCGCGCATGAACTGCCTCTCCTCGAGCATGAACTGGTTGCGCATAAGCAGTGAGGGATCACCCTCCACCTGCATCAAGCGCTGCTCCATGATGGCCATTCCCGGACCGCGCACCGGCAGTCCTCCGAGCGCCGCCGCTGCGGCTTGCTCGGCGTCCGGCTCCTGGTCGGACATGGGTTGCTCGCCGAGCTGATCGAAGCGGTCGACGGCGTCCGCCGCGCCCTCTTCGGGCGGCACATCCGGTGGTACAGCCTCCGGTGGCTTGTCAGGCCGCGCCCCCCGCCCGCCGGTCTGCTGCTCGGTCGGCGGTTGCTCGCCCTCTTTACCGACCTCGTCAGGCCGTTGCTGCTCTTCCTCGGCTTTTCCGGGCTTCTCCTTCTCTTCGTCCGGACGCTTGCCCTCGCCGGGTTTTTCCTCTTCGCCGCCCTGGCTGGGTGCCTCTTCGGGCTGCTGCTCCTCACCCTTGCCATCCTCCGGGCGCTGCTCTTCCTCGCCCCCGGCCGCCTCCTGCTCGGGCTGTTGCTCTTGGCCCCCCGCGGCCTCTTCCTCGGGCTTTTTCTCCTCCCCGCCTTTGCCTTCCTCTTTCTTGCGCTCTTCGTCCGCCCCGGATTTTTCGGATTGATCCTCCGGCGGTTTCTCGCCGCCGGCTTCGTCCTCGGCCGTCTCCTTCTCCTTTTCGCCGCTGGTCTGCTCCTCCGGCTGCTGCTCCGGCTCCTTGCCGGCATCCTGCTCCCGGGGCTCGCGTTGCTCCTTGCCCCCCGTCTGGTCTTCTTCCTGTTTTTGCTCCTCGCCGGACTCGGCCTTCTGCTCTTCCTCTGACTTCTCGCCCTCGCTTTCGGTTTCCTGTTCCTGTTTCTGGCGACCCTCCTGGGGCTCGGTGGCTTCGGTTTGGGACTCGCCCTCGCGCTCCTGTTCGGACGCCTCGCCCTTCGCCTTCTCGCTGTCCTTCGCCTCCTCGCCGTCGCTCGGCTCACTCTCCTCGCTCGGCTTACCCTCCGAGGACTGCTGCTCCGATTCGCTCTGCTGCTCGGACTCCGACTCCTGCTGCTGCTGTTGCTGTTCCTTCTGCTCTTGCTGCTGCTCTTGCTGTTGCTGCTCCTGCTGCTGCTGCTCCTTCTGCTCCTGCTGCTGTTCCTTCTGCTCCTGCTGCTGTTGCTCCTGCTGTTGCTGTTCCTTCTGCTCCTGCTGCTGCTGTTCCTTCTGCTCTTGCTGCTGCTGTTCCTTCTGCTCCTGCTGCTGCTGTTCCTTCTGCTCTTGCTGCTGCTGTTCCTTCTGCTCTTGCTGCTGCTGTTCCTTCTGCTC
>JAJDOL010000082.1 GCA_022340195.1 Chromatiaceae bacterium
CATCCGCAGCCGGCCAAAAGCCGCCGGTCAGCGTGACCTTCGCGAGCGACCCTTGAACGCTGCTTGCGGTCTCTGGTGAATGCGGTCAACAGCGGGAACGCCAAGCGCACCGTGTCCGCCGAGACGTTGCCTCGCAGGGACAGCAATGCTGCAGAAACCGGTCGACAGTCTACTTGCTCGTCGCTCTGCGACTGCTGCCTTCCTGGAATTCGCCGCGTGGATGGGACAACGTCGTCGAAACATCAGCGTGCGTGTCTTATACTTCGCCGGCAGTTTTTCCGCACACCACTTATACCAATCCTCCAATAACCAAAGGAGAAGAATCGTGTCCTTGATGAAACGTTCCGTCGCCGAGCTCATCGGCACCTTTTGGCTCGTGCTGGGGGGCTGCGGCGCCGCGGTCTTCGCCGCAGGCGTCCCGGATGTCGGCATCGGGTACCTGGGCGTCGCCTTTGCCTTCGGCCTAACCGTCCTCACTATGGCGTACGCTATTGGCCACATCTCCGGCTGCCACCTGAACCCAGCGGTCTCTGTCGGCCTGGCGATGGGCGGACGCTTCAGCTTTGCCGACCTGCCCATGTACGTCATCGCCCAGACCCTGGGCGCCATCGCTGCGGCCTTTCTCATTCTCTACGTCGCGAGCGACATGGGACTGCATAAGGAGGGGCAGGCAACCTTTCAGCTGGCGGCCAACAGCCTGGCCGTGAACGGCTACGGCGAGCTCTCGCCCCAGGGCTACGGCCTGACGGCGGGCCTGGTGACCGAGGTCGTCATGACCGGCATGTTCCTGTTCATCATACTCGGCGCGACGCACAAGCAGGCCCACGCAGTGGCTGGCGGCCTGGCCATCGGTCTCGCCCTGACCCTGGTTCACTTGATTTCCATCCCGGTGACCAACACCTCGGTGAACCCGGCCCGCAGCACCGGCCCTGCCTTGGCCCTAGCCATTTCGGGGGAAGGTAAGGCTCTTGCCCAGCTTTGGCTTTTCTGGGTCGCTCCGATTGTCGGCGCCATAATTGCCGGCGTGGTCTACCGGATTTTCGAGGACGAGACCACTGCCTGAGCCCAGGTTCGGCCCCACCTTTGCATCCACTTCGGCCTTTCGGTCAAGCGTTTCGCGATGGCCAGAACCTGGAATTATCTTTTCTTCGCCTGCGGCGTTCGAGTCGGAATACAGCCGCTGCTCAACCCGAGATGCCTCGTGACAACAGCGGGTCGGATTGGGACCTCAGGGGCCGCGAAATGTCGATCGTCCCCCGACCGGCAGGCCAGAAACAGAAGGTAGCCGAGCGTTGGGATCAGGTCCGGAAGACTCTTGAAGCTGCCGCTCGCCTTGTCGACCGTGAGTGAGCGTTCGAGACCAATTCTGCTCTTCGAATCCCGATTATCCTAAAGAGAGCAGTTCACTCGTGAGCTCTGGCGGTCTCGCGGGCGCCGGGTGATACACGAGCAGTGTGAAAAGCGGATACGACGTTGCCGGTATAAGCGTTGGCGGTCGCAGCTGGCGGCCGTTGAGGTACTGCACCAAGGCGCGCAAGAGCACGGCGGCACCGGCGTTGCACCGGCGTCAACTGCTCCGCAATTCGGCGCAGGGTTATGAAAAACGCCGTGATCTCGCGGCACGCCGATTCCGCCCACGCCGCGTCGGCATGACGATGCGGGTCTGGACGCTGTGACGGATTTGCCGCGCTGGGGCGTGCAGCAAGCAGCGGGCGGCTGCTAATGGCTTCGCTGTGCTGGGTTGGATCGGCGAGGCGCACGAACAGGCTCCACCAGTTGTAGACCAGTGCGGTTAGGCGCGCCATGAAACGACAACGCTTGAGGTTGCTCGTGGTGAATCCACCCTAACCCCGATGGTCCTTCAGCTCGTCGAAGGGGTTCTCGCAGTCGGCGCGACCACGGCAAAGCTGCGCGACGGTGAGGATCTCATCACGCAACGAGGTCACCAGCACGGCGTATTCGTAGACGATGGCCTCATCGCTTAGCTCGGCGAAGCTCAGGCGTGGTTGCCCAGGGTCGCCCTCCTCGACAACGGCCAAGTCCGTGTTGATGCGACGGCGCAGGATCACCGCGCGGCGCGCGCGGCTCCATCCCGAGAGGCGTACCGGCGCCTCGGCGCTTTGCCAACCCTGACCGGCGTCGGTCCAATCGGCCCCGCGCATCATCCGCTCGATGAGCTTCTTGACCCCGACGGTCAAGCGCCGCTTGAACAGATATCGAACTTCCGGGACAAGAGTTTCCGGGACAGTGTACGTAACTCATGCATGTGCCGATTGTCGGTTCTTTACCCCACTGCGGACGCCGGTCCGCGCAGCGTCTGTGGCGACAATTACTCGAAGTCGCGAGTAACCGCCACCCCGCTTCGCTGTCCGGAATTGGGACAGAGCGGACATTGGCGGGCCGAGCTTGAATGTCCGCAATGGGTTGGATCCAGATTTCGATGGTTTCAGAGTGCAGGGAGTCCCCGGATCGTCAGCGTTCGGTCAACTTGAAACCTTCCCACACGGATTACCAGGGTCAGCAACACGCTGATGAACCCAGCTGGTTCTGTTGGTGGGGTGCGGTGCGCGACCCACAGCTATCCCACGGGGAGAGAATCTGAATGCAGCGAGCTGGGGCCTCGGGTACTTGAATGTGACTGGTCTGCGCCAAGCCGGCGGGTGAGGGTACGCTCACGCGTTACTGGCTACTATTCCTTGGCACAGCCCTGTTCTGATCATTGTCTCGAGGTTGCAGCATCGCATCGATATCTGCCGCCAAACTCCAAAGCGCCACCTTCGAACTCAAATGTGTCAATCAGCAAGTGGTCGTTTGCGCCCAAGCGCAAAAACGCATTCACCTCGATCGTCGTGGAGAAGGACTCTGATCCACCCGGCAAATAGCCTTCCGATGTCGGGACCGAAACCTCGACGAAGGAAAGGGGTGGCGCCTCCGCGATGATCTCGAGCTTGCGTACAGTATCCGATGCCAAGAGCCGGAAGGATCCGGCGCAGGAGTCGATAGTCGTCGCGAATACGGATCCCGGGATCGTCGGCCTGAATTCCCAAGCAATCGTCGGTGAATGAAAGGCGAGGAGCCAGGTAGTGATCGCTTGATCGCCGACGACCAGTTCTCCGCCGGCGAGTGCGAGTTGTCTCATGTTGTCGAGGCCGACGGCTTGTGCCCAAACCCAGGCGGGCGGGAACACTTCACCCCAATTGGATTCCTGGTGTGCTATCCCGAAGCCGCTTGCAATACTGCCGGTGCCGTCCAAGGGCTCGAAGGTGTAATAGGAATCCGATCCGAGACTGTAGACGAGCCAGTGAAGCGGGACGAAGGATAAGAACTCAACGAGTCCCTCCGGTCCGAGCCAAGGTACGAAATAATTCCAGGGAAGCCGCTGCCCGAGCGTGGCGTGGACTTGGGCACCACCAGGAATGGCGATCTGGATCATGTCTTCCGAGATAAAACCGTATCCCTCCGCATTCCATTCGAATCGCGTCCACTCCTCGGAAAAAATCTCCAGCGGCACGGCGTTTCGGCTGCTCCAAAAACTCGTCCGCTCGGGGAAAGCTTCGTAGATGTGGGTCTCGTCCCCTTCGCTGACAATGATTGCCAGATAACCAGGAACAGCGGCATCGTTTTCACGCTCCTGTGCATAGGGAAGAAATTGTGATGCGCCGACTACCGCGATAGAGCGCGTCGCGTCGGCGTCCGTGATACGCGTGTACCAGCCTTGGAACCAGGGTTTCGATACTAAATCACGTGTAAATTGAATGCGGTTTGGTGGCAGCGAACCGCTCGCGGGTTCGGGCGTACCGTAGACCTGGGCTCGAAGCCCGCAAGAGGCGGTAACTAGAACCAAGACGGTCAGCGTGGAAAGGCCCCAGCGCTGCTGTCTTTCCACGATATTTTCTCCAGGCATCATCGCGACCGCAACGAACCAACCCAGCACATCTTCGCATATATAGCACACCCCGCAATCTGCAGACGGTCGAGTTTCCACGCGGCTCCGAAGCTCGCGGTCCGGGAAACTGCGGCCAGTCCGAACGCTCGAGGCGCGCGCGGCATCACGGGCCACACTCGGAGCCTTGCCTTTCCAGCGCCTCTTTATCCGCCAGCCCCTGCAGCGCTCCAGTACCGAATTCAGTTATGAATTAATTCAAACATCAAGCAATACTGTAGGAAATCATGGTGCGGATGGGGAGGCGAAGACGATGCCGATTCGAGTAGGCAACAAGGCCGAGGGGCGGAATTTCTTCGATCGCGTCCGGGAGCGCGAGGAGATTTGGCGCTATCTCGCGGGTAATCACATCGTCCTGAGCGGTCCGCGGCGTCTCGGCAAGACCTCGCTGCTGCAGTGCATCGGCGAGGAAGCAGAAGACCGGAGGTTGCTCGCCCGCCCGATCGACGAATTCACCGTATTTCTCGAGAAGCTGCTCGCCAAGGATGTCGCCGAGACCGAACGGCTGCTCGGCTGGCTGAGGGCCTGGCGCCTGGGGTCCGGCGTGGTGTGCCGGTTCGTCTTCTCCAGCTCCATCGGCTTCAACGCACTGCTGGACCGCTACGGGATCAGCATCCGATTCAACGACTGCTAAGACTTCCGTCTCGGACCGTTCGGGCAGCGGGCCGCCCTGGTCATGCTGGACGAAGAGGCCCGACGCGACCACTGGACCGCTGCGCCGGAGGCCCTGGATCATCTGTGCCGGCGCATCGGGTGGCTCTCCCCCTTCTGCCTGAACCTGTTGCTGGCATCGGCATTGCCGGCCGCACGGGATCCGGACCTGCGCGCCCGCCTGCTCGACGCCGCGCTACTGAAGCTGGAGGAGGACGGCTATCCGGGTTTCGAGGGCGAGCGCGTGCAGTTTCTGTCCTTTCTGCTGCGAGACTACTGGAAGCGCAACCATGCCTGATCCGGAAAACCTGCCCTTACAGACCGCGATCAAGTACAACCCGCATCTCCGGAAGAGCAGTACACCGTCTCCATGTTGGCCGAGTTGTGGATGAACGTGATCGACTCCCTTGCGGACACCCTGGAACGCGAAGACGCATCCCTCGGATGCCTTGGCGTGGCTCGACGGCGATGTCCGGGCGCTGCTGGCGTTGGATATCGGCGAGCGCGAGGCGGCCGCCCTGGCGCTGCTGCAGTCCTGGGTCGCCGCGCATCAAAGGCGAGTCCTGATGCTGATCGACAGCAGCGGCCTGCTGTTCGCCGCCCTCGGACGCACCGCGGTCAAGGGCGCCAAAGGTGGGACGGGCGGCGGCAGCGACGCCGGCGCCACTCCCCTGTGGCGGCTGCGCAAGACCCTCTCCCATTTTCCCGGCATCCTCTGGCTCGGGGCCAGCTACCAAGCCCTCGAGACCGACCACCAATACAGCGACGCCTTCCATGATTTCTTCGAGATCATGGAGCTGCGCCCCCTGAGCCTGGAGGAGATGCGAGGCCAGCGTTTTGCGGGGCCAGGGTCGATTCCGATCGGGCCTGGCGTCCGCTTCGTGGTGGCTTTCGGCCAGGCGGGCGCATACGGGCAGTGAGGGGAACGGGTCGATTCCAGACCTTTCTACCGGCTCTTTGGCGGTGTCGCAGTGTGGGCAAAAAGAGGCCGGTGGCGAGGTGGACGAATCTCAGAAATTCGTGACGAAATACTTTTGTAAACAAAATGGGTTAGAGCATGCCGATTCGCGACAACGCCGCGCTGACGTCGGATGGCCGGGTAACCTGAACCGCTTGAAGTCCTGCCGCACGTGCTCCTTCGACGTTTTCCAATGCATCGTCGAAAAAGAGGATCGACGAGAGCGCGATGTCGGTTTCGCGAGTGATCGCCTCGAAAGCGGCCCGCTCCGGTTTTCGGTGTCGAAGCGTAGAGGATACGAAAACGTCGGTAAACAGCCCGATGGTTTCGGAGTACGTCGTCCTCCAGAACGCCTCATGCGTAGGATTCGAGTTGGAGAAGAGATAAATGGGCATCCTCGACTTCAAGCTAGGCAGTAGCCGCACGGTTGGCTCGATCTCTTCAGTGAAAACGGCATTCCAGCCGTGCCGGAGCTCCTCGTCGTCGCCGCGGAATTCGAGAACGGCCCTCAAGTGTGCGAAGTACTCTGCTTCCGTCAGCTCGCCGCGCTCATGTTGCTCGTAGGCCGCATCCATGCTGAAGCGTTTTCCAATTTCGAGCCGCGATAGCGGAGAATGAGTGGCCCACATTTGAAATACGCGTTCCCAGTCCAATCCGACGATGACGCCACCAAAGTCGAACAAGAGCGCTTCAATATTCGGGCGGTAAGACATGATTTCTCGAATTATTCGCTTGTCGCTCAGGAATCTGCCCGCTCGCTGAGAGCCTAATGGAGATTCTAACCCAGACACGTGTCCGCGATTCGCTCCCAGGCATAATCCCAGGCGATGCGCTCCTGCTCGAGCCGCAGGCTCGTTTCCCAGCGGTTGCCGACGAGGCTATCGTAGAGCGCCTTTTCGGCATCGTCTAGGTTGGCAAGGTCCTGCGGACCGAGCGGCCTGGCCTCCTGGACCCAAAGGTCGCGATGGTCGAGCAGGGTGGTTTCATTCATAAGCAGCGAGCGGGCCTGGGGCAAATAATCGCGCAGGCGGTCGAGAATGGCCAGACCGTGCGTGTCGATGTCGCCCCAGTAATGACAGACCACGTCCCGTAGCCAGGGAATGGCGCCGAAGACATCCACCGCATAGCCTTTGCCCATGAATACCAGGCTGCCCGGAAGCTCGGCAAAGGCGAGCCCCGTTTGCAGGTTCTCGACAATGAAGACGCGCGAGGGTTGCAGGGCGAGTGCGGCTATCTGTTCAATGGGCGCTGTTACGTCGTCCAGCCCGCCGACGCTGGTGCGTAGCTGCGGATCGAGCAACCGCATCCGTAGCAGAACCGGCTCCCGGCGCAGTCCTGCGAGCTGGAACAGGTCGCCTTCGCGACCAAGCAGCGCGCGCAGGAGTCCGGTAACCAGAGCGCGGTTGGCGGATATCCACTTGGTGTCCACGCCGGCTATTGGCAGCTGCCGGATGTAGAGGCCGGAGTCCGGGTGTTTGGATAGTCGAGCGAGCACCGCCGCCAGGCGCTCGACCTCGGTCTCGCTGCTGTCCGCGAGCCAGTCGTAGTGGCTCCCCAAGTGCACGTCCAGGGTTGGAAATCGCTCGGATAGCACGCGGTGTCGGGTGATGGCCGATGACCAGCGTTCACGCTCGCCGATCCAGTCCGCTACCTGTTCCGCGTTGTGCAGAAGCAGCCGTTCGGGCAGGCGTTGCGTGCCGAGGCTGGACCAGGTTCGCTCGGTCCAGACGACCTCGCCCGGCCCCTGCCAGGACTGCCAGGTGGCGATCCATCCTCTTGCGGCTCCGAGGTCCCGGGCGGCCTCTCGTTCAGTCGGGGGGTGCAGCGGAACAGTCAAGGGCCAGGTTCCGCTGCCGGCGAGCCACTCGCGGCGACGGTTGCGGTAATGGACGCTCAGGCGTCGAGCGACCGCTGCCTGATCAAGGCGACGCGCGGCGGGCATGGTGCTCGGCCGTCGGTAACAGCCGGTCACGATCCGGCAGATCGAGTCTGCGGCGCTCCAGGTCGTAAGCGATCTGCAGGGTGGCAGATCGGTTGCGATCGGCGATATCCACGAAGCAGGCCCCGCCGATGAAGGGCTCCAGGGTCATAACGGACTTGAGGGGGGTGGCCACGATCATCTGGAAGCCGAAGCGCTCGAAGATGCGCATGGCCAGCTCGGTGAATTCGTTGTCCGCCTTGCCGAATGCCTCGTCCAGCACCACCGGGGCATAGACCGGGAGGGCACCGTCGCTGCCGCCGAGCTGATAGCGCAGGGCGGCGGCCAGGCAGGTGGTGGCCAGCTTCTCGCGCTGGCCTCCGGACTTGCCCGCACCGGAGCGATAGACCTCTACCTCCTGCCCTTCGGTATCGAGCTCCCGGCCCACGAACTCCACGTGCAGGCGTACGTCCAGCACCTGCTCGCGCCAGCGCCTGTCCTCGGGCTCCTGCCCGCCGAGGCGGCGTACCAGGTCGCG
>JAJDOL010000093.1 GCA_022340195.1 Chromatiaceae bacterium
TGATGCCGACCCCGCAACCTCACAAGGAGGACAGGATCAGGCGGCGCCCCTGGCCGGAGACGCCTCGGCTGAAGACTGACCCGACCGTGCGGAGCCCGCCCAAGCCCCGTTCAGTCCGGCTATCGGCGTCGGTCCTCGTGTGGTGTGTTCTCACGCTGAATGGCTGTACCACCCTCGGGCCGGATTTCGAGGAACCAGAGGTGAAGTGGTTGAGCCGCTGGCAGCCGGATCTCTACGGGCAGGTCGTCGACCCTGGGAAGCAGGGGGCGACGGACCTTCGCTTCTGGTGGCGATTGTTCGACGATCCGGTTCTCGACCGCCTGATCAAGCAGGCCAGGCAGGAGAATCTCTCCCTTCGCATCGCCGGGCTGAGAATTTTGGAGAGCCGCGCCAAGCTTGGCATCGCCGCCAGCACGCTCTATCCTCAGCTCCAGCAGTTCAGCGGCGCGGTGAGATACGAGCACATCCGCCGACGCGGAGGAAATGTCGCCAACGAGGATCAAAGCTTCTTCGACTATTCGACCGGATTCGATCTGGGGTGGGAGCTGGATTTCTGGGGACGCTTCCGGCGGAGCATCGAGTCCGCGGACGCCGCTTTCTTCGCCTCCGTGGCAAACCAGCAGGATGCCCAGGTTTTGCTCGCTGCCGAGGTCGCGCGCCTGTACTACACCCACCGCACCACCGAGCTTCGCATCCGCATCGCACGCGAGAACGCGGACATCCAGAGGCGCAGCTACGAGATCACCGAGCTGGTCTACAAGAGTGGGGAGCAGTCCGAGCTCGACCTGCAGCAGGCGAAGACCCAGTATCTGGCCACCCTGGCTACGATTCCGGACCTGCAGGTCACGCTGACCAAGACCCGCAACGCACTTGCCACCCTGCTGGGGCGTCCACCGGGCGAGCTGCCGGAGCTCGACGGCTGGCACGGCAAGCTGCCCGCAGTGGGTTCACTAAGCATTCGGGACATTCCCGCCCGGCTGTTGCTGCGCCGGCCGGACGTACGCGCAGCCGCCTGGCAGGCGGCGGCACAATCGGCGCAGATCGGCGTCGCGGAGTCGGACTTCTACCCGGCGATCTCCCTGTTCGGGACCATCGGCTGGTCCGGAAACAGCCTCGACTCGACGCCGAATACCGGCCTCCTGGCTGTGGGTCCGAGCGTGACCTGGAATCTCTTCGATCACGGAGCCATCGCCAACAATGTGCGGCTCCAGGACGCCCGCCTGCAGCAGCTCCTCGAGGAGTACCAGCGCACCGTCCTGCGGGCCGCGCGGGAGATCGACGACGCCGCCGTAACCGTGGTGCGAACCGCATCGCAGCAGCGGGTACTGGCCGAGTCTGTCGGGGCGGCGCGGCGTTCCCTAGATCTCGCCAATACCCGTTACCGGGAGGGCTATGCGGACTTTCAGCGGGTGCTGGATGCGCAGCGCGCCCTCTTTTCGCAGGCGGAGCGCGAGCTGATCACCCAGGGCGCCCATGTCGGCGCCGTCATCGAGCTGTACAAGGCCTTGGGCGGCGGTTGGCTCGAGATGCCCCTACAGGAGGTGGTTCCTGCCGAGACCCGCGAAACCATGCGCGACCGCACGGACTGGGGCGGGCTGCTCGGCGACCCGCACCGGGCGCCTGCCCCCAACGAACAGACCCCGACCACCGGAAGCCAGCAGCATGAGTGAACAAGCAACGCCGCAGGCCGAGCCGAAACCGGCCCCAGTCCCCGCCACCGCAGAGGATGAATCGGCGGCGCCGGCCGAGGAGAATCCGGCCAAGTCGGTGAAGGTCGGGACCCTGATCATTCTCCTGATCATTTTGGGCAGCCTTGCCTGGTACCTGCTCGCCGATCGCTACACCCCTTACACCTCCCAGGCTCGGGTGCAGGGGTACGTGGTCGGAGTGGCGCCCAAGGTGGCGGGTGTGGTGACCGAGGTGTGGGTCGGCAATAACCAGATGGTGGAGAAGGGCGAGCGCCTGTTCGAGATCGATCCCTCTCAATACCGAATCGCCCTGGAGCGCGCTCGGTCGGACTGGAAGAACGCGAAGAGCCAGGTGGATGCCGGTAGCGCCGGCGTGGAGGCGGCACGGGCCAACCTGCATGCGGCCCTCGCCAACGAGCTCAAGGCCGAGCAGGATGTCAACCGCCTGGAACGCCTGCATAAGGAGGACCCGGGGACCATCTCCGTGCGCCGCCTGGAGGTCTCTCGGGCGTCTCTCGGCCAGGCCCGTGCCAAGGTCTCCGCGGCTGAGGCCGATATCCAGCGGGCCATTGAACAAATGGGTGGCGACGACGAGGAGAGCAACGCCATCCTCAGATCCGCCCAGAGCGCGGTGGAGAAGGCGGAGCTGGACCTGGCGAATACAGTGGTGGAGGCACCCTCCCGTGGGGTGATCACGGACCTGCGCACAGACGTAGGACAGTACGCTGGCACCGGCTCCCCGGTGATGACCCTGATCGCCATCCAGGACGTTTGGATCAGCGCCGAGTTTACCGAGAACAACCTGGGGCACCTGCATCCCGGAAGCCCGGTGGAGATCCTGTTCGACGTACTCCCCGGGCAGGTGCTCAAGGGCGAGCTGCGCAGCATTGGCTTGGGCGTGAGCGCCGGCCAGGCCCCGCCCCCGGGAACCCTGCCCTCGGTGAGCAACAACCGGGATTGGCTGCGCCAGGCCCAACGTTTTCCGGTGGTGGTGGGCTTCGACGTGAGCCAGAGCGAGGCCTTGCATGCTCAACTGCGGGTGGGCGGTCAGGCCTCGGTCATCGCCTACAGCGATCAGGCTGGCCTGCTGCGCACCCTGGGCGAGCTTTACATCCGGCTCATGAGCTGGCTGTCCTACGCCTACTGAAGGCAGGCGCCCGGCACATTCATGCCCATCGACACGCGCCGCGTCTTCCGGTTGGCCCTGACCGTGGCCTTGGCCCTGGCCTGCGGCTACGCCATACCGCTACCTCTGCCGTTCCTGGCCCCGCTGTTCGCGCTTTTCCTGGTTTCCGCGCCAAGCCCACCGATGGGGATCAAGGGGCTGGCGGGGCTGATTCTGGTGGTGATCATCACCCTGGGAATCGGCCTGCTGCTGATTCCCCTTCTCACCCATTACGCGGTCTCCGGCGTGCTCATCGTTGCGCTCGGCCTGTTCATGAGCGCCTACATCACCATCAACATGGGCAAGGGGTTGGTCGGTACCCTGCTCACCATGGGCTTCACGCTCATCTCCGCCGCTGGCACGATAAACTATCTTCTGGCGGTTACCGTCATCCAGTCTCTGGTGCTGGGCATCGCTGTCGCCATCGTCTGCCAGTGGCTCGTGTACCCATGGTTCCCGGAGGACTCAGCTCCACCGCAGAAGACCAAGCCCAAGGCAGCGGGCACCGTTCAGACCAACTGGAACGCCTTGCGTTCCACGCTGATCGTGCTGCCCGCCTACCTGCTGGTGCTGACTAATCCGGCCGCCTACATGGCGGTCATCATGAAGTCGGTTTCCCTGGGCCAGCAGGGCTCCTTGGTCAAGGCCCGGGACGCCGGCCGCGAGCTGCTTGGCTCCACATTTCTCAGCGGCTGTTTCGCTGCACTCTTCTGGGTCCTGCTGGACCTGGTTACAAACCTGTGGATGTTTGTCCTGTGGATGCTGCTGTTCGGAGTCTATTTTGCCGCCAAGCTCTACAAGGTGCTTCCCAGCCGCTACCCCGGCTCCTTTTGGCTGAACACCGCGGCGACCATGCTCATTTTGCTCGGCCCCGCCGTGGAGGATAGTGCCAACGGCAAGGATGTATACGCCGCCTTCTCCGTGCGAATGGGCCTGTTCGTGGCGGTTACCCTCTACGCCTGGCTGGCGATTACGCTGCTCGAGCATCTGAGGGAACGGCACCTGCGCCGCCGTTCCCGCATCACCGCGGAAGTGGAGTCCCCCCCATGCTGATGAATCTCCTCTACGGTCTGCCCATGATGGCCCTGTGTCTGTTGTTTCAATCCCTCCTGTTCATGGCCGCGATCCATTACTACTCCCGCCACGCGTACCTGGTGGACAGCCCATCGTTCATCGCCAGCCTGGTCGTCGTCAATGTCGTCATGCTGCTGTTGGTTGTCGGAAATCTGGTTCAGGTCGGCCTTTGGGCGCTGCTGTTTCATCTCCTTGGGGAATTCGATCAATTCGGCGTCGCCTTCTATCACTCGGCGGTGAACTTCGCCACGCTCGGCTACGGCGACATGGTCATGTCGGAGCGGCACAGGCTCCTCGGTCCGCTCGAGGCTATCAACGGGGTGCTGATGATCGGCGTGTCCACAGCTGCTTTGATGGCGACATTCCAGGATGCGATGCGCAAAACGATTCGGGCACGGCAAGGCTGATAAGGTCGGGTAATTGGCTCGGAAACAGAAATTTGTACGAGCGGAAAAAGCGCTAACCCGGCGTCATTCCGGGGTGCCGAAAAAGCTTGCCACCGGTTGCTCGAGCCGGATAAAGACCCCCGGGTGGAGCACCAGATTCGCCATATAGCGGTCGGCGGGCGCGGCGATGGTTCCATGTCCGAGAGTGAGAACGGACAATCGCCCACGGTGATTTCATCCCTTTTGCCGGTGCCACTTCGTTCCGAACCGGCTGACCAACGGATTGGCGGTGAGACCATGCAGTAGGATGCTCAAGACGATGGTGCAGACCACGGTGACGGCCAAGGTCCCGCCGCCGGGCAGGTGGGCGTCGAGCACCAGGATGGCGAACACGATGCTTGCCAGCCCCCGCGGCCCGAACCAGCCGATGAAGAGCTTGGTCTCGGTCCCCAGCGGGAGAGCCTGCAGGGAGAGGTAGACCGGCAGCATACGGACGAGGGTCAGGCTGAGCAGTGCATAGAGCAGCACCGTCCAGCTGAAGTACCCGATCGCCTGGCCTGCGACACCGGCGCCGAAGACCACCCAGGTGAACAGGGCCAGGGTGTCGCCCGTGCCCTCGGTGGCGAGCAGCAACCTGTGCTTCTCCTGCTTCGTCAATGCCCCGAAGAGCAGGCCACCGGAAAATGCGGCGATGAATCCGCTGCCACCCAGCATCTGGGCCACGCCGAAGCACGAGAACGCCAGCGCTACCACTGGCAGCTGCCTCCAAGTCTCGGTGACCCAGCCTCGTCCCTCGCACAGGCGCAGCAGCCAGGAACCCGCAAGGGTTAGCGTCATGCCGGCGACGAGTCCGATGCCGATCGCCTCGGCAAAGAACTTGAGGGAAAAGCCGAGGCGGTACTGCTCGGCACCGGTGGCCAGAGCGAGCAAGGCGAGGAGGATCGGCACGCAGATACCGTCGTTCAGACCGCTCTCCACGCTGAGCCCCTCGCGAAGCTTCCCGGGGACAGCCTTGTTGCTGACCACGGCCTTACCAAGGGCGGCGTCGGTGGGGGCAAGCATGGTAGCCAGGATGGCGATTTCCAGCAGCCCGAGGTCTTGGAACAGCACGACCCCGACCCCGAAGCCGAGTAGGATGGTCAGCGGCAGGCCGATGACCAGGAGCCGCTCCGGGATGCGCCAGCTCTTTCCCAGGACCGAGAGATCCGCATTGGCCGCGTCTGTGAACAGCACCAAAGCCAGCGTCAGCTCCGCGAGGGTACGCAGGCCCTCGAGCTCCACATCGAGGCTCAGCCAGCCGAGTCCGACGGGCCCGAGCGCGATGCCGAAGGCGAGGAAGACGATGGGGCCCGTGATCGGGGTGCGCTCGACACGCCCGGCAACGGCGCTATAGACGAAAATGAATAGCGCGATGATGGTAAGGTCCGTGTACATTGATCCACCGAAAAGGGTTGGCGTACCTGTTCAAAGGCGATGATGTCCCGCTTGCGGATCTCGGAGAGACCTACGAGCTCGGAGCATGATGTTGCAGGCTCAAGCCAACGAGGACAAGTGGAGCCTCGCAGGTAGCCAGGACAAGCGAGCAAGATGACTGCCTTATTCCGTTCGGCCAGCCACTCCGCCCGGGGGCGGTCCGGGTAGAGACAGCCATTACTGAACCATCCCCCCACAGATCCGGACGTGACGATGAAAGGGGTCAGAGCCGAATGGCACTAAGATAAGCTGAGTTATCCGGAAAATCAGTTAGTTGAAGTGCCGCTCTGACGCGCGAGCTCTGACCGATCAGCGCTGCTTCTTTGGGTGCCCGTTCTGTAGGATATCCTCCTTTGCA
>JAJDOL010000138.1 GCA_022340195.1 Chromatiaceae bacterium
GGTTCGCGGCCTGATCGACTTCGACGACATCTCCTACGATGACCACGCCGAGTTGCTGTATGACCTTGCAAGCCAGGTCGTATCGCACCTTTCGGGGTATCTCGACGAAGACGATACGCGAAATGTACTCCAGTACTACGAGCGGCAGCTCGTCGATCTGATCCACACCCAGATGCAGACTCACCAATGGGAGGGCGAGACCGATTGGGAGGTCAAGGTCAGCAAGGGATTCACGGAGCTGAAAGAGAGCGCATTCTTAGCGTCAGACGGTGCCGTCCGTGACTTCCGACAGACCGTCGAGGATAAGAGCAAGATTGGACAGCACGTCTTTGGGGGCTTTGCGAAAAGCCTGTACGCCGTCACCAAGTTCGATTCGGACTCCGAGCGGCTTTTCTCCGTGGTGCTCGAGAACGATTCAGATGTGGAAAAGTGGTTCAGGCCGCCGAAGGGACAGTTTCAACTTTTCTACAAGTCCGGCACCGATTACAAGGAATACCAGCCCGACTTTGTCGCCGAGACCGCAGCTGCCATCTACATGTGCGAGCCCAAAATGCGAAAGGAGATGGGCGATCCGCAAGTGCAGGCAAAGAAAGACGCCGCGGAGCGCTGGTGCGAGCACGCCACCGCGCATACGGCGAGTTATGGCGGTAAGCCTTGGAGGTATGCCCTGATCCCGCACGACGCGATAGCAGCGAACATGAGCCTCGAACGTCTGACGCAGAGCGGTTGATCTCGTCGCGTTCCCTCTTCTATCCAAAATCCGTCGATTTTACGGACCAGCGCAGATTTTTATCTTTGTACCGTTACTTCCTCAGCCCTGTGAAAAACGCGCCAACTTCCCGTCACGCCGTACTCGGCTCATCTGCAAAGCTTGCGCAATCTGCAGATGAACGCCTGTCGTGAGCGGACCTGAGCCGGCGTACGGGGTGAGCGCTCGGGCTCAACCGGCGTTGATGACCGAATTCTCCAAGACCCCAATACCCTCGATCTCGACGCGAACGATGTCCCCGTCCGCGAGAAAGACCGGCGGCTTGCGTGCAAAGCCGACGCCGGGGGGCGTACCGGTTAGGATAAGGGTGCCCGGCAACAAGGTTGTATCCCGACTGAGATGGGCGATGAGCTGAGCGACGGAGAAGATCATGTCGCTTGTATTTCCGCTCTGCATGGTCTCGCCGTTGAGCACGCAACGAACTTCCAGATTCTGAGGATCGGGAATCTCGTCCGCGGTTACCAGCACCGGACCAAGGGGACAGAAGGCGTCGAAGCTTTTTCCGCGCACCCACTGCCGGGCACCGCCGTGCTTCTGCCAGCGGCGGGCCGACACGTCGTTCGAGCAGGTGTAGCCCAGGACGTAATCGAGCGCCTGCGCCTCGGACACGTCCTTCGCCGCGCGGCCGATCACGACGGCAAGCTCGGCCTCGTAGTCCACCTCGGGACCGCGATCACAGGAGGCGGGCAGGAGAATGGGATCACTCGGACCTGTGGCCGATGTGGTCGGCTTCATGAAGAGAATCGGGTGCTCAGGGATCTGCGCACCCGTCTCCTCGGCATGCGCGCGGTAGTTCAGCCCGATACCAAAGATGTTGACCGCTGCGACGGGGGCCAGCCAGTTGCTCACAGCGACCGTATCGCCAGTCTCGCTCAGGCCTTGGTAGAGGTCGCCCTCCAGCCGATTTGCGTTCGCTTCATCGATAGGAACTCCGTAGTGGACGTTTCCTGCGGGGTCCTGAAAACGTGCTATTCGCATGGCGACATCTCCCGGTTCGTTCAAATTCGATATGGCTCTAGTACCCTGTTGCACCTTATTTTGCATGATTGCGCAACATAAGGTTTAACAGGGTACCAGCAGGCACAGGGTCTCCAGGGCTGCCTCCGGTGGTCTACCGGATTCGTAGTGGCGGCAGCTTTGCCGTCACTAAAGCTCCCGGAGGTGCGGGGGTCCCGGATTGTCTAGGTTTCCTCGGCCACAGGAATGATAGTGATGTCCACCCTGCGGTTTCTACGCCGCCCCTCCTCCGTGTCGTTGTTCGCGATGGGCCGGTTTTGACCGTAGCCGGTAGCGCTTAGACGGGCCGGATAGACATTGTCGCTGAGCAGATAGCTCTGTACGGCCCCGGCGCGTCGCTCCGAGAGATCCTGGTTGTAAGCGGCCGAGCCCGTGCTGTCTGTATACCCCGCGATCGCGAGCTGGGTCTTGCCGTACTTGTTCACAACGCCTGATATCTTATCCATGGTGCTGTAAAAGCCCGGCTTGATCCGGTCCGAATCGACCTCGAACGCAGTCTCGCCGGTCATGCCGACCAAGAGGCGGTCACCCGGCAGCTTCTCGACGCGGATTGCTCCCGAGGCAATCTCATCCGCCAGCACCTTCTCGAAGTCGCGGCGTTGCTGCTCCATATAGTTGCCGATCAGGCCACCGACCAAGGCACCGCCGACGGCGCCCAACGCGGCGCCCTTGGCCGACCTGTCCGCGACAGCCCCGATTGCGGCTCCGGTAGCGGCTCCGATGCCAATTCCTTTCTCTGTCTCCGTGAGAGGGCGCCGATTGCCGTACTCGTCCGTGGCGCAACTAGCCAACAGGAGGCTGCAAGAAACGAATCCTGCGCCGAGCACCATCCATCGTTTGTTCATCAGATTTCTCCAAAACAAGGAACACCAAAGAGGTCGACAATGGCCGTCAGACTACGATCCGCATGCGCTGGATGTTACCAGAGCAGACTATGGCATGCGCGATCGAAGTCGAAACCTCGCTCTTTAATCCGGCAGGCACTGTACGCCCAAGTTAGAATGTAGAGTTTTGGCTACACAGCTTTTCGGATGCAGTTTCTGCGATGAATACACCGAGCCGTACCGGTGCCGCCGTCTTCCTGGACGTACTCGTCGAGTTGGGCGTCGAATATCTTTTCGGTCATACAGGAGGGGCTGTCATTCCCCTGCACGTGGAGCTGAACAGGCGCATGAGCCGCAGGGAGCGTGCGCCCAAGTTTGTGCTCTTCCGCCAAGAGGGGGGTGCCGGACACGCCGCCGAGGGATTCGCACGGGCGAGCGGACAGGTCGGTGTCGCGCTCGCCACATCGGGTCCCGGAGCGACCAACCTGACAACTCCCATCGCAGATGCCTACAAGGACTCGATTCCGACGGTCTTCATAACCGGTCAGGTCCCGAGCTTCGCGATCGGTACAGATGCGTTTCAAGAGGTCGACACCGTCGGTGTGACCCGCCCCATATCGAAGCACAACTACCTCGTCAAAAACGTGGCGGACCTCGAGTGGGTCCTGCGCGAGGCCTTCCATCTTGCCACGACCGGAAGACCGGGGCCGGTGGTTGTCGATATCTGCAAAGATGTTCAACTTGCAACCGTCCGCCAAAGGAATATCCCGCGCAAGCGCCATCGTGAGTCAGTCCACTTCGATGTTGCCAAGGCGGATGCCATCATCGACGCCTTGGCTGTGGCCGAGCGTCCGGTGGTCAAGGCCGGCGGCGGCATCATCCATGCAGGAGCCTCGGATCTCCTGCGCCGCTTTGTCGAGCGCTTCGACGTGCCGGTGACAACCACCTTCAATGCCCTGGGTGCCGTGCCCTTCGACTTATCGCACAATCTCGGGATGCCGGGTATGCACGGAACTATCCCGGCCAATTACGCACTGCGCGACGCCGACCTGATCCTGACCTTGGGGGGTCGCTTCGACGATCGAGTGGCGGTTAAAGGCTTCGCGATGGACAAGCGCATTGCCCACGTGGACATAGATCCATCGGAGATGGCGAAGACGATTAAGACTGATCTGGCTTTGCCCGCCGATCTCGTGGACTTCTTACGCCACGCGCTGGCGTCGGGCCGCAGCGCCCAGCATAAAGCCTGGTCGGCGCAAATCGGTGCCTGGCGGAAACAGATGCCCAAGCCATACGGGAACGGGGACTACATCAAGCCGCAGGCCGTTATCGAGTCGGTTTCCCGGCTGACGGAAGGCGACGCAACACTGGTGACGGGCGTGGGGCAACACCAGATGTGGGCAACCCAGTATTACCGATTCTCACGGCCGCGCCAGTGGATCAGCTCCGGCGGATTGGGAACTATGGGCTTCGGGCTTCCGGCCGCCATCGGAGCCTGGTACGCGAACCCGGACAAACCCGTCGTGCTGATCGACGGTGACGGCAGCTTCCAGATGAACATTCAGGAGCTGGGGACCTTGGTGGCGAATCGGATACCTCTGAAGATGTTCATTCTGAACAACGGCTATCTCGGGATGGTACGCCAGTGGGAGGACATGATGGATGACGGGAACCACTATGAGACCTGCTTGTCGCGCACGGCGGAATGTGATCCGCATTGCGTTGATCTCGACCAAAGCTGTCGGACCCAACTTCCGAACCTGACGGCGCTGCAGTTCGTCTATCCGCGGCTGAAGACTCTCCGTGTCAGAGATCCTCAGGCAATGGAGGACACGGTCCGCGAGGCCATCGAGCACCAGGGTCCAGTCCTGGTGGATGCCTGGATCGACAAAGCAGAGAATGTGCTACCTATGGTCCAGCCCGGGCGTGGTCTGGGGGAAATGATCGAATCCTAGCTGTCTTCTGCCGTGGAAATCGAGTTTCTGCGGAACAGAAGGTAACCAGCGCCTGATGGACAACAAACCCGCAAATTCGACCAGGAAACAGGGGAGCTTTGCGGCGTCAGCGACCTGCGACCAAGCTCAGGCGTCACGCAGAGCGAGAAGGGAGTCGCCCTCGTGCATCCCGCGAACCGCCGCGGCGAAGAGTACCGTTGCGCTCAACATCTTGACCTTACGGTCGAGCAAGTCTGACGACAGACAAAGCGGTTCAACGGAATCGGTCACCAAGATCCGATCCAGCTCGTCAGCGGCAAGCACCTGGTTGGCCTTGCCGGAGAACACGCCATGGGCCGCGGCTGCAATCACCCGGCGTGCCCCGGATTTTTTGCATGCTCGGGCCGCACCCAACAGGGTACCGCCGGTGCTGATCAGATCGTCAATGATCACGACGGTACTGCCGGCCACATCGCCGATCAGGCGGCCCACCTTGAGCATCCCCTTACCTCGAGCCTTCTCCATAAATGCTAATGGCAGCTCCCGCCCAAGACGCGCGCTGAGCGTTCCGCGAAAACGCTCGGCGCGCTTCATGCCCCCTGCGTCGGGTGAGAGAACGACAAGCGATTCGTCGGTTTGCAGTGTGGCGAGCAACTCGTCGACGTAGAGGTTGTCCGGGATCAGATGCTCCGTACCGCATCGGAACGCATTTTGACAGGCGGCGAGGTTGTGTACCTCCAGAACCACCAATCGGTCCAGTCCGACCGCCTCGAATAGCTGAGCGAGATAGCGGATGGTCACCGGATCGCGCGGCTGTGTCTTGCGATCCTTGCGCGCATAAGCGAGATAGGGCGCGAGCACCGTGATTCTGCCGGCCGCCGCGTCCTTCAGGCAGCCGATCGAAAAAAGTAGTCGCACCAGCTTTTCGTTGACACTCAGGCGGTCGTCGGAGTGGAGCGATTGCACAAGGTAAGTGTCCTTGTCGCGTACGCTTTCGAGTGGACGGATCTTGTGCTCCCCGTCCTCGAAGTCGCGCTCCTCGTGCTCGCCCAGAGGTATTCCGAGCGCCTTTGCCACTCTCTGGGCGAACGGGCGGCTACCCTTCAGTCCAAATAGCACAAGGTCGCCGCTGTTCATTGGCTGTTCTCCGGTTACCCCTTCTGCCTCAGAAGGATCTGAAAATGACCAACCACCTGGCCGAACAGTTTATCTCGATTCTTGGAGTGGAGCCGACCCGGTTTAGCGGACACGCTATGGCTTTGCATGCGCGGTGCTCACGATGGCGGAAACGCGGCGTCTGGCGGGTTGGCCAATCCAGACTAAACTAGTGAGGTACATATGTGTAAGAGTCCGTCTTGGCCCTCGCCTTGACGAACCAGGAGGAGCAATACCTGTGAAGCAAACGTCTTTCGCCCGGGCCCTCCTCGCGGGCACTTTCGGAATCCCGGCTCTAGCGCTCGCGCACGGCGTCGGCACAACAGAGTCTTCCTACGAAGAGTCACGTGTCGCAGAGGCGCATCACACTGATGACGCCTTCATCCCCGCCTACCTGCTCGCAGCTGTTTGCGGGACACGCGGTGAGCCCGGCGACACGGCGTTCGAGCGGCGCCTCCAGCTTGCTCGACTCTCCGAAGCCGCGCAAAGCTACGCCGGTAAATCGCCACCCCTGTTCGACGATCTCGGCAATCGCTCCTTCGAGGTTACGACCGGTAGCCATGAGGCCCAGAGATACTTTGACCAGGGCCTTGCGCTCACGTATGGCTTCAATCACCCGGAGGCGCTGCGCGCCTTTCGTCATGCCCGGCGGCTGGATCCGGGATGCGCCATGTGCTACTGGGGAGAAGCCTATGTCCTGGGGCCGAACATCAATGCACCGATGGATCCCGAGGCCATAGCACCTGCGGCGCGCGCTGTGGCGCGCGCCCGGAGCTCCGCTGAGGATACCGGACCCAAAGAGAAGGCGTTGATCGAGGCGCTCGCCACACGCTACTCGACCAATTCCGATGCGGACCGTGCCGTGCTGAACCGCGCCTACGCGGACGCTATGGCCGAGGTCGCGACCAGGTTCCCCGAGGATCCCACCATTCAGGCCCTCTACGCGGATGCCTTGATGAACCTTTCGCCCTGGGACTACTGGGAGGCGGACGGCAAGACCCTCAAGGAACCCGTCGGAGGGCTGGTGCGGGTTCTTGAAGGAGCCCTGGCAATGGATCCCAAACACCCCTACGCCATTCACCTGTACATCCACACGGTCGAGGCATCGAAAACGCCGGAGCGTGGCGAGCGATACGCCGACCGGCTCGCGGCTCTGATGCCCGGGGCCGGGCACATGGTGCATATGCCATCGCACATCTATTTCCGCATCGGGCGTTTCCGGGACTCCATCCAGACCAACCGGGAGGCCGTGGCAGCAGACGAGTCCTATCTGGCCGCAGTGACCCCGCCGGAGGGGATCTACCCTTACTCCTACTACCCGCACAATGTGCACTTCCTGCTCGAGTCTGCGCGCATGGCTGGTGATGCCGAAACGGCAATCGCCGCGGCCGAGAAGTTGCCGAAGGTCCTGTCCAAGGAGGTCTCGGCCGCGATTCCCTGGGTGCAGCTCATCGACGCGGCCCCCTATTTTGCCCACGCTCAGCTCAGCGACCCCGAGACGACGCTAGGCCTTCCAGATCCGGGGGACGAGCTGCCCTATGTGAAGGCGATGTGGCACTACGCGCGGGGCGTGGCTTACGCAGCGAGCAAAGACATCGAGTCAGCCGGCGCCGAGGCGGACGCCATCGGGGCCATCGCCCGGGAGCGGGACTTCAGTGGCATGGTCGACGGCGGTGTCCCCGCACTCCAGCTGCTGGACCTCGCCCAACTGGTAATCGCCGGTCGGCTGGGCCAGGCACAGGGCGACTTCGCGGAGGCTGTGATCGCCTACCAAAAGGCGGCGGCAATCCAGGATGATCTGCCCTACCTCGAGCCTCCGTACTGGTACTACCCGGTCAAGCAGTCCTTAGGCGCTTCACTGTTGCAGCAAGGCAGTCCAGAAAAAGCAGAGCAGGTGTTTCGGAGCGCGTTGGAGGAGTTTCCCAACAACGCCTGGGCGCTGTACGGCCTAAGAGAGGCATTCAAGGCGCAGGGCAAAACGAGCGAGGTCGCAGAAGTCGACCGACGCTTGGATGCCGCATGGGTGGGAAAGCGGGACGACCTCAGCCTATCTCGGCTATAAACCGCTTTTCCACGACTAGCGCGATTCCCAGCATCCAAAACCAGCGCAGAGCAGGCCTTGGGGACGAATGATCCGAGCATCTGCATTTACCCGTTCTCGGACATCGTCGCAGACCGGCGGAACGTTCGCTCTCGCGGCTAAGCGGACCGTCCGCGCCCTGATGCCAACCGTCCGGGTTGGGTCGTAGGCAGAAGTTCGTGACCATCGTCTAGCCCGATCGGGTATGCATACTCTACTCTGGTCGCCACAGATAGTCGCGAAGCCTGCGAACTTCCCGCTCTCCTTCCTGCCGCCGGTAACAGCCGCTGAGACATTCTCAGGGTGCGTAGAGCGGGTGGTTGCATGGGGTAATTCAGAAACGGAGTCTTTCCCCCTTACCCGGCCTTCCACTCGTAGAATCCCCCCGACGGGATAAGGCAACGTCGATACTTGAACTCACTGCGATAGGCAGGCATGGAATTAACCGTCTCCGCCCGGGACGTTGAGCATGCTGTAGCGGCTGTCCGATCCCTTGGACCAGTGGGGGACGAGACCCCAGCGCAGCGGAACCAACTCGCGCTTTCCTTCCTCGGTCCCTCTGATCGCCAACACCGGCTGCGTCGGGGCGACATCGTAGCGCGGAGCGACCTTGCAGATCGAACTGGCTGGCGTAGACTTCGGGAGCCGAAAAGTGAACGAATCGACCGCGCATACATGCCTCCGGGGTTTGAATGACAAACGGGCTGCGGCTTGGAGAAAGCTAGCATGTCATGGACGGCTCGGCACCCGGCAACTCCGACCCTTGGCTGTGTGAGAGGAGGAAAGCAGGCATGAAGATCAATTTCACGAAGAAGGAATACGCAGCGCTGGTAGAGATGATCTTGACCGCTGATTGGGTCATCCATGCCCATGACTCTGAGCCCTCCGATGCCACGAAGCGTTACGCCGAACTGCGAAGAAAGGTGCTGTCCCATCACAAGGAAATGGGCATGGAGGACGCCTTCGAGTATGCGCCGGAGGATGATGACTACTACGAGACCGCGGACTATGAGGAAAACAGTCACCACATGCGTTTGATCGAGGAATACGATGAGCGCAGTCTCTGGGAGACCCTGGCGACTAAGCTAGCGCATCGTGATCTTGCGGCCCAAGATGCCACAAGCACCGCCAAACCACTTCCCCCGAAGCAGCGAGCTGTGAAGTTTTTTGAAATTGAAGGACACTATCGAGAGGAGCTCGAAGAGAACGGGCTTGATAACGTTCGAATCGAACCAAAG
>JAJDOL010000160.1 GCA_022340195.1 Chromatiaceae bacterium
GTTGAGCCGATATTGGATCTCGTCGCAGAGCTTGAGTATTGCTACCTTGCCTTGCTCCAGGACGTACATGGCATCGCCCGGTTCGTCCTCTACGAACAGGTAGTCCCCTTTCTCGAGCGAAATCTCGACCGCATCCTCGAGGATGAGATCCAGAATGTCATCCCTGACTCCGCCGAAGATGGGCATGCTCTGGAGAATCTTGATCCGCTCTTCCGTCATTTGACACCCCCGAGTCGAGCCGTGACCAGCACTATCAGACGGTCACTGCTCTGGTACTGTTCCACCTTATATTGCATGCTCCGCAATTTAAGGTGGAACAGGGTACCAGTCTAGCCGACGCACGGGCGCTTGGTGGGATGGGGGTTCAGGTTAGCTGGCAAGCGACGGGTCCAGGATCGAATCGGTACGGCAGCGCTGCAGGACATGGTCCTCGACACCAAGGACGGCGAGCCTCTGCATCAGCGGCCACAGATCGCGCTCATTGCACCATCCCGGCGCGACCGTTGTCCTCACTTGCATCACGATTCCCGCATCGAGCAGTATCGCCAGGCTCTCCCAGGCCCGCTCACCAGAGCCCGGAACCCCGGTGATCGCCGGATAACCCGCTGGAAGCGCTTTGATGTCCAGTCCCACCCAATCGATGAAGGGCAACAGGCGCCGCAGGCGGTCTGGATAGGCGCCCGCCGTGTGCAGACCGATCTTGAATCCCATCGACCTGACTTCCTGCATGGCTGCCGGCAATGCGGCCTGCAGCGTCGGCTCGCCGCCGCTGAATACCAGGGCATCAAGAAGTCCGATCCGCGCTTGGAGGAAGGCGCGAACCTCGGACCAGGGAATCTGATCCACGCTCGTCGATGGGAGCAGGTGGCCGTTGTGGCAATAACGGCAGCGCCAGGGACATCCCTGGCAGAAGACAACGGCCGACAGCTCCCCGGGGTAGTCGACCGTTGTCATCGGCGTCAGACCACCGATGCGCAGCGATCGAGTCGAGGGCGTCACGGTTCCGAATGTCATTTGTTCAATTGGCGAGGTCAGAATCGACCACTAGGCCGCCTGTTCTGCTCGAAGCGCTTGTCCCGCTCGGCACTCGACGAAGTACCGGCGCTCCCCGTGCTCGGAGCGCTTTCCGGCGTTGAAGGCAGAGACTGGGCGGTGGTATCCCATGACGCGGGTCCATACCTCGCAGCGGGTACGTTCTTCTTCTTTCAGCTCGACGCGTTGGAAGTCGGACATTTCATTCTCCTGTTACGGTTTTTTAGCTTTTCGAAACATGCAGGATGGGCAGAGCAAAGCGATGCCCATTAATCGAGGAAATCAGCCGCAGGCACAGGCCTTCTGCTCCGACATCTCTGCTCGTTTCCTTGCGATCAACTCCTCGTCACACGTGGGACAAAACTCGTGCTCCCCGGGGATATACCCGTGCTTCGGGCAGATGGAGAAGATGGGCGTAATCGTGATGTAGGGCAGACGGAAATTCGTCAGCGCGCGGCGTACCAAACGCTTGCAGGCGTCCACGCTGGAAATGTGCTCACTCATGTAAAGGTGTAGCACGGTGCCGCCGGTGTATTTCGACTGGAGCTCTTCCTGCATCGCGAGGGCGTGGAAGGGATCATCCGTAAAGCCTGCAGGAAGCTGGGAGCTGTTGGTGTAGTAGGGGGCGTCCTGGGTTCCGGACTGGATGATCCCAGGGTAGCGCTTGCGGTCCTCCTTGGCGAAGCGGTAGGTCGTGCCCTCCGCAGGTGTGGCCTCCAGGTTGTACATGTGCCCCGTTTGCTCCTGAAATGCCACCATGCGCTCACGCACCCGGTCCAGAAAGCGGGCGGCGAGGGCCTGTCCACGCACGCTTGTGATGTCGTCGCCATCGGCTGTGAAGTTGCGGATCATCTCGTTGATGCCGTTCACGCCGATGGTGGAGAAATGATTGCGAAGGGTGCCGAGAAACCGTTTGGTGTATGGAAAAAGTCCCTGGTCCATGTGGCGTTGTATGACCTTGCGTTTGATCTCCAGGCTGTTGCGCGCAATCTCCAACAGCGCGTCGAGCCTGGCGTAGAGCCCTTGCTCGTCGCCCCGGTACAGGTGACCGAGACGGGCGCAGTTGACGGTCACTACGCCGATGGAGCCGGTCTGCTCCGCGGAGCCGAAGAGTCCGTTGCCGCGCTTGAGGAGCTCGCGCAGGTCGAGCTGGAGCCGGCAGCACATGGAGCGCACCATGTTCGGCTTCAGCTCCGAGTTGATGAAATTCTGAAAATAGGGGAGCCCGTACCTGGCCGTCATGGCGAACAGCCTGTCCGCGTTCTCGCTTTCCCACGGAAAATCCTCGGTGATGTTGTAGGTGGGGATGGGGAAGGTGAAGATGCGGCCTTTGGCGTCCCCTGCGGTCATGACCTCGATATAGGCCCGGTTGATCAGGTCCATTTCCGTCTGGAGATCGCCGTAGGTGAAGGGCTGCTCCTCCCCCGCGATCACGGGTACCTGCTCGCACAGGTCCTCGGGGCAAACCCAGTCGAACGTGAGGTTGGTAAAGGGGGTCTGGCAACCCCATCGGGACGGGACATTCAGGTTGTAGATCAACTCCTGAACGCACTGCTTGACCTGCTCATAACCCAGGCCGTCCTTGCGGACATAAGGAGCCATGTAGGTGTCGAAACTGGAGAAGGCCTGGGCACCTGCCCACTCGTTCTGCAGTGTTCCCAGAAAGTTGACGATCTGGCCGACGGCGGACGACATGTGCTTGGGGGGGTTGGCTTCGACCTTTCCAGGAACCCCGTTCAGTCCCTCATGCAGGAGACTCCGCAGAGACCAGCCCGCGCAGTATCCCGCGAGCATATCCAGGTCGTGGATATGGATATCCCCCTCCCTGTGTGCGGCGCCGATTTCCGGCGAGTACACATGGGACAGCCAGTAGTTGGCGATCATCTTGCCGGCGCTGTTCAGGATCAACCCGCCCAGGGAATAACCCTGATTGGCGTTGGCCGCAACGCGCCAATCGGAGCGGTCCAGATACTCGTTGACCGACTCGGTCACGTCTACCAGAGCACGGCGGTCCTCGCGCAGCCGCGAGTGCTGCTCGCGGTAGACGATGTAAGCCCGAGCGGTCTCGAAGTGGTTGGCCGCGATCAGAGTTTGCTCCACCACATCCTGGATACCCTCGATGTCCGGGACTCGGCCCCGACCGAGACGGTGGCTGA
Organism: Chromatiaceae bacterium; assembly: GCA_022340195.1. GTDB lineage: Bacteria > Pseudomonadota > Gammaproteobacteria > Chromatiales > Chromatiaceae > Thiosymbion. Next base: position 3,189 of record JAJDOL010000160.1, read on the forward strand.
TGACTTTGATCACCTGAGTGGTGAGTCCGGTGGCCTCCAGGTCCCCGAATTCCCCGCTTGCCTGACCGGCCCGCAGGATCGCCGACTCGATCTTGCGTGCGTCGAAGGAAACCTCAACGCCGTTGCGCTTGCGTACTCGGGTAGGAAGGGTCGCAAGGCGGGACACTGTATCCTGCATGATCACCCCTAGATATCGGTTGCACACCATATATTGGGTTATGGATTATAGAAATTACTAGATATTGGTGTTTGATCCAGATCAATTGAATGGATGACCTGGACCTGCCGATCAGACGTTCTCTGCGGCTTGATGCGGTTTGGTGGGGAACCAATCCGAGATAGGCCACCAGCTGTCGGCCATGGCGGAAACCTTGGCCATCGCCGACTGGCACACCTAAAGGCGGTTGCTGCCGCGATGCCGGTCGCCGGAGTCCCTGTCAGGCGCTGATCCAGCGCGACAGCCAGATGCAACAGCAAGCGCTATGGTGCGGGTGCGGCAACGCCCTTTGTTCCGGTGTTCTGGTCACAATGAAAGGCACGCTTAGAGTTGAACCGGGACTGATCTTGGTCTACCCGTTCTCTCGTGATCGGTTGTTACCGAAGCGTTCTTCACACTTCTCCTGTGCGCGCAATGAGGCCCGATTCACAACCGTATCGCGCCTCCATGCTCGCCCGCCGAGAACGCGCGAGACGCGGCGGGGAAGCGATGCGAACCAAGTGTTGAGGGCACGGACAGCGAGAAGCGGAACTATGAACCAGTTCTCTGATCCTGACCCCTTCCTGCGCTATTATCTTAATCGACATTTGCCCGCCCCCCCGCAAGTTTAAACATGGTCACAGGGTAAGCGACCACCTCGCACATGGACTGCGCCCAAATCAGAGATCGATCCTCGTCCTTTCGCTCGATGCGGATCCTTTCACGATCGAGTTAAAAGCCGGTTCGCCGTTTGACACAAAAATTGTGACCAACCTCGATCTCTGAGCGGTCGCGAATCGATCCGGTTGATGAAGAGGGCCGCACTATGCCGATCCCGACGCTGGAGCATGCAGAAATGGGTAAACCAGAGAGGAATCCACCATCACAAGAATGCGTGTGGTTATTTCGAGCTGCCAAATGAGTGTGGCATGTCTTATCGCAACCTCAGTGTCAATCCGTTGGAATCCACAAGGTACTGACATGATGCGCAGCCAATGACATTCCTTATTGATCCCGAAAGCGGAAAACCGAGCTACCCGCACCGTTTTTAGCCGAGGACCGAATGTACGTAAGCATCGAACGCAGGGGGAAAGGTTATCGTGACTGGTAAAGCGCGTGGATTAACTCTCCCGGAGTTGGTCGTCACATTGGCAGTCGCCGGGACTCTGCTTGCTTTGGCTATACCCAGCTTTTCGCGGATGGTCGAGCGCAAGAACCTACAGGCGGCGACGGAAACGCTCGTGTCGGACTTGCGTCTCGCGCGTTCGGAATCTGCCAAGCGGAACCAGGATGTGCGGGTGTCCTTCAAGGCCGGTGAGAACTGGTGTTATGGACTGCGGGATACCTCTGCCGACTGTGACTGTGCCGCGGCGGATTGCACCATGGATGGTGTGCTGACTGTGCAATCGGGGGTCGAATTCAACGACGTGAAGCTCGATTCGACCAGCTTCAGCGGCAACAAGACGACTTGGGATCATTTGCGTAGCACGGCGGACAACGGGACCGCTGTTCTAAAGACGGGCAAGACCGGCTACGAGACACGAATAATGGTAAGCAGCATTATGGGTCGTATTCGGACGTGCTCGCCGACAAGCCACAAGGTCGCCCAGTATCCCGATTGCTGACAACGAGTCTTTCTTTCGGAGAATAATTCATGACGGCGCGTTACCGGAAGATGAGTGGCTTCACGCTCATCGAGTTGATGATCTCCATTGCCATCGGGTTGATCGTAGTGTTGGCCATCACGTCATTGACCGTCAGGTCCCTGGATTCGGCCAACAACCTGGCGCGGACGACGCGACTGGAGCAGGAAATGCGGGGCATCCTCCAGGTTATGACTCGGGACCTGAAGCGCGCCGGGTACAGGAGCACCGACGACCTTGCGGACTCTATTGGGCATGGGTCCAGTTACGATACCTCTTTCCAAACCTTTGCGACCGAAGATATGGACGGTGTGACGCGTTGCATCACATACAGCTACGACCGCAATGACGACGGAAGCCGAACCACGTCGTCGCCGAAAGAGGTCTTCGGTTTCCGCTACGCCGACAATCAGGTCAAGGAGCTCAAAGACGGGAGCAAAGGCTGTGCGGACAATGACCCCGGGGATTGGGAAACCGTCTCCGATGACGCCCAACTAATGATTACGGACCTGCGCGGTTCATCGTCACACCAACCGTCGAAACAATAGCGGATACGGCGGGGCTGCTTGGCAACGACGCGACCATTACCCAGCGACAGGTTCTTATCTCCATCTCCGGCCGCTTGAGCGACGACTCCTCCGTCGTCCGAACGCTGCACGAGAGCGTCAAGCTTCGCAACAGTGAATTCACGCCCCCCTCCTGATATTCAAGGAAAGCAAGCCGTGACGCTTAGAAATGTTTCGACAATCCGATGCCGTTTCCCCGGCAAGCAGGACGGTTCGATTACCCTGGCGACCGGACTGATTATGCTGGTCATGCTGACCGCGGTCGTCCTGTACACGGCCGTCCTGTCCGTCGAAGAGAAGAAAACGGCCGCGAACCATTGGCGCGCGGCGGACGCCTTCGCCCGCGCCGAGCAGGGCCTGGACGCGGGCTTTGCGTTTTATGACAAGCACAAGCTGCTCGCGAATGCGGACTCGACGGAAGACATAACAGGGGAAGGCGACCCGGATCTTCCCGACGCCTGGTTTCCCGCCGACGGCACGGGAGGCCACTGGGCTCAGTGCTCCGCAAGCGATGTGACTCCCCCTTGCGGCAACGGCGACGCCAATGTGTTTCCAGGTAGCGTCGCCTATGACGCCAATTTCAGGTACAGCGGCCGAGGCTGGGTTTACAAGTCGGTTGCGAAAGGCGCCGCCGGCAATCCGTTCGATACCGCCGACCTTCAGGATGAATACGGCAATCTGAAGTTCGACCTGTTTCTATTGGCCGAGTGTGCCCGTCCCGACTGCGCAGAGGCCGAATGCGTCGACGGTGAAGACTGCCGAACCGACTGCGCCAGCGGAACCTGCTCGGCCCCGGACGGCTGCGCCGGGGCTAAATGCAGCTTCCTGCGCCTGGACGCTGAAGCAAATTACGGCTTCACCGTCATGGCCCGGGGTTACAGCGACGATGATATCGGCCAGGCCTTTGTTCGAAGTATGGCCGCCTCACGCGCCCTTGCCAGCAACGAGTCGGCGGCTCCGATCGTCGCTGCCGGGGCCGTCGGAATCTCGGGAAACTTCACCGTCGTGACGAACCCCGATGCCATCCGCTACGAGGATGATGCAGCCGAAATCAAGAGACGGGGCTCCGGCGTTCCCCTGTCGGTTTGGGCCTCGTCCAACGTGACCCTGGGAATTAGCGCTCAGACCTGTCACCTGAGCGATTACCTGAAATCGGGCTCACCGAACGACGACGCCATCTACACCTGAGCCGCTAACAGCTGTGGCTGTCCGAACAACGAGCTTTTGACGGATACGGGAACCTCTTCCGATAACGAAGGAATCGACATCGTCGACGTCGACGGTGGGATCGGCGCGAACCCGGACATGCTGGTCAACTGCCCGTCGGACGGGAGCTACGGTGGCAACGGCTCCAACAACTCCGAATGGCCCTGCGATCTGTTTCAGTACCTGTTCGGCGTTCGGGGACCCTATTCAGACCTGTACGGCACGCCGATTCCGGACGGCTGGGAAGATATTCGCGACTCCGCCGAGGTCATAACGGATTGTGGGTTACTGGACGACACCTCGTCGGGCCTGTATTGGTACGAGGGTGCGGGCGACTGCACCATCGGCGCGAACACCACGGTCGGCACCTGGAAGCGGCCGGTGCTGCTGATCCTGGACGAGGCGGATCTCAGAGCCAACGGCGGCGCCACCTTCTTCGGCCTGATCTTCTCCCTCGATAAGGATGGCGGCGGTGCGGGAGGGGATGTGGCTTTGACCGGCACCTTCCTGCTCTATGGCTCACTGGTTACGGACCATGCAATCAGCTTGAGTGCGGGAACCTTCGTCGCCCGTTACAGCAGCGAGGTGTTGGCGAACCTGGGCGCTCAAGCCCCGACCCTGGCTTATCTGCCCGGCGGCTGGAGCGATTTTCCGCCCGAGCCTTAACGGGGCGGCCCGACGCAAGCATTAGCGGAAATCAGCAATGAACACACAATCGTTCCAGAAAGGCGTCGGATTGATCGAGGTCCTCATTGCCATGGTGGTGCTGGGTCTGGGTCTGATCATGATTGGCGCCTTTCAAGGCAGCTTATTCAATGTGGCGAACGACTCCAAGGCAAGGGGTATTGCGACCAAGCTGGCGCAGGGTAAGCTGGACGACCTCAAGAGCTTCGAAACCGTGACCCATGCGGCAGGCGAGAACTCAACCACGGAATTCGCCTTCGAAGACATCGGCGACGACACGGGTGGACAACTGGCGAACACCGGCACCCCATGGCTGCCCGCGGGCAATGTTACATTGCTTGTGGATCCGAGCACCGGTCAGCGAAGCACGGATGAAAACCTTTCCGGCGTCAACCTCACCCGTACTTGGACGGTCGTCGACATGTTTCAACCGCCGGGCAACCTGGATCCGGGGGCCCCGCCCGTCGACGCGGACGGATGGAACAATCACACCGATCCGGATTATGGTGACCTACCGGATACACCGGACTTCAAGCAGGTGACCGTCACCGTCGGCTGGCAGAACCCGGACGGCACCGCCGAGGATGTAAAGGTTACGGGTACAGTCCAAAACATGCCCCTTTCCCGGATCGGGTTTGCCCTCAAGGAGGATACGGGTTTCATGCAGCCGGTCGTGCGCTATGGCCCCGGCTTGGCGCCCCAGGTCATCGACATCACTATCGATACAAGCACCGGCAGGGCCCTGGAGGCGACCAAGCCAGAGCCCACCGTCATCGACCAGGCGGGCACCACGGTCGTAAGGATCGAGGAGGTCGGCTATACGAACGTCGTCGGTCAGGAAACCACCTTATGGCGCAACAGCTTGCTGACCGTGAACTGCGTCTGCGACCCCAGTGGCGCGCTCGATCCCACCGATCCCACATTGCATAGATACCCGGTCGTGCCCAGGAACATCTATGAACCCTCCTGGATTGGCGATGCAGATATCGAGAATACCGGCGCCTGGGTCGTGGAAGACGAGGAGTCGCTCAAGCGCGCGGCCGCTGCCGCATCGGGAACATACCACATCGGTTCGGGCAACCTGAATCTGAGCAAACAACCAATTCAATGCGATACCTGTTGCGGCAGTCACCATGACTACGCCGCACCCTCCTCCGCGTTGGATTACGACGCCACCGTCGGCGCCGTCGCGGATCCACCCTATTACGACCCGCAAAGGCCCGTCGAAGACACATTCAGTGTTCCCACCGGCCTTTATCACACGTCGGCCACCGACGGTCATACTCACTTTTTTCCGGACAATGACGGGAACCTCGTTGCCCAATCGGCAGGCAGCGGCATCTACCTGGAAAACTGCCGTATGATCCGCGTCGGCGGATATTGGTGGGCCACAACGGACTGGAATCTGGTGGAAGTGAATCTCATGCCGGTCACATTCCTTCAAACCGACGCCGGGGTACTCGCGTACCAGGCGTACGTCAAGGCGGTTGTTGCCAAGTACATCGGACGCACGGATTGGAGCTCCATCAGCGCCGACGCGGATGCGGACGGCCATCCCGATAAGCCCTGGCCCACCTCGGACAGTCTCGCCGTCAACGGCACCCTGGAGCTCTTGGCCCGGGCGATTTACGTGGATTACATGGCGCCGGATCTCCTGAGCGAATTGAGCGACCAGACGAAGAATCCAACGACCGATGACTACTTGCCGCGGATACCCTTTCACGAGGTTAACGTCACCAAGCTTGCCAACTGGTCGATCACCGCACTGGACGGTACAGCCACGACGGCTGCCACCGTGTGCGACGAGCCGATATCCAACAGCGACTATTGTCGTGGCATCGTAACCCGCTTGGCTGCGGGCGATGTCAGGGTTTGGGGGCGCATCGAGCCCAGCAACTCGGGCATAACCGACACGGCGGCCATTGATACCCACGACCAGGTTTTCTCCCCGGACAATCCAGCGGACCCTTCGGTCAGTATCTTCGACATCACCGATGGGGCAACCAGCACTGACAGCTTCGTCATCAGTGGCAGTATCACGATCGCCGCCAACGCGGGAACGCTCAACTACAGCGACATCACCGTTATAGGCAAAGGATTCGACCCAGCTACCGACCTGGACAAGTCGGACAGCATCAACTGCACCACCCAGAATGCGGGTGACGGTACCTATACCTTCGAGTGCGCCATCGAGAAGGACTTCGATTCGGACGGAGACGGCGTTTTCGATCAGGCTTCGGGGAATTTCGTAATCGACATCGGGGGTTACAATTATGTATACGAGGACAATCAAGAAAACCGCGAGACGAAGAACAACGAGGTCGACGGCACCGTATCAGCAGGTGCCAATTTAGACGGTACCTGCGTTACCGACGACGGCCAGGAGGCGGATACCACTCAATTCGGGTTCACGGACCTGTCGAGTGACACTACCCTGGATCTTGCGATCACCAAAGATAACAACACTAGCACGGGCGGCACCTGCCTGATACCTTGATCTAAGATAGTGGGCACACGGCAAACGACCGGACCTGAGCAGTGAACAAGATCGGTACTTCTATTCGTCGCGAACATCTCGGTTTTACCTTGATCGAATTGCTAGTTGTATTTGCCGTCGTCGCAATCCTCGCCGCGGTAGCCTATCCGTCCTACCAGGATAGCGTGGCCCGCGCGCGCAGGACGGACGCAAAGGACGCATTGCTGGGCGCCCGGTTTGCCCAGGAGAAATTTCGCTCCAGCTGTCCTCAATACGCGACCACCATGGGGGGGCGATGTTTGCGCACCGGCCGTGCCCACATATCAGATGAACTACGCGTCAACTTCGCCGGAGGGGCATTACACGGTGGCGATCGTGGCCGCTAGCGCGACCAGCTACAACATGACCGCGACACCTGTCACGGGAGGAGCGCAGGAGGGCGACGCCTGCGGAACCTTCGCCTTGGACGAAACGGGAGAGGATACGGGTGGAACTTACGCCAGCGGCGATTGCTGGGGCCGTTGAGGCAGTTCCAAATTGGATATTTTTGCCGTCGGATGGTGTCAGCGAACACCGGTCTGAAATCTCTCCCGATTATTTCCGCCCGGGATCGATCCTGGCTCAATTTTCATAAAGCTCGATTGCTTGTGGTGGGTGAAATCTAGATCGCAATTGGGGCCGCTGAGCTTTCGTTGCGAGCGATACGGCCCGTCTCGCCAGCCGTCTGCAAACGACACGCGCGCTCGAATTTTGACGACAGCTGACCGTGGTTCCCGGCCGGAGAAATGAGACCGACTTCACACTTCCGATGGGCGAAACCTTTTACCCTCAACAGAAAACGGTAAGAAACAGAGCATCTGTGAGGGCCAAAAAATGACCGAAGAGGCGTTTGATCAATTTTTCAACGGCTTGGAGTGTGATGCTGTGCAGTGTGTGAGAAAATCCGAGACTTCTGTCAGCGTCTCCAGTAAGGGGACACCGCCTAAGACGTTCTCGGATCTGAAGGAAATTACGCGCAAAGTCCATCCGGAATATGCACGCGTGTTGGTTTCCAGACACCTTGAGCATCAGGTCAACAAGCATCGGGTGCCGTCGACGATCGCACGTTTTCTGGACACCTATTGGAGATCCTACATGACGCAGCTTTGCGTCACGGTGGGCGAGCAGAGTGAGGCGTGGCGTAAGGCGTTGGAAAATACGGAGAACCTGACATGGAGCCTGCAGCCCAAGCGCGATGACGCGAGTCGGAAACGACTTTATGTCATTCTCCCAAGGTTGTTTCAGTGGGTACACACCGTGCTCAAGTCTCAGGGGGTGGCTACCGAGGAAGAGGATCTGTTTTTCTCCGGGCTGTCCAGATTACAGGTCGCGGCGTTGAATCCAGATAAGAGCCGGATTGCCGCACCTAAGCCTGCCGCTGTAGAAAAGCCTGCCGCCAGCAACAAGGTTGCGGAACCTTCCGACAATGGCGAGGATGGCGTTGCTGTAAAAGCCGAAACGGAGAGCTCAAGGCGTCGTTTGCCGGTATCGGATCAGAAAAAAAAGAAGCACAATGCTGAATCGGATGTACTCGGAAACCTGGTTATTGGCGCCTTTGTGGCGCTTCAAAGCGACCGGGCTACCCGAAGGGTACTGCGTCTGGAATGGATCAGCAGGGGCGGTGGCGTCTATCTGTTCAGGGATCAGAAAAGGGGCGACGCCCTCTGCTATACGGCCGAACGTTGTACCGAATGTCTGCGCAAAGGGTCCATCAGTGTCATGAGTTAATGCGGAAACTCGAGGATTTGCGCCTGCGTTGCCGGATGTGGCGCTTTTTTTGCCTAAGGAATCAGGCGTTAGCTAGCAGGATGGAGTCGCCGACGACTTGACCGGCTTCGCTGCGCCGTCTTCGGCGCAGCAGCATCTTTCATTTTCCGGGGAGCCGTTACCCATACACGACGGTCAGGGTATGCCCGCACGGTAACAGGCTCTGGTCTCGTCAACCTCGACTGCAACCGTACTCGCCGACTTTGTGGTAGGCTCAAAGGCCAGAGAAACGGAGTAAGAACTAGGACCAAGTCCTCAGAATCGGGTTGGTCTTTCCCGCATCCCGAAGAATATTAGGTGCTCGTCCCTGTCAAGGCATCGGCGGCACCCTGTCCGTCAATACTTATTGCCAGTTGCGGAAGCAGTTTCGCCAAGTCATGAGCGTCGATCTCCTCTACTTCGTAGGAGTCAAGAGTGCCATTGAGCCAGAAGCCTGAAGCGGATCGATTCGAAGACGTGGCAACCCGGTGATCCTCGTGGTCAGTTTTCATATATGTTCTCGTTGCGGTACGTACAAAAGTATTTTTTCAGTCGTCCTGGACTGGTAACCTTTCCCTGTATGACGTGAAAGAATAGCTGTCCTCGTGCGGTTAGACCGTGAACTGGCCGACAGTTTCTAGATCGACTCGAATATTCCGCTATCCTTGACACATGCCCGGAAAGCTCTTCATTCAAACCTACGGTTGCCAGATGAACGAGTACGACTCCGACCGAATGGCGGAGGTTCTGGGTGAATCACACGGACTCGAGCTCGTTTCCCGGCCCGAGGATGCGGATGTGCTACTGCTCAACACTTGCTCCATCCGAGAGAAGGCGCAAGAGAAGGTGTTTTCGCAGCTTGGTCGTTGGCGACGCTGGAAGGAGCGCAATCCGGCCTTGGTGATCGGTGTCGGGGGCTGTGTAGCGAGCCAGGAAGGAGAGGCGATCCGAGAGCGCGCACCTTACGTCGATCTCGTGTTCGGGCCTCAGACCATGCATCGTCTTCCGCGGATGCTCGACGAGCTACGCAGTTCCTTCCAGCCCCAAGTCGACGTTAGTTTCCCCGCAATCGAGAAGTTCGACTGCCTGCCCACGCCCCAGGCGCAGGGGCCAACGGCCTTCGTTTCCGCGATGGAAGGCTGTTCCAAATATTGCACTTACTGCGTTGTGCCCTACACCCGAGGGGAGGAAATAAGCCGTCCCTTCGACGACGTCCTCGATGAGGTGGCGGCGCTTGCCGAACAGGGCGTGCGGGAGGTCAATCTGCTTGGCCAAAACGTAAACGCGTATCGCGGGTTAATGCACGACGGGGATAGCGCCGATTTGGCGCTCTTGATCCGTTATCTGGCTACCATAGAGGGTATCGATCGCGTACGCTTCACAACCTCCCATCCGCTGGAGCTTTCAGATTCCCTGATCGAGACCTATTCGGAGGTACCTGAGCTGGTGAGTCACCTTCATTTGCCGGTACAGAGCGGCTCCGATCGAATCTTGGCAGCCATGAAGCGCGGTCACACGGTTCTCGAGTACAGATTCAAGATTCGACAGCTGCGGCGAGCTCGACCGGACATCAGCATCTCCTCGGATTTTATCGTCGGCTTTCCA
>JAJDOL010000171.1 GCA_022340195.1 Chromatiaceae bacterium
CCCGACGGCGTCATAGTGCCAGAGCAGATCGTGGGCCTCGCTGCGACCGTCGATCACTATTCCACTTGGCGCTCACCTTGACCGAGGCATTGGTCTCGGCCTTGACGACGAACGGCAGACCGGTCTCGCCGTTGAACCCCAGGTTGACCTCGATCGCCCATTCCTGCGCCCCCGAGCCCTCGAAGGCGGCTTGAACCGGCATGGTCAGCACCCCGACGAGATCGCGGATGCGATCCCCCATGTCCCGGTCTTCATCCCGGCTGGTGTACTCGAACCCGTCGGGTCTCTCCTCCACCAGGTCCGCAACCTCCACGAAGATCACCTTGCAGTCGACGGTGATCGGCTTGACTGCCATGGCGCCCTCCTTTGGGATTTCCCATTCGCTAATTCCACCAGCTGCAAGGGTAACCCAGAGTCGCGCGCGAAGGCAGCCGGTCCGTCCGCCCGGCGGTTCGATTGAAAGGTTGCGTCTGCCGGCTCCCGGCGCTATTCAGCGGTATTGAAGAGCCGATAGAGCCATGGCGAGTATCCGATTGCCTCTTCACCTCCGTGGGATTATCGTGGTGCCATACGGTGCTCCGATCCGGTCGCCGCCATCCGCGGATCGTGTACTTGTGATAGCATCGGGGGTCGCCGGGGCGTGCCGTATCACCCGCGCCCGTCGGGATCCTGAAGGAGCATCCACATGTCCGAGTCCACGTCCTCGGTTCTCAGCCGACTCGTCCTTGCGCTAACCACGTTCTGGCGCATCCTTGTCGACGCCCGGTTCGCCGGCCAGGTTGCCGGGCTCCGGGCGGCAAGTCCATCCGCGGGCCCCCAAACCCGGCGACCGACGACGCCGCGACTCAAGGAGGTCGAGCCCAATGCGGGGCTTCAACTGCTGGGTCTGCTCCAGCAGGAGGGGCGCTTCATCGACTTTCTCCAGGAGGACGTCGGGGCCTATTCGGATTCCGAGGTCGGTGCGGCGGCTCGCGTCGTCCACGAGGGGTGCCGGAAGACCCTGCGCCAGCACTTCGTCATCGAGGCGGTGCGCACCGAATCCGAGGGGACCCGTGTAACCCTACCGGAGGGCTTCGACGCATCGACCGTTCGGCTCACGGGTCGGGTCGTCGGCCGTGCGCCCTTCACCGGCAACCTGACCCACCGGGGTTGGCGGGTCTCCGAAATCAAGCTGCCGCAGGTGGCGGCAGGACATGACCTGGCTATTGTTGCACCGGCGGAGGTGGAGCTGTGAGCGAAGTGCGCTATGCCGTGGGTATCGATCTGGGAACAACCCACTGCGCTCTTTCCTACGTCGATCTGAGCACCAGTGAGCGGGACGAGGTCGCTCAGGATCTGATGCCGGTTCCGCAGCTGACGGGTCCGGGCTCCGTAGAGGCGCTGCCCCTGCTGCCCTCCTTCCTCTATCTTCCGCATCCGGACGAGCTGGTCGCCGGAGATCTGGCTCTTCCCTGGAGCGACAGTCGGGGCCAAATCTTGGGTGAATTGGCCCGATCCACCGGAGCGCGAACGCCTATCCGCCTGGTCTCCAGCGCCAAGAGCTGGCTCTGCCATCCAGGGATAGATCGGCGCGGTGCCGTTCTTCCACCGGGGGCGCCGGAGGACGAGGTGCCACGGATCTCGCCGTACGATGCCTCGGTTCGGTATCTGGAGCATTTGCGCGACGCCTGGAACCATTCGCACCCGGATGACCCGCTGGCACAGCAAGAGGTCACTGTGACCGTGCCCGCCTCCTTCGATCCTGCGGCGCGGGAGCTGACCGCCGAGGCCGCTCAGGCTGTCGGCTTCGCGCATCTGGTCTTGCTCGAGGAGCCCCAGGCAGCGCTCTACAGTTGGATTCACGACAGCGCTGGGGAATGGCGAAACCAGGTCCATGTCGGCGACATCATACTGGTCATCGATGTCGGCGGCGGCACGACCGACCTGTCCCTGATCGCGGTCACGGAACAGGATGGTGCCTTGGAGCTCAACCGCGTCGCCGTCGGCGAGCACATACTCCTCGGTGGCGATAACATGGACCTGGCGCTTGCCCATGTACTCAACGGCAAGCTCGCGTCCGAAGGAAATGCGCTCGACCAATGGCAGATCCAGGCCCTCACACACGGCTGCCGCCACGCAAAGGAGGACCTGCTGACCGATTCCACCATCGAGTCTGTCCCGGTCGTTGTGCCCAGCCGCGGCTCCCGCCTCATCGGCGGCAGCATCAGCACCGAGCTTACGCGGGAAGAGGTCAGACGTACGCTGATCGAAGGCTTTTTCCCAGAGGTTCCAGTCAGCGCCCGGCCGGCCGCCCGCTCGCGCGGGGCGCTCACCAAGCTCGGCCTGCCCTATGCCCAGGATGCCGCCGTCACCCGCCACCTGGCGGCCTTCCTCGGCATGCAGATCGGAGCGACCGAGGATTTGCCCGGGTTCGCGCCGGAAGGCGGCGGCAGCTTCCTGCACCCGACGGCCGTGCTCTTCAACGGCGGAGTCTTCAAGGCCGAGGATCTGGCCGAGCGGGTGCTGAAGGTCGTCAACGACTGGCTCGCCGAGGATGGCGCTCCCTCCGCCCGTTTGCTCGAGGGGGGCGACCTGGACCTGTCCGTGGCGCGTGGAGCCTCCTATTACGGCTATGTCCGGCGCGGCAAGGGTGTCCGGATCCGAGGCGGCACCGCCCGCTCCTACTATGTGGGCGTAGAAAGCGCCATGCCGGCGGTTCCGGGAATGGAGCCGCCGATCCACGCCCTGTGTCTGGCTCCTTTCGGTATGGAGGAAGGCACACAGGCCGATATTCCACCCCAGGAGTTCGGACTGGTCGTCGGCGAGCCGGTGCGATTTCGTTTCTTCGGCTCCTCGGTGCGCCGCGATGATCAGGTCGGATTGCTGCTGGAGGATTGGTCCGCCGAGGAGATCGAAGAGCTCGAAGACATCGAAGCAAACCTGCCCGCGGAAAACCGCGCGCCCGGCGAGGTCGTCCCCGTGCATTTGCGCGCGTCGGTCACGGAGGTCGGTACCTTGCTGCTGGAGGCCATGCCGCTCGACGGCGACGAGCACTGGAAAGTCGAGCTCAATGTGCGGGGTCCCGCCGCCGAATAAGCCGGGTCGGAACCGCTCGTGCGGAACCATCCGTCGATCTCGCGCGAACCGAGGATTCACCATGGGTGTCACACGGGTAACAACCCAAGTGTTCGGTGTCCGCGAGAATCCGGGCTTTCTTGTCGACCCCGTAGCCAAGCAGCTCGAGGGGCGAGCCAGAAAACGCTGAAATAGCCGATGTCCCGCTACCTCGTCGGTATCGATCTCGGAACGACCCACACCGTGGTTGCCTATGCCGACAGCGAGGCACCGCGGGCTCCCCTTCAGGTTCTCCCTATCGACCAATTGGTCGCGCCCGGCGAAGTCGCGGCGCGGCCGCTACTCCCCTCCGTGCGCTATCATCCGGCCGACGGCGAGCTGGCGGGGAAAGACCGCGCCCTTCCCTGGCAATCGGACTCCGCCGAAGACGCCCTTCGGGAGCCGATCAACGGCGCCCTGGCCCAGGAGCTGGGATCCAAGGTCCCCGGGCGTCTGGTCACAAGCGCCAAGAGCTGGCTCTCGCACCCCGGTGTCGACCGCACGGCGCCTATTCTACCTTGGGGTGCTGAGCCCGACGTCCTGCGCGTCTCACCGCTGGAGGCCAGTGCCGGCTATCTCCGGCATGTCCGCAACGCCTGGAATCATCGGTTTCCCGGCGACCCGCTCGAAATCCAGGATATCGTCCTCACGGTCCCGGCCTCCTTCGACGAGGTCGCGCGCCAACTGACGGTGGAGGCCGCACGACTCAGCGGTCTGCCGCGGATTCGTTTGGTGGAAGAGCCCCAGGCCGCCTGCTACGACTGGCTCGCCAGGCATGCCGATGGGCTCACGGCAGCTCTATCGGACGCCCGTACCCTATTGATCTGTGATGTCGGCGGTGGGACAACCGACCTCACCCTGATCCGCATCGAGCGCACGGACGGTCACCCCCAACTGGTGCGTATCGCCGTCGGCGAGCACCTGATGCTCGGCGGGGACAACATGGACCTGGCACTGGCTCACGTCGCCGAGCGGCGTCTGATGAGCACCGGCGACCGACTGAGCGCCGCGCAGCTTTCGCAGCTCGTGCAACAATGCCGTGGCGCCAAAGAACGGCTGCTCGCGCGCGAGGCCCCGGCGACGGCTACCGTCACCCTACTGGGCGCGGGATCGCGCCTGATCGGCCAGGCCCGCTCGACGGAGCTGAGCCGCGACGAGGTCCGCGAGCTGGTCATCGACGGCTTCTTTCCGCGGACCGGTCTGGACGAGCTTCCCCAGCGCAAACGAACCGGAATCGTGGAGCTCGGACTCCCCTATGCCGCGGATCCGGCGATCACGCGACACCTCGCGGCTTTCCTTGCAGATCACGCAAAGAGCTTGGGAACGCGTAGCGAGGATCCGACGCTTGCGGGAGACGCTCTACCGGTCCCCGATGCGGTCCTGCTCAACGGCGGCGTATTTCACAGCGCGGCCCTTGCCGGTCGACTCGTCGAGGTCCTGGAGACCTGGCGGGGCGAGGCCCCTCGCGAGCTACACAATGATGATCCCGATCTGGCCGTCGCCCGGGGAGCGGTGGCCTACGCCCTGGCCAGACGCGGACAGGGGCCACGTATCGGCGGTGGATCGGCGCGGAGCTTTCTCCTCCTGGTCGACGAAGACGAAGGAGGGCCCCAACGCGCCGTCTGCCTGCTGCCGCGGGGTGCGGAGGAAGGTCAGGAGCTGCACCTGACGAACCGCCTTTTCTCGTTACGCCTCGGACAACCCGTGCGTTTCAGCCTGATCGCGACGACCGGAGATCGAGGCTGCTTTCCAGGGGAGCTCATCGAGGTCGACAAAGAGCGATTTCGGGCCCTGCCGCCTCTGGCCGCTGTTCTGGACAACCCGATGCTTTCGGACGCGGACGCCCGTGAGGTCTCGGTCCAGTTGGCGGCTATGCTCACGGACGTTGGCACGCTCGAAGTCGACTGCGTCGCAACCGACGAGGCCTCGGCCTATCTCGGACGGCGGTGGCGCATGGAGTTTCAGCTCCGCGGCCAGCGCGCGCAGGATACGTCCCTCGTGACATCGGAGCTTCCCGCCCGCTTCCCCCAGGCCGCCGCGCGCATACAACGGGTTTACGGGACGCGTAAAGCCGGTGTCGAGCCGAAGGAATCGAAGAGTCTGCAACGGGATCTGGAGAAGCTCCTCGGCCGCCGCAACGGCTGGGAGACGCATTTGCTACGCGAGCTCTACGCCGTCCTCTGGGACGGTGCCAGACGGCGGCGGCGTACCGCGGACCACGAGCGACTTTGGTTCAATCTCACCGGTTTTTGCCTGCGCCCGGGATACGGTTACCCGCTCGACGACTGGCGCCTTCATCAGCTGTGGTCCATTTATGCACAGGGTGTCCAGTACGGGAACGAAGCACGCAACCAGGCGGAATGGTGGACCCTGTGGCGGCGCGTCGCCGGCGGTCTGGACCAGACCCGGCAACTGCGCATCCTGGATGATGTCGAGGGACGACTCCGCCAGGCCAGCGGCCCCAAGGGTGCCAAGACGACAGCCTACGACGACATGGTCCGACTGGTGGGGAGCCTCGAACGCCTGCCTGCCCGGCGCAAGGCGAGGCTCGGCGAGCTATTGTTGAAGGCAGGGCAAAAACCCACGGATTCGACGCAGCGCTGGTGGGCACTGGGACGCCTCGGGGCACGAGTCCCCTTCTACGGAAGTATCCATGATGTGGTCGAGCGCGATCTTGCCGAAAACTGGCTCGAGCAACTGCTCGACATCGATTGGCGAACCGTGGAGCCGGCAGCCTTCGCGGCCACCCAATTAGCGCGGATGAGCGGGGACCGGGCGCGCGAACTGGACCCGGCCATGCGCGAGCGCGTCATTGAGCGATTGCGCATAGAGAAGGCCCCTCAGAAGTGGATAGCCATCGTGCAGGAAGTCACACGGCTCGACAGCTCGGAGGAGTCGCTGATCTTCGGCGAATCCCTGCCACCCGGGTTGCGTCTCGTCAGCTGACCGGAGTCCGATCAGAAAAAGGGGAAACCGCCATGACCCAACCCATCAAGCACCATCAGCTCGAATCCCGAGACGATCCCGTCCTTCCCGTCACCAAGCGTGGCAAGGAGCTCTTGTCGGATCCGATGCTGAACAAGGGGACCGGGTTCCCGGACAGTGAGCGGGACGCCCTGAGTATCCGCGGCATGGTGCCGCACCAGGTGGTGAGCATCGACGATCAGGTAAGCCGCGTCATGGAGAACTTCCACCGCCAGGAGCACGACCTGGATCGCTACATCTTCCTCGAGGCCCTGCACGACCGCAACGAGATCCTCTACTACCGGGTCCTTCTAACACACATCCGCGAGCTCGCGCCGATCATCTATACACCGACTGTGGGCAAGGCCTGTAGCCACTTCGGACACATCTACCGTCGGGCAAGGGGTATGTATTTCAGCGTCGCGGAGCTGCCCTATTTCGCGGACATGATCCGCAACTGGCCGGAAGACGAGATCGATATCGTCGTCGTCACCGACGGTAGCCGTATCCTGGGCCTCGGGGACCTGGGTACGAACGGCATGGGCATACCCATCGGAAAGCTGTCGCTCTACGTGCTTGGTGCCGGTATCTACCCTTACCGTACCCTGCCGGTGATGCTGGATCTGGGGACCGGCAATGAGGCGTTGCGCCAAGATCCCTTATACCTGGGCGAGCGACGCGAGCGACCCCGCGGAGAGGCCTACTACGAGGCGGTCGACGCCTTCATCCATGCGGTGCACTCGCGCTGGCCGGAGGCCCTTATCCAGTTCGAGGACTTCTCGAACGACCATGCCTTCACTCTCTTGAGCAGAAATCGCGACCGTTTTCTTTGCTTCAATGACGACATCCAAGGCACCGGAGCCGTCGCCCTCGCCGGTATCCAGAACGCCATGCGAATCACCGGCGGTCGACTTTCCGAGCAACGCGTGGTTTTCCATGGAGCCGGCTCGGCTGCCCGCGGAATCGCGGACGCCCTGGTCACTGGAATGATGCAGGAAGGCGGACTGAGTCTCGAGCAGGCCAGGGACCGCATCTGGATGTTGGATACCAAGGGGCTGGTCACCCGAGATCGGTTGGAGACACTCGCGGCACACAAGCGTGACTATGCTCGGGATGAAGCCCCACTGAGAAGCCTGCGCGACGTAATAGCCCGCGTGCAGCCGATGGTGTTGAT
>JAJDOL010000222.1 GCA_022340195.1 Chromatiaceae bacterium
ATCCCGAGCTCATCCGCAGTGGACTCCTGATTCTGGATCCAGAGGAACGGGACCAAGCCATTCCCTGGGGGCGTGAACATCAAACCCGAATCGCGTTATTGGCGAGCGGCGATCTGCAAGGTATGGAGCCGGGGCTGGGTCTACACCCACGAGACGTCCTCTGGATGCCCGAAATCGACCAAATCCGCAATCCACGGCTCACCAAGGCCCTGCGCCGCTCACTCGAGCGACGGGTCCGGATTAGGGAGCACGAGGAGGTAATCGAGCTTGTCGTGGACCAAGGACGCGCCACCGGTGCCCGCACGCGCAAGGGTAGTATCGACGCCGACCAGATTGTCGTCTGTACCGGTGCCTGGACGGCTAAGCTCTTAGAGCAACTCGGCAGCAAGCCCAATATCGAGCCGGTGCGCGGACAAATGATCCTGTTCTACGCCAAGCCAGGGCAGGTCAAGCACATCGTGCTCTTCCGCGACCGCTACCTGATCCCGCGCAAAGATGGCCGGATCCTCATCGGCAGTACCCTGGAGCATGAGGGATTCGTCAAGGTCACAACGGCCGAGGCCAAGGAGGAGCTTTACCGCACCGCCGTGGATATCTTTCCATTGCTCAAGCGCACGCCCATCGAGAAGCACTGGGCGGGACTGCGCCCCGGATCCCCCAATGGAATCCCCTACATAGGCGCCTACCCGGGCATCGACGGCCTCTACTTCAATGCCGGCCACTTCCGCAACGGCCTGGTAACAGGCCCGGCCTCGGCGCGCCTGGCAGCCGACTTGCTACTCGGGCGTGATCCGATCGCCGACCCTGCGCCCTACGCCCTCGACGCCGACCGTCGAGTACCTTCGCCAGCAGCAACTTGAGGGAACAACGCGGTTTTCATATAATCGCGCGCCTGCCTATGCCGATGTAGCTCAGCTGGTAGAGCGGCGCATCCGCAGTCCGGGCATGAATGGAGTGCTAATAAGGGTGTGCCGCGGGTAGGCGATGCCCTGAAAGGTTCTTTTCTCGCCACTGTAGCTCAGTTGGTAGAGCAGGGCATTCGTAATGCTCAGGTCTGCGGTTCGAATCCGCACAGTGGCTCCAATAAATACAACCACATAGAAGCCTTGAGTCGAGAGTCCCGGGCTCTTCTCTTCCCCGTTGTCCCCAGGTTGCCCCTGAGACAGAGAGAAATCGGTTATACATAAAGGTTGCTCCGGACCAAAACGAGCGCGGCCCGGAGGTGCTACCAACACCGCCAGGCCGCCGGCGACCGCAACCTGAAACGACGGCTGCAATGGCTGCGATCAATCCTCACCGTGACTCGAGCACGGCACTCGACGGCAGATCCCCAAGTACATAGAACACTTTTCGGGTTCTGCTTTCCCGTTGGTGAGTGCAATGCGTCGGAACCTACCTGATGAGAATCCCTTGCCGCTCCAACTCGTTCGCCGTCTCATCGTCGAGCCCAATGATTTCGGGGCTGGACGCCCCAGCAAGGTATGTAAAAAACAGGCTTTCGACAGGGGCGACATACTGCCGGGCGAACTTCATCTCGAAATTGGGCACGTGTTGGGCAGCAAACCCCGGGGAATCAAAGGCAACCAGCGAACGAACAATCTCCTGCATCGGGTTCAGGGCGCCCACGAAGAGAAGCAATACCAGTATGTTATCGATCAACCGAGATCGCGCAACGGGACTGTAGAAATGGCGAATCAGGGCAAAGCAAATGATCGTCAGCGCTGGTATCGATGCTCGCATCGATAAGTCGTTATACATGCCGTACCGAAAACACAAGATGATTACAAGGAAGACCACAGACCTCCACAGCGCCTGATTCATATGACACCGGCGGTCGGTGAGCTCATCAAGAATAAAGAGCAGAAAAAGCCCTATCTCCAATAGCAGGAACAGCCAGAACGCTGGAAAAAAAAGTCGCTCGTGATCGGATACACGGATGAACTCCGCATAAGGGTCAGGCAATTTCGCCAGAAGGAAAGCGCAGAAAACCGAGCCCAATAGTAGGCTGACGACAGTGTTAATACCGTTCAGCGCCGGGCGTGGGCGGTTACTGAAAGACCCTACCATTGCCAATGGTAGCAAACCAAGCACGACAAAGGGTAACCAAAGCAAAACCGGCGCCAGTAGGAAAAACAGAAACTCATTTCTGCCCAGTTGCCACAACTTGAGAAAGACAAAGGTCATTAACCAGCCAGCCCGGGCGTGTTGCGGCACCCAGTATAGGAGGCAGGTATTCGACTGGAAGCTCCAGATCCCGGACCACCACTCGAGATGGTCGGTAGCACCAGGAACTTGTTGATTGACCAGTATATGGCCGAAGAAATCCAGCCCGCTGAAGAAGACGAAAATCAAGACGGCGCCAACAGATACCCGGCGAATGAGGTTGAATATCCAACACAGCACCAGTCCGAGCCCAATTAACGTCCAGACGAAGCTGGCAGCCAGAGCGGCCTTGAACCCCAGCAGCTTCCCGGTCAATGCTGCCGGGAGGTACCAGCCCACGTAGTAGGCCAGATACAAGTCTCCCTGACCATAGTCGCGCACCTGATAGTTCGGTGGCCATGGCATGCTGACAAGGTCATACAACATGGCGACGTGTTTCCGATGATCGCCGTTTTGAAACCTTGACCCACCCCTGACCTCGTGAGACGCATCGCGCGTCTCCGCGGGGCCCATGCGGCCTGTGCAGTGGACGACGTCGCGCACCTGCAGGCGGACCAGGTCGCAGCCGCGCAGCTTGCTGTCGATCGCGAGGTTGAAGAGTGCCAGATCGCGGGGCCGCCGGTTCATCTGCAGGCGGATACGAATGGCCCAAATCTGCTTGAGCGTGAGTGGGGATTTCCGGGCGATGAGCTTGCCCTTGTTCCAAGGGACCGCTGCGGACGCGGGCTTGATCTCGGGAGTTTGGTCGTACATGGTCTGTTCCCTCTGGGTTGTTGAGGAAACAGAAGCTTGGCCCGTCAGAGTATGGTGCTTCGGGAGAGCTTACAGCCGCGGGGGGCGCGCGTCCGTTCCGAGACGGGCATGGCGGGGCACATCTCCCCGCGCTGTGCCGCCAACGTATTGTCCTGACCTTTTTAGCCGGTGCCGCATGAGCCGGTGCGGAAATCCGGTTTCCGCAACACCAGGCCGGAAAGACGCCCGAACGTCGTGT
>JAJDOL010000228.1 GCA_022340195.1 Chromatiaceae bacterium
AACAGCCACCGTCACTCGATACCATGGTGCGAATGATCGCCAGCCTCGGCGGGTTCCTCAACCGAAAAAGCGATGGCTTTCCCGGTCCGAAAACGCTCTGGATCGGGCTACAACGCGTCCCCGATTTCGTGCTTGCGCTTGCGGCTCAGCGTAGTATCGGGGAGAGTTGTGGGTAATGGTATGGGTTTGAGGTAGCCCCCCTTGGGGGGGCGTGGAGTAACGCCATGAACCTCTGTTCCTCATCGGCAATCTGCAGATAGAGGATGCCGAAGATTTTGAAGTCACAAGACAACGCACTATTGGGAATAGGTTATGTCCCGTCTCTTCTTTCCAACCTTTTTTTTTGGTTTCCCGTCAAAACCCATTTTCCCAAATCTCCATGTCTGACGCTGTCTTCACTGCATGCTCCACCTCAATCATTCCCCTGGAACGGCGGAGCCTTTTCGGATCGCACCGGCAGAGCCGGTGGCTTACATCATGGAGTTATTGAGAGTCCAATCTACTCAGCGCGCAGGCAACATACGCCGTTTCCGCACGCGCCGACGGATCACGTATACAATATAGAAATCAGGGTAATGTGTTGCAAGTCGAAACCTCGATCAACAAGGCGAACAAGCGGTCGTCCGACAAGCAAACCAGACGATTCGGCGCGGTCTGACATGGTGGGACAGCCCAGCTACGGGCGGCGAAACGAGCAACGTTGCGACGCCTGTACAACGCATAGATGTTTCCATCAGTGACAGAAAACGACGTGCGAGTACCCATCCTTCGGTGAGCATCAACGAGCATCAGGCCCGCGACCGACGCCTTTCCCGGGCGCTTTTGTATCTAAAGTTGATGTGTCTGATACGGGTGGATCCGTCTCTGTCCGCTTTTTCCCACCGCCGAACCACCTGGCGAGTGCACCGAAGACGCGCTTGATCCCCCGCCAGAGCTTGGGCAGCAGCCAAATCAAGAGCAACAGGAAGACAGCCAGGAGTACCAGGAACAGGACCGGATGATTGAGTGCCACCAATAGGCCGGCGACGACGCTGAAGTCCTCCAGGATGGAGGCGGTCCAGTTGGTGAAGGGCTCCGGCGAGGTGTTGATCAAGACGCGGGTCCCAGCTTTCGCGGCATGGGAGGCCGCGGCCATGCCGCCACCAAGCAGCGCCGCGGCAATCTCTGCGCCGGGGCCTACGTCCCCTACGGCGTTTGCTGCCAGGATGGCCCCGGCGGGTATACGGATGAAGGTATGAAGGGTATCCCAAGCGGTATCGACTCCGGGAATCTTGTCCGCGAAGAACTCCACCAGGTACATGAACCCGGCGGCGAACATGACGAGGGGATCGGCGAGGACCTCCATGTCCCCGGGCAACGCCATCCTCCCGGTGGCTCCGAGAAAGCCCAGGACGAGAATCGCGGCATAGAGGTTGATACCGCTGGCCCAACCGGCCCCTAACGACAGGGCGAGTGTCTGCGTAAGACTTTCCAAATCCGGAGCTCCTCGGCATCTTGCGATTGGTTGGATTATAAGCCTCAGGAGATGCAGATTTTGTCACTTTTCCCGCGGCGCAAGAACGCGCCGCCATTTTCGATCGTCCAAAGCGACTGAAAATGAAGGCTGACGGAAATCGCCCGATGTCGCGAGCGAGCTCGAATGCCGTTCTGCTTTTGGCCAGGACGGCCAATAGTCGACATCTCCTTTAAAAGGACCCGATTTGGACCGAACGTCCAGTGGGTTAGAATGGCAGCCGTGGGACTGAGGTCGATCGGGTCATCCGAACGCCCGAGCGCGGGTTGCAGACAAAAAGCACCCTTCCCCCTCGATCCAATCGGCCGCGAATGGCCGGAACGGCACGAACGATCGCACGCGGTTGTTCGTGCCGTTCCGGCCATTCGCGGTACAGAACTGGTATCCGGATACCTCCTGGAAACGTTACTCCGCCGATAGGAACATCAAGATGCGGCTCCTCGGTTACTTGGTCTTTTTCGCCCTTATCGCCTTCGTGGCCTGGCCCTACTACCATGTCTATCGCCTCGACGACGCGCTCGGAAAGGACGACATGCAAGAGCTGGAGCAGCTCGTGGACGTACCGGCGATCCGTCGCAACTACAAGGAGCGACTAGAAGGTGGCCTGGGTATCCAGCCCGGTCCTCAGGACCCCGGCAGCGCTCTGGTCTGGTTACAGCAAAACCTGCGGCGCTTGGGCGATTCCGCCCTGGAACAGGCCATCACCCTCAAATGGGCCCGCGACACCCTGAAGGAATCCGCCGCCCGCGCTACCGATCGGCAACCGCCCTACTTCATGGCCGGGATCACCTTCGCCTTTTTCGAGTCCTACGACAGCTTTATCATCCGATTAGGGGAGCTGGGCAGAAACGCCACTCACGTGCGCATGCGGTTGCGGGACAAGACGTGGAGGGTAACGGACATCATCCGCTAGTCATGCAGCGAGGGACAGGGTCTCCACCGTACCCCGGTTCTTTTCCTTAAGCAGGATTTTGAAGGAGTCCAACGGGTAACCCATGTAGCTGATCAGGCGTTTGATGACCTGAAGCAAGGCCTGCGGGGCAATATCCGCCTCGGCGAAAATGGCATCGGCGATGGGGAGCGGGTCATCCAGAGAATCTGGAACACGCGCGAACAACCGCCTGCCTCCTTGCCCCAGCTCGCCCGGAACGTCCGCGAGACGCGTCAGCTTATCCGGCGCGCGGCCGTACAGCTCCTGAAGCAGCGCCTCGTAGAAAAGGGGCCAGGCGGAGGCACTGGTATAGGTCTGGCCGCTGAGGACGAATCCGAAAGGGACCTTCTGGTCCAAACCCGAGGTGTCCGGCGTCGCGGCCGCTACCGGTGCCTCTGCGCTCGGCGCCGCCGGCTCAACCGGCACCGTCTCATCCAGCGTCTCTCCGGCTTCAGCGCTGGGCTCGGCTTCTCCCGTACCGGGACCCGAGGGCGGATATTCTCCCAACAACGCAAGCATCTGCTCTATGGATCCCTCCAGCGCGTTGCGCCGCTCGTTGTAGCTTTGCTTGAATCGCACTCCCTCTTCCAGGCGGGATGGATCATCGTGGTCGATGTCCTGCCAGATTGCGGACGACAGACCGTCCAAGAGCCCGCGCATCCGTTCGAGCTGGTCCCTTACCTCATGCAGCTTGATGTCGATGGCAGCGCTCTCGGACATGGCGATTAACCTCACAGCTCATAAAATTCTCTTGCTTGGCCATTATCCAATCGCCTCGGCGGGCAAACCAATAAGTTCCGCCTATAGAGAGCTATCGATCTTTGATGACCACATATCCCGAGATGCGACGCACGCACACCATCACATCATTACCTTCAGAAGCGGCCTCACCCGGATTATGCTAATCGTGGCCTGAGGACAAACCCCTTGAATGCAGCCTCGACTTCCCCGTAGAGCACCGTCGGATCGGACTCGTAGCGACGAGAAAAGTGAAAGGGCACCAAGCGCGCAACGCCCGCCAGCGCCGCGACCTCACCGCAGGCGCCGGCCGTGAGGTGACCCGTGCGGGCCGCGTGAACGCTATCCATTTGGGAAAAGGCTGCTTCACAAATCAATGCGTCCGCGCCGCGTGCAACCTCGATAAGAAGCCGGCGGTTTTCGGGCGAGTCCATCAGGTCCGTCGCGTAAACCATCCGGCGCGTGGAGGACCGCTCCACCAGGTCATGCGCCAGACACGATACCCCCACCCGTCGACCATCCGGCAATACCAGTTGTCCTGCAACCTCACCCGCCGTCAGACTGCGCTTGAGCGCCCCGAGCCAGGGCCCGTCGGACAGCCCCAACGCGGCCAATCGATCTTTACGGATACGAAAACTGCGCGGCACCTCGAAGGCAAACGCCAAAACCGGTATCCCGTGATCCAGGGTAATGGCCCGCACGCGAAAGCCGGGATCTTCGAGGAGGACACCATGCGTGACCGGGTGCACTTCGCCCTCTTCTCTCGGCATCCCCACTTGCACCCTGTAAGACCGCAGGCACTCGCGGTGCAGCTCCAGGATCTCGAACCTGGGTCCGCTGTTCCCGATACGGTCCCAGCGAATCCCGGCAATGAAGGCACAGACATGATCCGCCAGCCCCGGAGGTCCATAGAGCCGGCACAGCCCTGTCACGCCGATTCGCGAGCGAAGAAACCAGAGAAATCCGCTGATATGGTCCATGTGGGCATGGCTGATGAAGACATCGCTCACCTGGTGGGCGATCTTCGCCGGCAGGCGAGCGCTGTCTCCGAGATCGAATAGCAGGCTGCGCCTCTGCTGACGGAGGCGCAGATGCAGCAGAGGATCGCCGAACAGACCGTTTACCAGGAGCGCGCTTGCCGTTCCCAGATGGACGAAGCAGGCAGGATCAGCTCCGTCCCCGCTCGGCGAAATCAACTCTTGCGGAACGGCGGGGTTCGGCGGACCCGTCTGCCGCGTATTCATTGTGCCGAGCATTCCGTCGGACCGCCGAGCGGCATCGCGAACCAGGCCAATCGCATCCTTCAGGTCACCCTTGTCCGTTTGGCGCAGCCGCGCCCGGATCCCGCTGCCCTCGTGAGCGGTGACCTCGCCGAGTGCCAGGGTACGACCCGAGCCGTCGACCAGGGCCAGCTGGCGACCGGTCGAATCTTCGCACCCGCGGTAGCTGCTGCCGCTCATTCGAAGATGCGCCAACGGGAGCTCATGCTCGGCTGCCCGCTCCAGCCAGGCATCCCATAAAAGGGTCCGCGCACGGGCGCGCTCCTTCTTGCTGAGTCTGCGGGCAAGCGGCGACGGGGCAGTGATCAGAATCTCAGCGCCCATTGGCTCCACAACCTTCAGCGCAAGATCCCGCTCTGTGCCCTGCTTCGGAAGGATCGCCAACAGGACGTCGATAGCGGCCGCTTCGATCAGAGCTTGCAGCAACTCCTGCGCCGCGGGACCGCGCACTACGCCTGGCGTGTCGAGCAGAAATGGTCCAGCGAGCACGTCGGCGGAAAGGCGCGACACGGCTTGCACCAGAGGCAACCGATAGCGGACCGCATCGAGCGTGCAAAGCGCGGCCAAGCGCTCGACCTGCCAGTTGCCGTCACGCCAAGTCCCCAGCGCAAGCGCCCCGGGGACACCGAATCCGGGAGCACCTGGATCTGCGGATATTCCGATGCAGGGACTACCACAAGCCTCCATCTTGGCAGCAAGCTCGGAAACCAGGGTCGTCTTGCCGATCCCGCTGGGTCCCCAGACCAGTACGCGACGTCCATTCCCGAGCCAGTTGAGCAGCAGAGCCGAGATATCGTCGTTCACCCTGCGCGGACTCCCGGTAAAGTAATCGGTATCTTGTCGTGCGGTCATGCGGAGTACATCAGAACCCTTCGAGCCAGTCGATCGGATTGACGAATCAGTTCAGTAGCGACCGTTACGATACCGCTCTACGGAAGTCAGGTGTTAAACAAGAGCGCCTCCAATTTCCCGCTTCGCGCAAGGTGTTTAGCGCAAATCTGAGCCGGCCGGAGAGCGGCTTTTCAGCCAGTCATTCGGCATTCCAATCTGCGCTGCCGGCGTCCGCGACCGGTGCCGGTAGGCTTTGCTGGTGATCCTCGTTCTGATCGCCTGCCATTTGTTCGACCCCAACGCCAAGAGATTCCTTATCTTGGTGCGCGGCTTGCCTCACTTTTTCCGGAAACACATCCGCACGCGTTGACGTATCCAGCTGTCCAATTCGGGGTTCGGGCGGTAGACGTCCGAAATGCCGAAGTAGCCCATGCAACCACGAACACGCTGGGGGAGCTTTTTGAGCCCGTAGTCCACGGAGACACCCCAACCTCTGCAGGTCAATTCCCGGAGCTTGTGGCGTTCGAAATTCCGGGATTCCGAGGCGCTGGAAGACAAGCAGGCGGTGCTTGAGCTCGCTACTCCGACCGTCTGGCTTAGGTACGAAATGAGTGGATTCGAACCGCTGAAACCGCTTTACCGTTCAGTGTGTTAGGGGAATTTTCTGAGAGCGGAATCAAAATGGCGGAGAGGGAGGGATTCGAACCCCCGGACCCTTACGGGTCAACGGTTTTCAAGACCGCCGCTTTCGGCCGCTCAGCCACCTCTCCAAATTGTAATCTTGCATCGGGGCCGGGCGCCCCCAGTTTTCCGTGGAAGAGAATACCGGAAGTGCAGCTCCGAACCAACGTGAAGCTGCTTGAAGTTTCGCATCGCTTCGGTATGCTCTGGAACTCCGGATTCGACTAGGGGTCATACCCTCGACATTAACACACAGGTTGCATCAACGAGGAGTGAGAATACCTATGGCAAATACTGATTACACCATCGTACGTGGCGCCGAGCGTGCGCTCGCTACCAACAAGGTGTTGAAGAACACCTACATGCTGCTTTCGGCCACTCTGGTCTTCAGCGCCTTGATGGCCGGTCTCTCCATGATGTTGGCGGTACCGAGCTGGATGTATTTGGTCTCGGTCATCGTCGCCATGGTGTTGGGAATATTCGTGCTTCCGCGCACCGCTAATTCCAGCAGTGGCATCGGCATGATCTTTCTGATCACCGGGCTGCTCGGATTCGGACTGGGCGCCATCCTGACCATGTATCTCGCCCTGCCCAACGGGCCCCACATCATCGGGACCGCCTTCGGCGGCACCGGTTTGATCTTCCTCGGCCTCTCCGGCTACGCCCTGACCAGCAAGCGCGACTTCAGCTTCATGGGCGGTTTTCTGTTCGCCGGCTTCATGGTCGTATTCCTTGCCGCCATCGCGAACATCTTCTTGGCCATGCCGGCCCTGTCTTTGGCCGTCTCGGGCGCTATTATTCTGCTCATGAGCGGATTCATTCTGTTCGACACGAGCCGCATCATCAACGGTGGCGAGACGAACTACATCATGGCCACCTACGGACTCTACCTGAGCATGTTCAACATCTTCATCAGCTTGCTCCAGATTCTCGGAATCATGGGCGACGACTGACCAGCTGATCCCAAGCCTGCGACCGACCCCGGCCCAGCGCCGGGGTTTTTCGTTTCTGAACCGGAGTTGACTCGATGGAGCTATTTCTCAAGATTGCCGCCGCGGCGGTCATGGGTATGATGGTATTTTACGCCTGGAGGGCCTACCAGCAGTGGCAGGAGCACGGCCCCAAGGCGCAGAAGGGGGATTGGCAGGCTGTAGTGCTACCATTGGCGCTGGTCGTTGGGCTTGTTTTCCTGTTGGTTGCGATGGTGCGGTAGGATGCCGCCGGGGTGAGGCACGAACCCCAGCCCACACGCCGGTTAGCGGCATTCCGGAGCGTCAGCCCAGCGTCTCCATCCCGCCCATGTAGCTCCGCAGAGCTTCGGGCACACGAACACTGCCGTCGGCCTCCTGGTAGTTCTCCAGGACGGCCACCAATGTCCGGCCCACAGCGAGTCCGGATCCGTTG
>JAJDOL010000212.1 GCA_022340195.1 Chromatiaceae bacterium
AACAGTTACTGCTTGGTCAAGACTCAGCACACCGGCTGCCCAGGCTGCTGCCACCTCTCCGACACTGTGTCCGACGGCAGCTTCCGCCTGAACGCCACGCTCGCGTAACAGCTCTACCAGGCCCACCTGTATCGCGAAAAGTGTTGGTTGGGCTACTTCAGCGAGGTGCAGACGGCTTTGCTCCACCGGGGCGGACAACTCCTGCTGGATGGAAAACCCGCCGCCTTGCTCCTCGAACAACCGGTCTATCGCCACCACCATCCGGCGAAAGACCAATTCCTTCACCAGCAGTTGCCGGCCCATGCCCTGCCACTGCGAGCCGTTGCCGGAAAACACCAGTACCGCTCGTGCGTCGTTTTTTTCCAATATCCGGTCGCGAACGACTCCAGGCGCAGAGCCGCTGTCCAATTGTGTTCGGAGCCTTTGCTTCAGCTCGGGTAGACTGCGCCCGGTCACCACAAGGCGATGGGCATGCTGTTGTCGCTTCAGGGCACTGGCGTAGAGCAGACCGTAACAGTCGTCGCCCAGCGCCTTGATTCGCTCCTCGTAGGCTCGGGCCAGGTCGTCGAGCGCCCCCTCGCTTCGTGCCGAAAGAAAAAGATAACACGGGGTAGGCACCTCGAACGCTGCGTCCTGCGGCGGTTTTTCTACGACGTGATTGCCCAGCAGAACATGAGCATTGGCGCCACCGAAGCCGAAGGAATTGACTCCCATGTACAGGTCGTACTCCGATTCCGGCAAGGGCGTAAGCTCGGTGACCGGGCGCAGATTCAACATCTGGAAGTCGATGGCCGGATTCGGCGTTTCCAGGTGCAGCGACGGCGGGATGGCACGATGCTTCATCGCCAGCACCACTTTCAGGAGACCGGCCATGCCCGAAGCCGACTCCATGTGCCCCAGGTTGGATTTCGCCGAGCCGATCGGGATGGGGTTCCCGGGACGACGTCCGCGCCCGATGACGTTCCCTACGGCACTGCATTCCGCCGGGTCGCCAACCGCAGTCCCGGTGCCGTGTGCCTCGACATATGTCAGTTTCCCGAATTCGATTCCCGCTCTGTGATAGACGTCCCGCAATAACTCCTCCTGACCATCCACGCTAGGAATAGCAAGGGTTGAGCTGTGCCCGTCACAGTTAGCGCCGGAGGCAAGAATCACCGCATGGATGGGATCGCCATCCCTTTCTGCCCGTTCCAACGGCTTGAGAAATACCAGGGCGCCACCCTCCGATCGGACATAACCGTCACCTGATGCGTCGAAAACCCGGCAACGCCCGCGCGGAGAAAGCATGGTCGCCTGGCAGAACCCGGTGAAAGAAAAAGGACTGAGCAAAAGGTTGATGCCACCGCTCAGCGCCGTGGAGACGTCTCCGCTCCAAAGGGCGTTACACGCCTCGTTGAGCGCGACCAGCGACGAGGAGCAGGCCGTATCGATGGCCATGCTCGGTCCCCGCAGATCGAAAGCGTAGGAGATGCGGTTGGCCGCGATGCTCAATGCGTTGCCCGTCATGTAATACGCGTCTCCGGAGCCCGGATCGTCCATACGCTGGTCCGAGTAATCCTTCGCCGAGATACCTACGTAGACACCACACTTCGTCCCGGCCAGCCTTTCCGGCACTTGGCCGCCATCCTCCAGCGCTTCCCATGCCATCTCCAACAGCAGGCGGTGCTGGGGATCCATTTGGCACGCCTCCCTGGGGGAAATTCCGAAAAACGCGGCGTCGAACAGGTCGACGTCGGACAGGACGCCCGCCGCCCAGGTGTAGGCCTTGCCGGGCGTCTGCATTTTTGGATGAAAAAAAAAGTCCTTGCTCCAGCGCTCGTCTCCAATCTCTGTGACCACATCCTCACCGGCGCGCAGGACATCCCAGTACTTGTCCATGCTGTCGATTCCACCAGGAAATCGGCAGGCGACGCCCACAATTGCAATGGGTGGTTTTGAGAGGGACAAGTCAGTTACCTCCGGCTTGGATTCGCAGAACAGACAGGGATAGGCGCTATACGCGGAGTGGAGTCACGGGGGATTGCGGTCGACGATACGGCTTGGAAAAACGACTGTTCCACGCCTAAGGTGTGGTTTCCATTTCCGAGGAAGGATTGGAATCAGCCCCGGTGCCGGTTTCGTCCGCGGGGATTTGAAGCTCCGTATTTGGTGCGCGCGTCAGCTTAGCGATCTTGCGGACAGCTAACCGATCGAACCAGGCATCGCCGTTGATCTTGTACTCGTACGCACGCTCCCCGGCGGAAACAAGGCGGATTTCTTGAAGCGAGCAGGAGGCAGGTACGTCGAATTCGAAGGCGAACTCACGCCATTCGTTAGAGCCCAGGAACCGATCGCTTTCCCCGAGATCCTTGACCTCGGGTCCCAGGCACCGAGCGACCCATTTGAGCCCCCCTTCCGATTCCAAATTGTCGGTTCGGACCCTACCGGTCAGGCGATGGGCTCCAACACCGAGGAAAAGCGTTTGGGATACGTTGTCAAAACGCTTCTCGTGATTTCGGAACAACAGGTGAAGCGCAGCGCTACCGTCGATCCCATGAGTTTTCGCCCTGTCGACAAGCGCGCTTTGCTCGCTGTGCATCTGCCACTCGAATCCCCAGTTCCCGGGCTCGAGCTCGAAACCACCATCGAAAACCAACGCAAGTCTACGCCTTTGATCATCGGTCAAACCGTTAATCCAATGAACGTAAGCCTCGACGATAATCCCCTCCTTTTCCATGCGAGCGACATAGGCCTTGCGCTCTATTTGCATAATAGGCGTTTGCGTTGATGCCCGCCGGAAGCCGTAGAGGGCTTGGACGGTACCCACGTCCTGCGCCTTTTTCGCGACCTGCTCGAAGAACGCAACCCACCAAGATGGAGGGGATTGCGCAAGCGACATGAAGGCCGACCTAGTGTCGGGGTTTTCGGCGAGATCGAGTAAAACGGGGAAAAGCCGGCGTCCTAACCCGGGTTGGGCTTCCAAAGCAAGCGACCAATGCCGCATTGCCCGTTCGAGATCGCCGCGCGAGATCCAATAGCCTGCGACTCGCCTCTGAACACGAGGATCCGCGGGAACGAGATCAAGGGCCGTGGCTACCAGCGCTTCCGATCGAGACTCATCTCCCTGCGCCAGCGCCAAGTCGGCCATACCCAAAAACGGCCGCGGGTCTGTCGGGTTTGCACCATTGGCGCGAACAAGCAGCTCCGCTGCCGCGTCGGGGTCTTGCTCGCGCAAGCTGACGGCTTCGTGAAGCATCGCAACCGGCTGGCTACCGTCCCAGGCCAACGCCTTGCTCGCGGCAGCTTTATCGCCTCCGTTCAGCAGCTCTACGTAGTAAGCGGACATACCAGTCGCTCCAATGCGCCAGACGAGCAACATGGCGGTGAGCACGATGAGGAACCGGCGAAACAGAACCATCCTTTGCATCTAATCTTAAGGATCTCGACTCGGATTGGGACTCGCGTCCAGATCGCAGGGACCAAGCGCGCGTGTCTCTAGTAGGCTGGGAGCTCACCCGCACGATCGACTACGCCGGTTCGTGCAGTTTCTGGACGACTTGGCCGGGGACGAGCATGCGGGCGCAAGGATAAGTATACAGACGAGCGTGCGACCCATCCATATAAGCAGGGCTCCACCGCAAACGCCGACGGCGGCAGGGCATCCAATCCACAGCCCAAAGACGACCGTGAGCCTAATAGAATCGGCGGAAGAGACGTCCGCTCCGGGGCTTGATCGACGTCAGAACGCCGATTCGGGTTGCATCTCGATACGCTCAACGTACCAAATGCAGG
>JAJDOL010000327.1 GCA_022340195.1 Chromatiaceae bacterium
GATGCCAACGCCGGAGATCCCACCCCCATCCCGGGTAACCGAGCCACTGTGGATACCGATGCGGAAATGGACCCGGGCTGCTTCGTTCAGGTCGTTATTCGCCTCGCTCAGCTTGCGCTGCACCGATCGCGCGCAGGTCAGTGCGTCGACCGGCTCGGCAAACTGCGCCACCAAGGCCACTCCTTCTTGTTGCACAACGCGCCCGCGGTGCTCGCCAACGCTGCCGGAAAGCACTTCGAGGTAAGGGTCCAGGATGCGGCGTCTGCCTTCGAGGTCTTCCCCCGCGTGGTCCTTCCTGGCCGCATCCGCGAGCAGAATGGTCACGGTTTCTCGCAGCTGCTCTCCTCCGGGCGCGGCGGCCGGCTCTGTCGTTGCTGCTGCGGCAACCCCAGGAGGTATGGACCCTCCCTGCCTTATCTCGGCGGCAAGCTGCTTGGTCTCGGGACCGGGCTCGGCGCCGAGCTCGCGCGCGAGCGCGGCGGCGCATTCCCGGTACTGCCGCAGGGCGTCCGAACGCTGTCCCGTGCGTGCGAGCAGCTCCATCAAGTCGCGGTGTGCGGATTCGTTTGCCTGGTCGAACCGCAGCACCCGGTTGAGCACCTCGATGGCATCTACGAGCCGGCCTCGCTCGCGGAGCACGGCGGTCAGACGGCCTGCAACATTGCAGGCCAGCTTGCGCAGCCGGGTTCGGGCGATCTCCAGCCAGTCCTGGAAATCGGACTCGGTCGAGTTGTATCCCTCCAGCAGCTCACCCCGATACAGGTCCAGCGCGCGTTGCAGGTCGTCCGGTTCCTCCGCCCGCGCGAGATCCTCGAACGTCACCAGGTCGATCAGGCACGCACGGGCGTTGAGAGCAACCCCGTCGCCCGGCGTATCGATCAGATCGGGAAAGAGGACACGAAGCTTGGATAGGGCCTGGCGCAGGTTGTGGCGAGCGCGATCCTCTCCGGTACGCGCCCACAACAGCGTCGCCAGATGCTCGCGCGATTGCGGGCGTCCGCGCTCGACCGCCAGGTAAACGAGTAGCGCACGAACCTTGCGGTGGCCGAAATCGATCGCCTCACCGTCGGAATTACGCGCCTCGAATGGGCCCAGAGCTCGAAATCGGGGTAATCGATCCACGGAGGCGGAGTATAGACGATAAATAGACGCAAATTAGATTGGACAGGGAGGGGTGAATAGACGGGCGGGGCCGATCATGAAGCCATCGACAACGAGATGCGACTTCGGAGGCCAGCCATGTTCACTCTGCTCCAACAAACCCCGGGTAGTGGAAGCCCAACGCAGATTCCCGCATCGCGCATCCACGATATCAGCGGCTACGAAATCTTCGGCCATGGAGCAACCGGTGAGGCACATGCACTCGCTCACCAGATGCTGGACAGCGGTCAGCTACGGCTCGGCCACCGCCTGCTCGGACAATGGCTTGCGGATCGAAGCGGCTACGGCAGCGATTGGGTGCACCTGCATTTTCACATGGCCATCTTCGAGCTCGCGCTGGGCGAATGGCATCAAGCCTATGCGCGATTCAGGAAAGAAGTGCTGCCGGCCGCTGCTACCTCTACGGATGCCCTGACCGACGCACCGGCGCTCCTGTGGCGCATCGCCATCACAGCGCCGAAGCCCGTCGTGCTGCCGTGGCAGCCCTTACGCCAAGCCGCGTTGGCGGGCATGCAACGAGCCGATAAGCCGTTCGTGCAGATTCACCACCTCCTCGCCCTCGCCGGCGCCGGCGACACCGCGAGCATTGTCGGCTGGCTGCGAGCCGGCCGCGAGGTTCCGAGCGCGAGACAGGATCGGATCGTCGAGCGAGTCGCGCTGGCCTGCTGTGCCCTCGCGGCGCGCGCTTACCGCCAGGCAAGTGACCTGTTGCAAGGGATATTGCCGGATATCCCGCTCATCGGCGGCAGCCATGCGCAGAACCAATTGTTCGATCAGCTTTCGACCTGGTCTGCGCACCAGAACCCGCCACTGGAATCGGTTTTTTCGGATGCCGCATGAGGCATCGATGTTTACCACTCCGGGGAAAAGCAAACCCCGGCGTAGTAGAGCGCTACCCGGCACGCAAAGCGGGTAGATCGAAGAAGTGATGGAGAGCGATCGGCTCTTTGAACGGCACGGGCTCTCCTTTGCACAACTGTTGTTCAACCGCCTTCACGGCGCAAATCAAATGAGGATAAGGCAATGACTGAAAGCAAGAAACTGGTTGTTCTGATCACCTGTGGGTTCAACGACGAGCGCGCGTCCGTGGCTTGGAGCGTCGCCAACAGCGGCATCAATACGGGCCTGGAGGTCACGGTATTCCTGGCCGCGTCGGGGGTCGACTGGGTCCGCAAGGGGGCGGCAGAGGTGGCCCAGCTCAATCCGCTGGACCCGCCGCTCAGCGAGATGATCGACAACTTCCTGGCGAGCGGAGGCAAGATCCTGGTCTGTCCGCCCTGTGCCAGGGTTCGCGGCTACAGGGACGAGGATTTGCTCCCGGACGCCAGCGTCACCGGCTCTCCGGCGATGCACGAGCTGATCAAGCAGGGAGCGGCAACCCTGTGCTTTTAAGGGATGCTTGAGGCGGAACCTCGTGCCGGTCCCGGGGGTTGGGTCAAGCCCCCGGGACCGGCGTGATCAGGACGAGCGTTTTTCCATCAACGAACCCATGCTGTCGTTCCCGGTGAAACATGGGTGACTTCTATCATGGGCCGAATATTTATCGTGGGTTGCGGGCAGGTGGGCCGTCTGATTGCCCGGCGGTCCCTGAACCAGGGCCGGCCGGTGTCGGCCCTCGCCCGCTCCGAAGCCACGGCGAAAGAGCTGGATTCCCTCGGCATAACGCCTGTTCCCGGCGACCTGGACGATGGCGAATATCAATTGTGAGTGAGCAGCGAATTCCTAGTGGGGGCGGATATAATGTATACGAAGTTGACTTCATGTTTGATGATAAGGGCGCCACATCCTACGACATTGACATCGGTGGGATGTTTGAAAAAGCGGGGGCGGTCGTTCATGTAGACGTAAAAGATATGAAAGGAGAATAACCAATATATACATAAGAAGCTGAAGTTTCTTAGTTCCATCATGCCACAAGCCGCATAACCGCTGAGATGAGAGGATTTCGAACAGGTTTTCCGGGGTCCTGGCAATCGATACCAAAACCCTCGTTTGCGAGTTGCTTTGCGAGAGTCCTTCGCACATCCGCGAAGGTATATTCGGTGGTGTTGTGCGAAGCGTATCGCCTGATTGGAGCTTGTTTCAGACGCTCGGCGTAGATCCAGGTAATGGTCGTCGCCGCCATACAGAAATGCAGATGATTGAATACCGCGTCGGGATTGCGGGTTTGGGTATGGGCGCTGCCTGCGCAAACTTGTCGGTGAACACCAGCGCCTTGCGGCGCAGGCGGATGCAGCCGGCGCTCAGCGTCTGGCGACGCAGGTAGAACCCGAAGGCCAACGGAATACAGCACCGGCGCCCGTGGATCGGTTTGAGCAGCCCCACCCTAACGATGGTCTGCGCCCACGGCCAGCGCGTCTGGTTGCTCTTGGCGGCATGATCGAACGTGCGCTGACAGGCGAAGATCTTCTTGCCCGTCTTCGGGTTGATCGAATCGTCGAGCGCCAGCAGCAACCGCCCGGCGACCAAGGGACTTCGGATCGCCCGCCACAGCACCGCCCAGAGGCGATCCCACGGCAGCTTCCGCGAGGCCATGAAGGTGTAGTAGCGCCATGGCTCGATGCGCACCGCGAACAGCGTTTCGATGGCCCGCAGCAAATTCGAGGTCCGCGAGACGGTGATCGGCACCAGGATCGCTTTGAGCGTCAGCAAGAACCAATGAACGCGTTCTTGGCCATGTTCGGTGGGTGGAAAAAGGAGTCGGAATTCGCCTGCGAGGGCGGGTCAGATCGACATCGAATAGGGGCTCTTTTTGTCGAATAATCATTTTGTTAGCTACCTTTAATTATACGATGGATTGGGCCCTTATTCACGCCAAAACAGTTTGTTTCGAAATAAACTTACTCGCGAATGCAACGAATAAAGCCGAGTAAAAAGATTATTCAGAGAATGCTGATATAGCGCGCTTATTCGTGATTTCTTATATTCTAACGCACCCGCAAGATTTCATTAGATACTACTATTCCACACTCATTGATTATTGGGCATCTCCCAACAAATCCGTGTATCCGTCGCTGCTAATACAGAAGTACGAAACTTCAGTCACTCAAAGACTTGACCCAGAAAAATCTGGAAAAACTGCACCACATAATGATCGCCGAGGTT
>JAJDOL010000037.1 GCA_022340195.1 Chromatiaceae bacterium
AAGTCGGCGATAACACCGTCCTTCAAGGGCCGAATTGCGGTGATGTTCTGGGGGGTGCGACCGAGCATCCGTTTGGCTTCCTCGCCGACGGCAGCGACGTTCTTGGCCCCGCCAGACCTGTCCTGCCGGATTGCCACGACCGACGGCTCGTTGAGCACGATACCCTGCCCGCGGGCGTAAATGAGCGTATTGGCGGTTCCAAGATCGATGGACAGATCGTTGGAAAACATCCCTCGAATGCGTCGGAAAAACATCTAGCAGTTACCCTGGGAGAGAGAAGAGGAATCGCGTTGGACTTCCCAAAGATCCGAAGACCGACACCGGCAGGGTCTTCGAATATGCAATGCGGGGTCGCAACCCCAGTTTGTTTTTCTATTTCAACGGTTAACTCGAAATCAGCGCAATGCCGCTGACAGCGTGATCGGGTCATTAAAGATAGTTAAAAACCCCGGAGAAACGACCGCAAGCCATCAGGATTGCGTTTCAAGGAAACACCGATCAATTCGGCGTTTCCTTCGGGGTAGGACGCCCCGCCAGTTTCAGTCTCTTTAACCGACTGAAAATGAAGGTATTCGGAAATCGCGTTTTCGAATGCCGGGCTGATTTTGGCCAGGATGGCCAATAATCAGCATCTCCATAGGCGAGGTAATCTAGCAATGCAGCACCTGTTGGGCAAGAAGGGTTTTCCGACGTGGTGCCGGAGTACCGCGCATGCGCTCGGCGCACGCAATATGCTATTTTCCCCATCTGGCGAGGAGTCCGTCCGTCTCTTGCGCCGGTCACGCGTGGTCGCGGGAGCTCGATCGATTTTTCGGTCTCGCCCACCCCTGAAACCGGCGAGCTCGTGCTGCGCCACCGGCGCCTACCACCTCGGAAATGCATCAATGCCACTTGATCGTACAGACGTCGAGAAGATCGCCCATCTAGCCCGCCTCGCCATCTCGGACGAGGAGGCGGAAGGTTACGCCGTTGATCTGTCCAAGATCCTGGATCTCGTGGAGCAGATGAACGCCGTGAGCACGGACCGGGTTTCGCCGATGGCCCACCCGCTGAATATGGTGCAACGGCTGCGGGAGGACACGCCCTCCGAGCCTGACCAGCGCGAGCTGTTCCAGAAACACGCACCTGCGACCGAAGAGGGCCTCTACCTGGTCCCACAGGTCATCGAGTAAGGACCTTCCCCCAATGCACGACAAAACCATCGCCGAATTGGCGGTGCACCTGCACCGCGGCGATTTCACGAGCACCGATCTCACCGGTCATTATCTGGCACGGATCGAGCGTCTCGATTCACGCCTGAACAGCTTCATCAGCGTCGATGCCGACGGCGCCCTTGCGGCCGCCGAGCGCGCGGACGCCAGATTGAGCCGGGGTGAAGGTGGTCCGCTCACTGGTATCCCCATCGCTCACAAGGACATTTTCTGTTCCAAGGGCGTCAAGACCAGCTGCGGATCGCGCATGCTGAATAATTTTGTCGCGCCCTACAGTGCCGCGGTGGTGGAACGGCTCGAGCGCGCCGGCGCCGTGGTGCTCGGCAAGACCAACATGGACGAGTTCGCCATGGGCTCCTCCAGCGAAACAAGCTTCTACGGGCCGGTCAAGAACCCCTGGGACGAGGGGGCTGTCCCGGGCGGCTCCTCCGGCGGCTCGGCGGCGGCGGTGGCGGCGCGCCTGTGCGCGGCGGCCACCGGCACCGATACCGGTGGCTCCATCCGCCAGCCGGCGGCCCTGTGCGGTATCACGGGACTCAAGCCAACCTACGGCCGGATCTCGCGTTGGGGCATGATTGCATTTGCCTCCAGCCTGGACCAAGCGGGCCCCATGACCCGCAGCGCGGAGGACGCCGCCATCCTGCTCCAGGTCATGGCGGGCTTCGACCCGCGCGATTCCACCAGCGCTGACCAGCCCGTGCCTTACTACACTAGCGAACTGGGCTCGGACCTGACCGGCCTGCGCATCGGCCTGCCCAAGGAGTACTTCGGCGAGGGACTGGATCCGGATATTGCGAGTGCCGTCCAAACCGCCGTAACCGTGTACGAGCAGCTGGGTGCTACCGTCAC
This sequence comes from Chromatiaceae bacterium, assembly GCA_022340195.1. Classification (GTDB taxonomy): domain Bacteria; phylum Pseudomonadota; class Gammaproteobacteria; order Chromatiales; family Chromatiaceae; genus Thiosymbion. The sequence goes on from JAJDOL010000037.1 coordinate 2,061, forward strand.
TGACGTCAGCCTGCCAAACAGCCCCCTGTCCGTTCCGACTTATTATGTAGTCGCCCCGGCCGAGTGCTCCTCGAACCTCGCCCGCTTCGACGGTGTGCGCTATGGCCACCGCTGCGAAGACCCGAAAGACCTGGAGGACATGTACAAGCGCAGCCGTGCCGAGGGATTCGGTGCCGAGGTCAAACGGCGCATCATGATCGGGACCTACGTCCTCTCTGCCGGTTACTACGACGCCTATTATTTGAAGGCACAAAAGATCCGACACCTGATCAGCGACGACTTCAAGCGCGCCTTTGAGCAGGTGGACCTGATCATGGGCCCTACGAGCCCCACGACCGCCTTTCCCTTGGGCGACAAGAAGGATGACCCGGTTGCCATGTACCTGAACGACATCTATACCATCGCCGCCAACCTGGCGGGCCTGCCCGGGATGTCCATACCAATGGTGACAGTAAACGGTAAGCCGGCGGGTCTGCAGATCATCGGGAACTATTTCCAGGAGGGCCGGCTGCTGAACGCCGCCCACAAGCTGCAGCAGGAAACGGATTGGCATCTGGCCGTTCCGACTGGATTTGCATAAGTCAATTCGACCGCGGACAGGCGCAGAGCCGGGAGAGATCGCCACCTGGAAGTGCCGTGCGCGCATTTCCCGCGAGATAGGACCGTTCGATCGACGACATGCTGTCGAATTTCATCCAGACTTCCACGATCGGAAGGAATGGTTGCGCAAGAACGGGGCGGGGCTCGATGTGTAAACTGGAAGGCGCCGATTCGTGGTAGCGGCGATCAGCGATGATACACTTTGCACTCGACGTGAAAGTCGCGTGCAGAGCGCTCCGCACCGCCCTCTCCCTCCGGAAGCGCGTCGGAGCGAGGGCGCCGACCAAGCGGGAAACTTTGTTCGCAGATATCGCCTTGGCACAGGTCCGCAACCATGCAATGGGAAACCGTCATCGGGCTGGAGATCCATACCCAGCTCGCCACCAGGTCCAAGATCTTCTCCGGTGCGCCGACGGCCTTCGGCGCGGAGCCGAACACCCAGGCCTGCGCCGTAGACCTGGGGCTTCCCGGTGTCCTGCCGGTTCTCAACAAAGAGGCTGTCACCCTGGCGGTGCGCTTCGGCAGGGCCATCGGTGCGGAGATCGCGGAGCGCTCCATCTTTGCCCGCAAGAACTACTTCTACCCTGACCTGCCCAAGGGCTATCAGATCAGTCAGTACGAGCTTCCTGTGGTCGGCAAGGGACGCGTCGAGATTCTGCTCGACCATGGGGAGGTCAAGGAGATCGGCGTCACCCGCGCGCACCTGGAGGAGGATGCCGGTAAATCACTGCATGAGGACTTCCACGGGCTCACCGGCATCGACCTGAACCGGGCCGGCACGCCGCTGCTGGAGATCGTCTCGGAGCCGGATATGCGCTCACCGGAAGAGGCCGTGGCCTACGCGAAGAAGGTCCACCAGATCGTACGCTGGATCGGCATCAGTGACGGCAATATGCAGGAGGGCTCCTTTCGGGTGGATGCCAACGTCTCTGTGCGGCCCCGGGGCGACGAAGAATTCGGCACCCGCACCGAGATCAAGAACATCAACTCCTTCCGCTTCCTGGAACGCGCCATCCGCTTCGAGATCGAGCGCCAAATCGACGTCATCGAAGGTGGCGGCGAGGTGGTCCAGGAGACCCGGCTCTACGACGCGGACAAGGACGAGACCCGCCCCATGCGCACCAAGGAAGAGGCCAACGACTACCGCTACTTCCCGGACCCGGACCTGCTCCCGCTGGTTATCGACCAGGAATTTATCGACAAGGCTACGGCAGGTCTCCCGGAACTGCCGGATGCTATCCGAAAGGACTTGGTCTCAGCCGCCGGGTTATCGGAGTACGACGCCAACCTACTCACCGCGAGTCGTTCCATTACGGAGTTCTTCCGAGAGCTTGAGGAGTGGTGTAGCCCGAAGCTCGCCGCCAATTGGGTCAACGGAGAATTGGCCGCAGCGCTCAACCGGTCCGGGTTGGACATCGCGGCAAGCCCAGTGTCGGCGGAACGATTAGGCGGGTTGCTGCGCCGCATCGAGGACGGAACCATCTCCGGGAAGATCGCGAAGCAGGTCTTCGAGGCGATGTGGAACGGCGAAGGCGAAGCCGATGCGATCATCAATGACAAAGGGCTCAAGCAGCTAACGGACGTTAGCGAAATCGAGGGGATCGTCGACGACATCCTGGCGAAGAATCCGACCCAGGTGGGGCAATACCGCAGCGGCAAAGACAAGGTGTTCGGCTTTTTCGTCGGCCAGGTGATGAAGGCCACCAAAGGAAAGGCTAATCCCCAGCAGGTCAACGAGTTGCTCAAAGACAAGCTAAGGGTCAAACGCTGATACAGTAAACTTAATTCGCCCGGGAAAGCCTATGAGACCTCGCGCCGGGCACTCATTCAGAATCTGGCCCGCACCGAGAGGGCAGGGCCTTTGCATCAGTTGGAAACAAAGGAGCAAACGATGGCCTCGCACAGCCGTAAGACGGCACAGAAGATCTCCCGTGGGCTTATTTCCAGGTACCCTTTGATCTATATCTTGGGCTGGGAGGAGGAGCGTATCGAGCGTCTGCTCGCTAAGGTGGCCTCGACCTATTACAAAGAAGAGGGGCACCTGTTGACCTGGTCTCAGGCCAGGGGATTTGTCAAGGACGGGGAGGTTGTCGAGGCCATAACCGATCCGACGGCGGCGTTGAGCCACATCGCCGATTCGGATCGGCGTGCGATTTACCTGATGAAGGACCTGCCGGCCTGGTTCGAAGGGAACCCCGCCCTGGTGCGGGCCGCACGAGAGGTCTACTACCGGCTCAAGAACAAGGGCACGCATGTCTTCCTTACCCACCCGGAGCTGATTCTTCCCGAGTCGCTGAAGAAAGAGATCTTTCTGGTCGAAATGGAGCTTCCGTCCGAAGAAGAGATCCTCGAATATCTCAAGCCGAGGGAGAGCCTCTCAGGGGTTGCTCGCGATCAGCTGTATCGAATCGCAGGGGCTATGAAGGGCCTGTCTTTGAACGAAGTCGATCACCTTCAGACCCGTCTGTTTCAAAACAAGTCCATGGATCCGGCAGAGACCCTGATCGAGATCGCCGAGGAAAAGGCCCAGATCCTGCGGAAGGAAAGCTGTCTGCGCTTCTTCCCGGCCCAGCATGCGCTCGACGCCGTAGGCGGGCTGGACAACCTGAAGGAATGGGTGCTGAAGCGCAAGGACCTGTTCTCGGAGAAGGCCTACGAGGCCGGCGTCCCCCTTCCCTCCGGCATTCTTATGATGGGGGTCAGCGGCTGCGGCAAGAGCATGGCCGCCAAGGCGATCGCCGCAGCCTGGGAATTGCCACTCGTGCGCTTGGACATGAGCCTGGTTCTCTCGGGAAGCTTCGGGTCTCCGGAATTCGCCTTCGAGCGGGCGACCCAAATCGCCGACGAGGTCGCCCCCATCGTCCTCTGGGTCGATGAGATAGAAAATGCCTTCGGTTACGACGAGCGTGCGGCCGGAGGTGGCGGCAATGTCAATATCTTCTCGAGCTTTCTGACCTGGCTGCAGGAGAAGTCACCAAAGATCTTCGTCGCCGCAACCGCCAACCGCATCAAGGAGCTGCCGGCGGAGCTGATGCGCAAGGGTCGATTCGACCAGCTGTTCTTTCTGGATCTCCCCAACAAGGAGGAGCGCACGGAGATCTTCCGTATTCACATCAAGCTCAACGGCGGTGACCCCTCGGATTTCAATACCAGTTATCTGGCTGCGGCCACGAAGGAATGGAGTGGCGCCGAAATCGAGCAGGCGGTGAAATCGGCCCGCATAGACGCCTATCAGCAAGATCGTGCCTTTTCGGACAAGGACATCGAGCGCAATTGCATCCGGCAGGTTCCCCTTTCCCAGACCATGACGGAGCAGATCAAGGCAATCAAGGACTGGTCCTTCAAGCGGGCGGTCCCGGCCTCGCGGGGGGGCACACCATAGGCGGCTGCCCGGATGCCTGTGAGCGACGACTACATCGATTTAGTCCGCGAACTGCTTGCCGGCTTCGAGCCCTTGCGCGTTAGGCGCATGTTCGGTGGAGCCGGCGTTTACTCGGGAGAGCTCTTCTTCGCCATCCTGGCGGACGATGTTCTCTATTTGAAGGTGGATGATCGCAACCGCAAGGAATACGAGCAGCGGGGACTTGAACCATTCACCTATGACACCACGTCGGGGCGTAGGGGCAGCATGAGCTATTATCCCTTGCCCTCCGAGCTGTTTGAAAATCCGGAGGGTCTCGATCCCTGGGTGCGTGGGGCTCTGGACGCTGCACGGCGCTCTCTGCGCAAAGCCGCGTCCAAGCGGGCTGGTACGTCTGGGCTAAAATAGCGATAGCATCTCTTCGTTTTTCAATCCATCAACTCGAACCGAACGGACGGCAACATGATCGAACGCATCGACTTGGGCGGCCTGCGCGTCGCCAAACCCCTCTATGATCTGGTGAAGGATGAAATCGCCCCCGGCACCGGTGTCGATCCCGATGGATTCTGGGTCTCGTTCGGGGAGATCGTTCGCGACCTCACGCCTCGCAACCGAGAGCTGTTGGCGAAACGCGACGCGCTGCAGGCCAGCATCGACGAATGGCACAGGCAAAATCCGGGGCCGGCGGCGGATCCCGCAGCCTACCGAGCCTTTTTGGAGGAGATTGGTTATCTGCTTCCCGAGGGGGAGGACTTTGCGATCGGAACCGAGAACGTGGATTTGGAAATTTCTCGGATCTCCGGTCCTCAGCTCGTGGTTCCCGTGAGCATTCCGCGCTACGCACTGAACGCTGCCAATGCCCGCTGGGGCAGCCTGTACGACGCCCTTTATGGAACCGATGTGCTGCCCGAGGACGGGGGCGCGGAGCGCGGCGCGTCTTACAACCCCGTGCGCGGGGCCAAGGTGATCGAGTACGCCAACGACTTCCTCGACAAGGCGGTCCCTTTGGCCGACGGGAGTTACGCGGACGTTGACGGCTACCGTGTGGAGACGGGCGCGCTGGCTGTTACCCTGATCGATGGCCGTGAGACGGGTCTCGCGGATGCCGCCGCCTTTACCGGCTATCGCTTGGTCGATGGACGCCTCGAGTCCGTGCTGCTGGTACACAACGGCTTGCACATCGAGATACAAATCGATCCAGGGCACCTGGTGGGCAAGAGCAGTCCTGCCGGTGTCAAGGACGTGGTTCTGGAGGCCGCCGTCACCGCGATCCAGGATTGCGAAGATTCGGTCGCTGCGGTGGACACCGAGGACAAGGCGGGGGTCTACCGCAATTGGCTGGGTCTCATGAAGGGCGACCTCGAGGCGAGCTTTCAGAAGGGCGGAAAACTCGTGGATCGGGTACTCGAGGCCGACCGTTGCTATACGGCCCCGGATGGCTCCGAGCTCATGCTTCACGGTCGCAGTCTGATGCTGGTCCGCAACGTAGGCCATCTGATGACCAACCCCGCCGTGCTTACCGCCGATGGCGAAGAGGTCTTCGAAGGCATGCTCGACGGCATGGTCACCGCCCTGGCGGCCATGCACGACTTGAAAGGTCTGGGAATCCACAAGAACTCTCGCGCCGGCAGTGTCTACATCGTCAAGCCCAAGATGCACGGTCCTGACGAGGTCGCCTTCGCGGTGGAGCTATTCTCGCGCATCGAGGATGCCCTCGAGCTCCCCCGCAACACGCTCAAGATCGGTATCATGGACGAGGAGCGGCGTACGACGGTTAATTTGAAGGAATGCATCCGCGCCGCCGGCGAACGTGTCATCTTCATCAATACGGGTTTCCTGGACCGTACCGGCGACGAGATGCACACGGCCATGGAGGCGGGTCCGATGATGCGCAAGGGGGACATGAAGACCAGCCCCTGGTTGCTTGCGTATGAGGATTGGAACGTCGACGTCGGTCTAGCCTGCGGCATGCGTGGGCATGCCCAGATCGGAAAGGGCATGTGGACCATGCCGGACGAGATGCGCGCCATGGTTCAGACCAAGCAGGTCCACCCCCAAGCCGGGGCGAGCTGTGCCTGGGTCCCATCCCCCACCGCGGCGACCTTGCACGCCATGCACTACCACCAGATCGACGTGGCTGCGCGCCAAGAGGAGCTCGTCGCCGGAGGCCGCCGCGCCAGCTTGGACACCATCCTCCAGTATCCGGTAGTCGCAAGCCCCAGCTGGACGCCCGAGGAGATCCAGCAGGAGCTGGACAACAACTGCCAGGGCATACTGGGCTATGTGGTTCGCTGGATCGACCAGGGCGTGGGCTGCTCCAAGGTACCGGACATCAGCGACATCGGCCTGATGGAGGACCGGGCTACACTGCGCATTTCCAGCCAGCACGTAGCCAACTGGCTACGTCACGGCATTGTGGACAAGGACCAGGTCATGGATGCGCTGAAGCGTATGGCCAAGGTTGTGGACGATCAAAACGCCGGCGACCCCATGTATCGGCCCATGGCTCCGGGCTTTGAGGGTATCGCTTTTCAAGCGGCCGCGGATCTGATCTTCAAAGGACTGGAGGTTCCGAACGGTTACACCGAGCCAACGCTCCATGCCAGGCGGCAAGAGCTCAAAGCGGCCACCTGAGGTCTATCGGATCGCGAGCAGGCTTGGCGCAACGCCGGCCTGCCGATATGTAAGAGGCTTCTATCGGTTAGCAGAAGTGACCGGCACCACGGGTATCTACTCCGATTAGCTTTCCGGGGTAAGAGCTAACAAAACCGAATCGAGCTCATGGACTATCGACAGGAACGAGCCCAGCGACAGGTCTCCGGCACGATTTGGACTAGCCGTCAAAATCGGTCTTCCGCTTTTCTGGAAGGGTCGAGACTGTCGATTCCGTTTCCGCGGATCCTTGGTAGATGATGCGTATCGGCCCGCGTCCGTCCAGGGCGGCTAGCACGCCGGCATCACGCCCGTATACGTCCTCTCGGAACATGACCCGTCCCTGCGCCGTCGCCTCGGCTGTCCAATAGCCCAGGATTACAGGCAACGGCTTGTCGAGGTCCACCCGGCGGGTGCGCTTGGAGGCAAGCGCCTTCTCGAGAGACTCCTGGCTCCAACGCTTGGAGTCGTTCAAAAGGAGCTCGGCGAGCTCCCAGGGATGCTCGACGCGAACGCAGCCGGAGCTGAAAAGGCGCCTGGGCTTATCAAATAGGTTTCGGCTGGGAGTGTCGTGCAGGTAGACCGAATACTTGTTCGGGAACATGAACTTGACCCGACCCAAGGCATTCTGCTCACCCGGTGGTTGGCGAATCCAATAAGGGAAGCGCTCGGCAGACGCGTTCCAGTCGACGGATTCTGGTGAGACCTGCTCGCCATCGCCTGTAACCACTTGAAGGCCCTTCTTCTGGAGGTAGCCCGAATTCTCTCGCATGGCGGGCAGGATGTCCTTCTTCAGGATGGTCGGTGGGACGGTCCACCGGGGGTTGAGCTCCAGATATTCGACCTGATCCCGGAACACGGGTGTTGGACGCGATGGCCGCCCGACAATGGCGCGCGAGCTCCAGACTGCTTTGTCATGTCGAAAGAGCTGCACCTTCTGTCCGGCAATGTCCACCAAGAGATAGTCACCGGGCAGTTCATTGGAAACCCAACGCATGCGTTCCAGATTGACGCGAATTTGGTTCGCCCGCTCCGTGGCCGACATGTTCATTGCCGCCAGCGTCGCCGGACCCACGACGGCATCCATTCCCAAATTGTGCCGCTCCTGGAAGCTCAGCACCCCGGCCTTCAAGTCTTCATCGTATCTTTGGCTGTCGGAGGCTGGGCCCTGGAAGTCGCCGGTTTTACGCAGGCGCTCGCGGAGGACAGGGACTCGGGGGTCGGTCATACCAGGCTTGAGCAGGTTGCCCGCCGGTACCGACGGCCAGCCGCCGCCAGCTGCGATTTCACGGTAACGGGCCAGGCCCTTCATCAAGTTCTGGTAGATAGCGGGCCTGGAAGTCAGACCGTCGACCTCGACCTGCAGATCCTCGGCCGCAAGTGCCCGTTCCAGATCATCTAGGATGTCCTTTGCGTACGGACCCTCCATATGGTTCCAGCCGTCATCCAGGCGTTCCGGGTCGACCTTGCCGTAACGGCGGTGATGAATCAGCCGCAGCAGGCTGTCGCTCAGAAGAATTTCCGCATCCACCCTCAATTGGGCAGGGAAGTCAGACGGGGCCAGACCGGCGATGCTGTCACGTATCTGCGGGGCGTTAAAATCGCTTGGTTTCAGCCCTTCGTCCACACTGCTTCGGGCCAGGCGCAGCAGGTCGTCGATCTGTTTCGTGCTGCGCCACGCATAGTCGTAGTGACGCTCGCGATAGAAGTCGTCAAGGAGTCTCGCGGATGCCAGCGGCACATCTTCGACGGCCGGTTTGCTCGTACCTTGGAGCTGCGCAAGACGCTCGCGAAGGCCGTCGCCGGCATTCGCAATCTCAGCGAGCGTCAGGAAGAAAAGGAGGGATAAGAGGATCGACACACGGGGACGCATAAGCGGCATATCCATATCCTCAGTCAAATTGTGACACCGTCTCTCAACCCGGCGGGCGGACGGCTTTGTCGACTACCAGAGCTTCGCGTAAGGCTCGAGCCCATGCGCAGATTTTAACCCGATGCGAGAGGAGATCACAGTAAAAATCCAGCTTTTTCGTTAGGCTGCAGGCTAATGTTGATATTAATTTTAACTACGTATGGCGTAGTTTCTGAAAATGACGTGAGGATTTGAACAGACGCTTGCTGTTTCCGGGTTCAGCACTCGGCCAGAAGCTGGACCCGTCCATGATCGTCCACGGATTCCAGCCGTGTCCTGAAGCCCCAGAGCCGGCGGATATGCTTGAGCATCTCTTCCGCTGTCTCCCCCAGCGGACGCCGGTTGTGGCGGAAATGGCGTAGGGTCAGCGAGCGATCTCCCCTCCGGTCCACGTTGAAGACCTGTATGTTCGGCTCCCGGTTACCGAGATTGTATTGATCCGCCAACGCCTGGCGCAGGGCGCGGTAACCCGCCTCCTCATGAATCGCAGTAATCTCCAGAGACTCCTCCCGGTCGTCGTCGCGGACGGCGAAGAGGTGGAGCTCGCGCATCAGCCGCGGCGACAGGTATTGGGCGATGAAGCTCTCGTCTTTGAAGTTGCGCATCGCAAAATCGAGCACCCGGAGCCAATTCGCACCCGCAATGTCCGGGAACCAGAACCGGTCTTCGTCCGTAGGCGCCTCGCAGATACGGCGGATGTCTCGCATCATCGCAAACCCGAGGGCGTAGGGATTGATGCCGCTGTAGTAGGGCGCATCGAAGGGTGGCTGCATGATCACGTTGGTGTGGGATTGCAGGACCTCGATCATAAAGCCGTCGGACACCATTCCGTCGTCGTAGAGGTGGTTGAGCAGCGTATAGTGCCAAAAGGTCGCCCAACCCTCGTTCATGACTTGAGTCTGGCGTTGGGGATAGAAATATTGGCCGATCTTGCGCACGATGCGAACCACCTCGCGCTGCCAGGGCTCGAGCAGGGGGGCGTTCTTCTCGATGAAATAGAGCAGGTTCTCCTGGGGTTCCTCCGGCCAACGTTCGTTCCCGTTGGGGTCCCTTTCCTCGGCGCTTACCGGCAGGGTCCGCCACAGATCATTGATCTGGGACTGGAGATAGGCTTCACGCTCTTCCTGCCGCTTCTGCTCCTCCGCCATGCTCAGAGGCGCGGGGCGTTTGTAGCGATCCACGCCGTGGTTCATCAGCGCATGGCAGGAATCGAGCAACAGCTCGACCTCCGCCTGCCCATAGCGTTCCTCGCACTCGGCGATGTATTTACGGGCGAATACCAGGTAGTCGATGATGGCGTCCGCGCTCGTCCAGGTCCGGAACAGGTAGTTGCCCTTGAAGAAGCTGTTGTGGCCGTAACAGGCATGGGCGATCACCAGGGCCTGCATGGGCAGGGTGTTCTCCTCCATGAGGTAAGAGATACAGGGATCGGCATTGATCACGATCTCGTAAGCCAGACCCATTTGCCCTCGGCGATAGGTCTGCTCCGTAGCCACGAACTGCTTGCCGAACGACCAGTGGTGGTAGCTGATCGGTAGGCCCACGGAGGAATAGGCGTCGATCATCTGTTCCGAGCTTATTACCTCGATTTGGTTCGCATAGGTGTCGAGTCCGTAGATCTCCTTGGCGATGCGAGCGATCTCCGTGTCGAATCGTTCCAGAATCGGAAAGCTCCACTCCGAGGAGTCTGAAATGAGTCGGTCGGTCATGCTTCCTGTCTCTTGAACAGCTCCCGGAAGACAGGATAAATATCCTCGGTTCCGTCGATTTGTTGCATGGCGAAATGACGATGCAGTGCCTTCACCTCCTGGTAGGCAAACCAGAGGCTTTGGTGTTGGCGCGGCGTAATCTCGACGTAGGCGTAGTAGCGCATCAGGGGCATTAGCTTGTCGCTCAGGATTTCCCGACAGATGATGGAGTCCGAGTCCCAGTTGTCACCGTCCGATGCCTGGGCGCAATAAATATTCCAGACGCTGCTGTCGTAGCGTTCGCGCAGGACGTCGTAGGCCAGATTCAGGGCGCTGGAGACAACGGTACCGCCGGTCTCGCGCGAGTAAAAGAACTCCTGCTCGTCCACCTCCTGGGCAATTGTGTGGTGACGGATGAAAACGACCTCGATCTTCTCGTAGCTGCGCTGCAGGAACAGGTAGAGCAGGATAAAAAAGCGCTTGGCCAGGTTTTTGCGCATCTGATCCATGGAACCGGAAACATCCATGATGCACAGCATTACGGCTTTGCTTGTGGGTTTTGGCTGCTGCGTGAAGGCCTGGTAGCGCAGGTCGAAGGTATCGATGAAGGGCAGCGCCGCTACCCTGGTCTTGAGTCGATCGATCTCCTCGCGCATGTCGAGGATGCGGGCGTCCTCCTGGTCCGCTCCCGCTGTGAGCAGGATGTCGATTTCCTCCTCCAACTCGCGGATGCGGGCACGGTGGGGCGCACCAAGCGCGGTGCGCCGGGCAACGGCCCCTTTGAGCGAGCGCACCACGTCGATGTTGGCGGGCGCCCCGTCGGTGGTAAAACCCGCGCGTACCGGTTTGAACTCGGTAGTCCCGATAAGCTGGTTGCGCACCAGATTGGGCAGCTCCAGGTCATCGAAGAGCAGGTCCATGAACTCCTCGCGTGAAAGCTCGAATACGAAGTCGTCTTCGCCCTGACCCGCGTTGCCTGCCGACCCCTGGCCGGAACCACTGCCACCTGCACCCTCGGGGCGCTGAATGCGGTCGCCCGGCATGAATTCCTTGTTCCCCGGATGAACCATGTCCCGGCTGCCGCCGGGGCCGTGGTGGAAAACGGGCTCCGAGATGTCCTTGGAGGGAATGCCCACCTTCTCGCCGCTGTCCATATCGGTGATGCTGCGCTTGTTGACGGCATCGGCTACCGAGCGCTTGAGCTGCGACTTGTAGCGACGGATGAAGCGACTGCGGTTGACCGTGCTCTTGTTTTTGCCGTTCAGGCGTCGATCGATGAAGTTGGACATACGACCACCTATCGGCATACGTCTGGTGTGCTTGCGGCGCGATCCGTACATATCCCTTGATGAACGGCAAACATCGCGCCAAACCGGAGGCATCCGCCGCACAACGCATCCCTTACGAGAGCTCGCGGTGCGTTACGGTCCATGAGAGCGCTTGCCACAAACGACGTCTTCGCGAAAACGATCGACAATCGCTCGGCCGGATTCTCCCGAGACTCTAACGCGCCCCACGTTATCTCGATTGCCTACTGCGCCTTCCGCACCCGAAGGTACCACTCGGACAGCAACCTCACCTGTTTCGGCGTGTAGCCCTTGTCGACCATGCGGTCGACGAACTGGTCGTGCTTCTTTTGGTCTTGCGCCGACGCCTTGGTGTTGAAGGAGATGACCGGCAGCAGGTCCTCGGTGTTCGAGAACATCTTCTTTTCGATCACGACCCGCAGCTTCTCGTAGCTGGTCCATTTGGGGTTTGCACCCGCGTTGTTGGCGCGCGCCCGCAGCACGAAATTCACGATCTCGTTGCGGAAATCCTTTGGATTGGAGATGCCGGCGGGCTTTTCGATCTTTTCCAGCTCCTCGTTCAGCGCGGTACGTGCCATCATCTCGCCAGTGTCCGGGTCGCGATACTCCTGATCCTGGATCCAGTAGTCGGCGTAGGTCACGTAGCGGTCGAAGATGTTCTGGCCGTACTCGGCGTAGGACTCCAGGTAGGCCGTCTGCAGCTCCTTGCCGATGAACTCCGCATAGCGCGGTGCCAGGTACTGCTTGAGGAAGCTCAGGTAGCGTTCCTGTACCTCCGGCGGCAGCTGCTCCCTCGCGATCTGCTTCTCGAGCACGTAAAGCAGGTGCACCGGGTTGGCGGCCACCTCGCTGTGGTCGAAGTTGAAGACCTGGGACAGGATCTTGAACGCGAACCGGGTCGAGATACCTGTCATCCCCTCGTCCACCCCCGCATAGTCCCGGTACTCCTGCATGGACTTGGCCTTGGGGTCCGTGTCCTTGAGGTTCTCTCCGTCGTAGACCCGCATCTTCGAGAAGATGCTGGAGTTCTCGGGCTCCTTGAGGCGGGTAAGGCTCGAGAACTGAGCCATCATCTCCAGTGTACCGGGGGCACAAGGGGCGTCCGAAAGGGAGCTGTTGCGAAGCAGCTTTTCGTAAATCTGTACCTCTTCGGACACCCGCAGGCAGTACGGTACCTTGACGATGAAGACGCGGTCCAGGAAGGCCTCGTTGTTCTTGTTGTTGCGGAAGGATTGCCACTCGGATTCGTTGGAATGCGCCAGGATGATGCCCTGAAACGGCAAGGCGGAAAGCCCCTCGGTGCCGTTGTAGTTGCCTTCCTGGGTTGCCGTCAGCAAGGGATGCAGCACCTTGATGGGCGCCTTGAACATCTCCACAAATTCCATCAAGCCCTGGTTGGACCGGCACAGTGCCCCTGAATAGCTATAGGCATCGGCGTCATGTTGGGCAAAGCGCTCGAGCTGGCGAATGTCCACCTTGCCCACCAACGAGGAGATGTCCTGGTTGTTCTCGTCGCCTGGCTCGGTCTTGGCTACGGCCACCTGTTCCAGGATGGATGGATGAAGCTTCACGACCCGGAATTTTGTGATGTCGCCGTTGTATTCCTGCAGCCGTTTGACGGCCCAGGGTGACATGGTGGTATTCAGGTAACGGCGCGGGACCTGGTAGTCCTCTTCCAGAATGGGCCCATCCTCCTCGGCCGAGAACAGTCCCAAGGGAGACTCGAACACCGGTGAGCTTTCGATGGCGTAAAAGGGTACCTGTTCCATGAGCTCCTTCAGCTTCTCCGCCAGAGATGACTTGCCGCCGCCGACGGGACCGAGCAGGTAGAGGATCTGTTTCTTCTCCTCCAAACCCTGGGCGGCGTGCTTCAGATAGGAGACCAGATGCTCGATGGACTCCTCCATGCCGTAGAACTCGGAAAACGCCGGGTAACGTCGCAATACCTTGTTCTGAAAAATGCGGCTCAAACGCGGGTCCTTCCGAGTATCGATGAGCGTCGGCTCGCCAATCGCCTTCAGCAGACGCTCGGCCGGTCCCGCATAGGCGCCGGGGTCCGTCTTGCACAGCTCGAGATAGTCACCGAGGCTCATATCCTCGTGGCGGACGGACTCGTAACGGGCTTGGTAGCGCTCGAAGATCGACATACAACACCTCACTGAAAAATTCGGCTCACTCAACCTCTAATTCCGGGGACGCTGCCTGCGGACGAACAATACCCCTCGAGAAATCGTTAACCTGAGAGGAGGCGGTGGAACACGCGGATGCAGCTTCTAAGGCAAACTCTGTGCCATCGCGACCGGCGGCCCGGGATGCTGGACCGGGCATCTGCACGCGGGTTCGTGTCTTACTTCAGTGCTTGCATGCGGTAAAATAGCACCGAATCGGTGCGCTGCACTTGAAATTCCTCCTCTGTTGCGCTTGCGCTTGTTGTTTCTTTTGGGTCGCGCTTGCCAGTAGTTTAGACGGGATTCCCCGAATCTGGTTCAAGGATTGCGCTATTTAGGAGCGGGTTTTCTCTAACCTGCTGTAGCAGCACGGCCCTCGTCGGCGCCCCGTGACGGTTGCGCACTCGAAGAAAACCCAGGGAGGGCAGATCCTCCCCGATGCGCTCCAGTACACGGGGCCCGGTCGAGACCATGGCGTGCAGTGCCGTCACGACCAGAAGGGCCGGGACAGCGTTCGGAGCCGCAATCTCGGTAACTTTTTTTCGTCAATCCGCCTTAGGAATCGGCGGAGCCGGATCCCGGCTTGGGTTTGAGCAGGGGCGCGATCAAGTCCATGGGCAAAGGAAAGACAATAGTGGAGCTCTTGTCGCCCGCCACTGCCGTCAACGTCTCCATGTACCTCAGCTGGATCGCCTGGGGCTCCTTGGCCAGGATCTCGGCTGCTTCCCTGAGCTTCTCCGCGGCCTGCATTTCGCCCTCGGCGTGGATGACCTTGGCCCGCCGCGAGCGCTCCGCCTCTGCCTGCCGGGCGATCGCCCGGATCATGCTCTCGTCCAGATCCACGTGCTTGATCTCGACATTGGCTACTTTGATGCCCCAGGCGTCCGTCTGCTGATCCAGGATGTTGCGGACATCGTCGTTGAGCTTGTCCCTCTCTGCCAGCATCTCGTCCAGCTCATGCTGCCCGAGCACTGAGCGCAGGGTGGTCTGGGCGAGCTGGCTGGTGGCGGCCAGGTAGTCCTCGACCTGGATGATGGCATTCTCCGGGTCGATGACCCGAAAGTAGACCACGGCGTTGACCTTCACCGAGACGTTGTCCCTGGAGATCACGTCCTGGCTCGGCACGTCCATGACGATGACCCGCAGGTCCACCTTGACGATCTGCTGGATGATCGGGACAACGATAATGAGTCCCGGCCCCTTCACGCGCTGGAAGCGCCCGAGCAGGAAGATGACGCCGCGCTCGTACTCGCGCAGTATCTTGAGCGCCGAGGCGAGAATGACGACGGCGAAAACGATGAGAGCTGCATAGACTTCAAATGGCATGATCAGGCTTCCTTATGGTTGGTTACGGGCTCGACCAACAGGGTCAGACCGTCGCGGCCGGTGACCCGCACGGTCTGTCCCGCGGCCACCGGCGCTTGGCTACGGGCCGTCCAGATCTCCCCGTGCAGGCGCACGCGGCCCTCGCCCTGGAAGGCCTCCAGCGCCTGCCCGGAAGCCGAGAGCAGCTGCTCCGCCCCGCTGACTACCGGTCGGCGTCGCGACTCGATCGCCATGCCGATCACGAACACCAAGAATACGGCGCTCGACACGGCGAAGGTGAGAATCAAGGGAATCGACAGGCCGAACCCGGGTGCATCCGTATCGATCAAAATAAGCGAGCCGACCACGAAGGCGACGACTCCCCCGATTCCAAGGGCGCCGAAGCTCGGCGCAAAGGCCTCGGCCACCATCAACGCCAAGCCCAGCAGCATGAGGGCCACACCGGCGAAGTTGATAGGCACGAGCTGGAACGAATACAGGGCCAACACCAGACTCACGGCGCCGACCGTACCCGGCACGACGGCACCGGGGTTGGAGAACTCGTAGATGAGTCCGTAGATGCCTACCAGCATCAGGATGTAGGCGATATTCGGGTTGCTGATGATCGCGAGCAGACGGCTGTGCCAATCGGGATCGAGCTCCACCCTGATCACGCCGCCGGTATCGAGTGTTACCTCGCCCCCGGCGATTTGCACGGTACGGCCGTCGAGCTTGCGGAGGAGCTCGTCGAGGTCCCGAGCCAGGAGATCGACGACTCCCAGCTGCAGGGCCTCCTCAGCCGGCAGGCTTGCGGCCTCGCGCACCGCCTTCTCCGCCCATTCCGCGTTGCGCCCGCGCAGCTGCGCGAGACTGCGGATGTAGGCCCCCGCGTCGTTGATCAGCTTGTCTTTCGAGGCGTTGCCGGTCGCGGCCGGCTTCTCCTCGTCGGTTTCATCGTCCGCGCCCGTCTGCGACGGCTCGGACTTCTCAGGTGTCCCCCCGCTTGGCAGACCGCCGATCTGTACCGGCGTGGCTGCCCCCAGGTTGGTGCCCGGCGCCATTGCCGCGACGTGGCAGGCGTAGAGGATATAGGTACCGGCGCTCGCCGCTCTGGCCCCGCTCGGCGCGACGAATCCCACCACCGGCACTTGCGACGCGTTGATGGCCTTGACGATGGCGCGCATGGAGGTATCGAGACCGCCGGGAGTATCCATGCGCAGCACGAGAAGCCCGGCCCCTCGCTCTTCCGCATCGGAGATGGCCTCCTCGACGTAGGCGCTGGTGGCCGGTCCGATCGCGCCTTCGACCTTGATGATCAGTGCCTCGCCACCGGATCGTGCTTCCGAATCCGCCGCAGCGGCTGCGTTAGAGGCGAACAAATAAAACAACAGCCATGCCATCCAGCCAAGCTTCATGAGTCGATCTCCCGATTCCTCTATCTAATCTTAGACCGCTGGGCAGCCAAATGTCGTCTTGGCTCAGTCACCGGCGTTGGACGAGGTGGTGGTCAAGACGCTGTTGGCGCGGGTCGGCGTTCCCGCACCCGAGCTCGACGTTATCGAGACAACGGCTTCGAATCACCGTCGAAGGTGACGATTAAGATGTCGGTAACGGGGTCAATCTGGAGTCCTTTCCGCCGGTGGAGCTGGTGTTCGGCGTGGATATGGAAAATGAGGGCGCGAGACAGGAGCCAGAACGAATAATTCATGGCAAACTGCACGCCCTCGATGAACAAGCAGTTCTTATCCCTTCCCAATGCCTCGCCCGCCACAGCGGATGTGTTGATCCTGCCCGTGCCCTACGAGCAGACGGTTACTTACAAGTCCGGAACCGCGAATGGGCCCAGGGCCATTCTTGCCGCGAGTGATCAACTCGAGCTCTACGAAGAGGATATGGGTTGGTGTCCGGCCGAGCACATGAAGTTGTGCGTGCTGGAGGCGGTAACCTCGAACGCCGACGAAAAAGAGGACGAATTTCATTTCAGGCTGTACGAAGCGGTCGGAAACCTCAAAGCCGACGTGCTGTTCATTGCCCTCGGTGGTGAACATTCCATAACCCCCGCGATGGTTTTTGCGCGTATGCCGGACGGCGGCACAGTGGTGCAGATCGACGCCCATGCGGACCTGCGACCTTCCTATCAGGGGTCGATCTTCAATCACGCCTGTCCCATGCACCGTTTGCGCGCGCGCGGTTACCTGTTGGTGCAGATCGGTATTCGCTCCCTGCACGCCCCGGAGGCTGCGATGATGACCGGGGACGAGGGCATCAGCGTTTACTTTGACCGGGCTCTACGGAATCCCGACGAGTGGCAAAGGCTGCTCCGTCATCTGTCGTCGCTGCAGGGACCGGTTTGGCTGACGATCGACATGGACGGATTCGATCCATCTTTGATAGCAGGGGTGGGCACACCGCAGCCGGGGGGTCTCGGCTGGCACCAGGGCCTCGACATCCTCGCGGCCCTGCTGAGCAATTCGTCGATCGATCTGAGAGGAATGGATATCGTCGAGCTCGTCCCAGAGCCGTCGCGGGTTTCGGACATGATGGCGGCGAAGCTGGTGCAGAAAAGCATCTCATATTGGGGCAAGGCGCTGGGATTCGATCAACGTCCGGCTAACGGCTCTCAGGTTGGTGTCGAAGATGAGTAAGACGAATTGGACTTTCACCGATGCTGCCAGACTGTATCAAGTGGAAGGCTGGAGCGGGGGTTTTTTCGAGGTCAACCAGCGAGGCAATGTCGAGGCGATCGCGGACGCAGGTCACCGCATCGACCTGAAGGCACTGTGCGATGATCTGGCGGCCAAGGGACTGAATCCACCGCTTTTGCTGCGGTTTTCGGACTTGCTGAACCGGCGCATCAAACAGCTGCACAAGCGCTTTGCGATCGCGTGCAAGGAAGCGGGTTACGCAGGCAAGTATTACGGCGTTTATCCGATCAAGGTGAATCAACAGCGTCAGATCGTGGAAGAGATCGTCGAATACGGCGCGCCTTTCAACTGGGGCCTGGAAGCCGCTTCCAAGCCCGAGCTGCACGCTACGCTGGCCATGCTGGAGGACGTTGAAGGGCTGATCATCTGCAATGGTTACAAGGACCGCGAGTTTATCGAGCTTGCGCTGATGGGGCTGAAGATGGGCAAGCGCGTGTTCATCGTCGTCGAGAAGCCGAACGAGCTGCGCCTGACGCTCGAAGTGGCAGAGCGGCTCGAGGTCGAGCCGCTGATCGGGCTACGTTGCCGTCTGGCCGCCACGAGCAAGGGCCTCTGGGACGACTCCGGCGGGGAGATGTCGAAGTTCGGACTGTCCCCATCGGACCTGATCGGTGCCATCGAATTACTCAGGTCGGCCGGCATGCTCGACTGCCTGAAGCTGCTGCATTTCCATATCGGAAGCCAAGTACCCGAAATCCGCCGCATCAAGGAGGCCATGCAGGAGGCGGCTCGCTTTTTCGTCGAGGCGCGACGGTTGGGCGCGCCGATCGAGCTCATTGATGTGGGTGGCGGTCTCGGCGTCAATTACGACGGTAGCGTCTCGAGCGGCACCTCCTGCGTAGACTACAGTCTGCAGGAGTATGCCAACGATATCGTTTGGGCTTTGAAAGAAGCCTGTGATGAGGAAGATCTGTGCCATCCACACATCATTTCCGAGTCTGGTCGGGCGCTGGTGGCACATCATGCCGTTCTGGTGGTCGATGTGCTGGATGTCGCAAAGCGGGTCGAGGAAACCGTCCCACACAAACCGGCCGATGACAGTCCTCTGCAGCTGCGGCAGCTGTGGGAAACGCTCGACGATCTGGGGAAAGGCATAGAGCCCCGGGAGGCCCTGCACGATGCCGTTGCGCTGCGCAATGATGTCAACAAGCTGTTCAGTCTCGGTCATGCCAGACTGGCAGACCGAGCGCTGGCGGACAACATCTACTGGCGTCTGGTCAATCGCAGCATGGACAGCTTAGCGGAAGATGCGCTCGACCAACTCGTGCCGGGAATCAAGATCCAGGCCGCCGATCGTTACTACTGCAATTTCTCCGTGTTCCAGTCTCTGCCCGATTCCTGGGCCATCAACCAACTGTTCCCGGTTATGCCGATTCATCGCCTGAACGAGGAGCCCACGAGGCGCGGTCTCCTGGTC
This sequence comes from Chromatiaceae bacterium, assembly GCA_022340195.1. Lineage (GTDB taxonomy): Bacteria > Pseudomonadota > Gammaproteobacteria > Chromatiales > Chromatiaceae > Thiosymbion. The sequence continues at coordinate 21,176 of JAJDOL010000037.1, forward strand.
GATATCACCTGCGATTCCGATGGTACGATCAAGAATTTTCCCGTGGACGGCGGCACCTCGCAGACGCTGCCATTGCACCAAATCAGGCCGGGGGAAAGCTACCTGATCGGCATCTTCATGGTAGGTGCCTACCAGGAGATCCTTGGCGACCTGCACAATCTGTTTGGTGATACCCATGCCGTGCACGTGCGCGTAGACGGCGACAAGTACGAGCTCGAGCAAGTGGTCGAAGGGGAATCCGTCGCTGAGGTGCTCGACTATGTCCAGTTTTCCGACAGGGTGCTCATCGATCGCATGCGCCGCCAGGTGCAGGAGGCCCGGAGCGCGGGCCGCATCACCGCACGCGAGGCGACTGCCTTTTTGCGCTTCTACCAGGACGGGTTGAAGGGCTACACCTATTTGAAAGCAAATGCGCCGACGCTTCCTATCGGCGATTGAGGATGGTGACTGCCACGCAACGGGTATGGGCGACTGTCGTCGGATTCCTCCAGGGCCGTCAGGATAATCTGCTCTGGTAATCTTCGAAACCGAATCGGCGCACGACCTCGAGGCTCCCGTCCTCATGTCGAATGGCGATGGTGGGATGCTGTACGCCGTTGAACAACGTTGTCTTGACCATTGTGTAGTGGATCATATCCTCGAAGATCACCCGATCCCCAACGGATAGCTGCTGGTCGAACGAATAGTCGCCGATAACGTCCCCGGCGAGGCAGGACAGGCCGCCGAGACGATAGGTGTGTTTCTTCCTGCCCGGGTCGTATCCGTGGCGCACCTCGGGCCGGTAAGGCATTTCCAGCACGTCGGGCATATGCGCGGTCGCCGAGGTATCGAGCATCGCGATGGGAATGCCGCCGCGCTCGATGACATCCAGTACGGTCGAGATCAAGGTCCCGGCTTCCCAGACAACAGCGGCCCCGGGTTCAAGCACGACCTCGATCCAGGGATGTCGCCGGCGGAACGCCTTCAACATTCGGATAAGCAGCTCCAGATCGTAGCCTCGACGGGTCATAAGGTGTCCACCGCCGAGGTTGAGCCACTTGAGGCTTGGCAGCAGGTGCCCGAAACGGGTTTCGACTGCCTCGATCAGGCGCTGGGTCGAGCCCGCATCGTTCTCGCACAGGGCGTGTACGTGCAGGCCCTCGATCCCTGTCGGAAGACCGTTCCGCAGGTGTTCGGGCGGGATGCCCAACCGTGACTGGAGATCGGACGGATTGTACAGGGCTGTCTCGACCTCATTGATGCCCGGATTGACGCGCAAACCGCACGAACGGCCCGCAGCCAGCGCCTGTGACTTGAAGCGTTGCCACTGGCTCAGTGAGTTGAAGGTAATACGGTCCGACATCGCCAGTAGGTCAGCGAGCTCGACATCGGCGTAGGCGGGCGCATACAGATGAAGGTGTCCGCCGAATCGATCTCGGGCCAGCCGCGCCTCGTTGTAGGAACTCGCTGCGCAGCCCGTGAGATACTTCCCCACGAGCGGAAAAACCGACCACATAGCAAACCCTTTGAGCGCGAGAATGATGACGCACTCCGACTCGCGCTGTACCCGGTCGATAAGCTCCAGATTGTTTCGAAGCCTCGACGCTTCCAGCAGGTAACAGGGGGTGGGGAGCCCCTCGATCCCGGTGCTCATGTGGTAGGGAGGTCGTCCACCTCGATATCGCACTCGATGTCGTGCCAGGGCAGACCGTACCGATTCAGGTCATCCATGAAGGGATCCGGGTCGAGCTGCTCCATGTTCCATACGCCGGGTTGCCGCCATTGACCTCCCAATATCATTTTGGCACCGATCATGGCAGGTACGCCGGTGGTGTAGGAAACCGCCTGTGCGTAGGTCTCCCTATAACATTGCTCGTGATCGCTGACGTTGTAGATGTAACGCGATACCGGCTTGCCGTCTTTCTCACCCTTTATGATGCAGCCGATGTTGGTCTTTCCCTTGGTGCGCGGACCCAGTGAGGCGGGATCCGGGAGCAGCGCCTCGAGGAACTGCAGCGGAACGATCCGGTGACCCTGGAACTCGATCGGTTCGATAGCGTCCAGTCCGATATTTCGGATCACCTCCAAGTGCTTCAGGTAGCTGTCGCCGAAGGTCATCCAGAAACGCATACGCCGGATGCCAGGGATGTGCTTGGTGAGGGATTCCATTTCCTCGTGATAGAGCAGGTACATCTTGCGCGGGCCGATTTCGGGGAAATCGAAAACGCGCGAGAGCTCCATGGCCCGGGTTTCGAGCCACTGCCCGTGTTCGTAATAACGCCCGTTGGCGGTGACCTCACGGATGTTGATCTCGGGGTTGAAGTTGGTGGCAAAGGGATAGCCGTGATCGCCGGCGTTGCAGTCGAGAATGTCGACGGTATCGATACGGTCGAAATGATGCTTCCACGCATAGGCTGTGTAGACGTTGGTGACGCCCGGATCAAAGCCTGATCCCAGCAAGGCCATGATGCCCGCCTCCTTGAAGCGGTCGTGGTAGGCCCACTGCCACTTATATTCGAACTTTGCCTCGTCCGGCGGCTCGTAGTTGGCGGTATCGAGGTAGTCGATGCCGGTCTCCAGACAGGCATCCATGATGCTCAGATCCTGATAGGGCAAGGCGACATTAATCACCACCTCTGGCTCGATTTTGCGGACCAGGCCGACAAGATCGGCAACCTTGTCGGCATCGACTTGCGCCGTTTTTACGCGGTCGCTTCCGACCTCGTTCGCAATCCGATTGCACTTTGATTCGGTTCGACTGGCCAGCCAGATGTCGCTGAAGACTTCGGGAACCTGCGCGCACTTGTGCGTCACGACGCGGCCGACGCCACCGGCGCCAATAATCAATACTCGGCTGATGTTACTTCGTCCTTTTGGCTAGATTGCGCGGGGTTAGGCGAGGAACGAGACTAAGGCCGCTCCGCCTCCATACGCCGAGGGACGACCCGTATCCTACGACGGGCGAATCGTCATGGTTCCAACATGCAAGCCAAGCATAGCTCGACTATGTCAACCAAGTCGATCAAGCCGTATCCGCATTCCCGCGCGCGCGATTTGGTTTGACGTAGTGGAGGTTCGAGGGATCTCGCTCACGCGGCATCTTTCGCAGCTCGTCGGATCGCCGCCACCTGGCTTGTATCCGGGGCGGCAGATCGATCCCCTCCATGTACAGATCCTCGAGCTCGTGATCCAACCGCTCAATCTTCGTTCTTGGCAGTCTTTTCATTGGCCGTTTCCAAAATCACGCTGCGCCCCGCCGTCCAATCGAGGTCGTCAAACGCTGGATCCTCCAGCAGATCCCGGAGGTGCCGCAGCTCGCGCAACCGTTCAATTCTCCGGCGGGCAGTGACGGATGCGTCGTTACCCTTGGTCTGGGGGGATCCCCGATCTCCGGGATACCACTCGTTGGATTCAGCGTACCAACCCGTCTCCCCGTCATACATCTCGACATCCGATAACGACCGCTTCATCTATTTGGTTATATAACTGATTAGGCGTACGGAGATGAAACGAATCCTTTTGCTTGTCACGATCAAGAAATCTGATCAGAAACACGAGGCGCTTTGAGGGGAGCTCCCGCGGATCAGATTCCGTTACCCGGTCTCGAGCCTTAATGAGCTTTTTCTGGATTTTGACCGGCGCGCAACCAAAAATCGTAAATCTCAGTCGAAAGGTATAACCGTTATAATCGAGCACGGTTCGTATTCTGTCCGGGAGCTCGAGACCATGATCGACATACGCGTTCAAGCCGAGCCATTCGATGTCGCCGCGGAACAAGAAGGTCTCTGGCGCGGGCGCACGCAGGTCGGAGCTCTCGTGTCCTTTGTAGGTCTGATGCGGGATATGAACGAAGGCGACCGGGTAACTCGCATGATGCTGGAGCATTACCCGGGAATGACCGAGAAGGCCCTCAAGACCATCGCCGAGCAGGCGGCTGGGCGCTGGCATCTACAGGGTATCCGGATACTGCACCGTGTCGGGGAGCTTCGGCCACAAGACCCGATTGTTCTCGTGGCCGTTACCAGTACCCACCGCGGCGATGCCTTTCGCGCCTGCGAGCTCCTGATCGACTACCTGAAGACGCGGGCACCTTTCTGGAAAAAGGAGATCACCGACGGTGGCGAGCGCTGGGTGGATGCTCGGGCCACGGATGACGACGCCGCAGACCGCTGGGAGCGATGACCAGTCGAAACCACTATCTTGAGATTACCGCTGTCGATCCATCTGCTCCTGCCGCTCGCTTTGGCGTTGCTCGCGTGCACGCCCGGTCCGGACATCGCGAGCGATCGCGACGACTTCCTGGCCGCGGAGGCGGCTCTCGAGCGCGGGGCCCTGGAAGAATTCGAGCTCCTGGCAGCAGGTCTACAGGATTATCCGCTCTACCCTTACTTGCGGTACGCGAGACTCTTGCGCGATCTGGGTAACACCGACCCGGCATCCATCGGTCAGTTCTTGACGGATTTCAGGAACACGCCCCTGGCCGGGCGCTTGCGGCACGCTTGGCTCGAGCGCTTGGCCAAGGATGGGCGCTGGCAAATGTACGTTCGCTTTTATGTCCCCGACGATTCGATCCCGAGTCGCTGCCACTACCTGCGGAGCCGCTTGCTGAGCGGGCACGAAGACGAGGTCCTCGATCAGATCGAGCCCCTGTGGCTGCGGGGTACGTCGCTGCCCGGTGCCTGTGATCCTCTGCTCGATGCCTGGATGCAGGCCGGGCGACTGACAGACGACTTGGTATGGCAGCGCATCGCTCTGGCCATGGACGCCGACGAGCTGAGGCTGGCGGGCTATCTCGGTCGATTCTTGTCGGGGGAGGAGCGCACCTGGTTCGAGCGCTGGCGTGGCATCCACGGTGATCCACGACAAGTCCTGGACGCACGGAGCTTCACCGAAGCGCATCCGTATCGATCCCGGATCCTGGCATACGGAATCGCGCGCTTGGCGTTGAAGGAGCCAAGTCTTGCTGCGCAGGCCTGGGATCGGCTGTCCGGAGAGCTCGTCTTTGCCGCGGACCAGGCCCGGCGGGCCGACGCGGCCGTCGGATTCGCCCTTGCCGAAAACGGTGACCAGCGTGGCCTAGGCTACCTCGACCGAATCCCGAGCCGAGAGGACAATATGGACCTGCAGGAACGGCGCCTGCGCGCGGCATTGAAGCTCAGGGACTGGGAGCGTGTTGCAAATTGGATCGCGGCTATGCCCGATGGCCAGCGAAAATCCGAGCATTGGCTCTACTGGCTGGCGCGTTCCGAGGCGGTTCGCGGTCATACCGCTTTGGCGCGGGACCTATTCCAAGCCGCTGCCGAGGAGCGCAGCTTGTGGGGTTTCCTGGCGGCGGAGCGCGTCCAGCTTGCCTACAAGCTCGGCGGCGCGCCAACCCCGGCGGACCCACAGCGTGTGGCCCAGATTGAGCAAAGCGCCACAGCGGAGCGAATTCGGGAGTTGGAGGCACTCGGACGCGAGCCGGACGTGCGCCGGGAATGGCGTTGGCTGATCCGCGGCATGGGAAAGGAGGACCTGATGGCCGCCGCCGTGTTGGCTCGACAATTGGGGTGGCAGGACCGGGCCATTCTTGCCTTGGCGAAAAGCGGTTACTGGGATGACCTCGAGCTGCGCTTTCCCCTCCTGCACCGGGACATAGTCCACGCCCAGGCCATGGCCAGCGGGCTGGACGAATCCTGGATCTACGCCATCCTGCGCCAAGAGAGCGCCTTCGATCCGACGGCACGCTCGGGTGCTGGCGCCGCGGGTCTGATGCAGCTCATGCCGGCTACCGCACAGGATATGGCGCGGTCCCTCGGTCTGCCGCGCCTTGCGCGAGCCCAGCTCGACGATCCTCAGCTGAACATAACACTGGGCAGCACCTATCTGAAAGAAATGCGGCAGCGCTTCGGCGGCAACCTGGCGTTGGCGACTGCGGCCTACAATGCGGGACCAGCCCGCGTGGAACGCTGGATACCAGAGCGCAGGATGGACGCCGATCTCTGGATCGCGACGATACCTTTTCGCGAGACCCGCAGCTACGTGCGGCGCGTGCTCGCGTATCGTCTCATCTACGATCAAAGGCTGGGCGTCCCCATTAAACCCCTTCACAGCATCATGCGGCGGATTGGCAAAAAGGACCGAATCGGTGGCGAGGAGCATCTGTTCAGCGGATCGGGGCCCGCTTCTTAGGCGGTTGACGGGAAATCTAATACCAGATTGCGCCGGATTTTTGTTCGTCTTCTAGGCGCGCAAACAGGCGGGTAGCGGGCTACACAACTGTTTTCGCACCAACGAAGGATCACAAATTTCCTCAGGCGGCTTCCAACAGCGTTCCGAACACCAGCATCAGAGCTACGCCTACCATTAAGGATCCTGTGGCTACGGTCTCGTTGCCTTTGCGATGGGTCTCCGGGATGATCTCGTCGCTGATGATGTAGAGCATGGCGCCGCCGGCGAAACCCAGAATGCCGGGCAACAGGGCAGAAGCGAACCAGGCGGCACTGCTGCCCAGCAACCTGCCGACCGGTTCCACGAGGCCCGTTAGGAAGGCGATCCCTGCACTCCGGTGACGGCCATAACCCGCGGCCATGCGGGCGGCGGCCACCGCCAGGCCTTCGGGCACGTTCTGCGGACCGATCCCGATTGTCAAGGCGCCGCCTGTGGTGAAGTCACCGCTCGCAGCACCCACGCCGACGGCCATCCCCTGGGGAAAGTTGTGCAGCGTGATGGCGATAACGAACAACCACAGACGCGCGAGCTTGCTGGTGTCGGGCCCCTCGCGGTCCGCGTGGAAGTGCTCGTGGGGTGTGTAGCGATGGATGGTTCAGAGCACCCCTCTGCCCAGCAGCATGCCAGCGACGACAGCCGCGGCGACGGAACGATCGCCGTAGCTCTGCACGCCATATTCCAAGCATTTGCCGGATCCTTGGGTACGTCCCGGAATGATCCCGTTCGGAAGCGCCTACGGTAGCGTCCCGATCAGCTCGGCCGACGAGCTGTCACCACTGGAAACGCTGGTTTTGCACGAAGAACCGTTCGGCGAGAGTCCACCCATCGGAGCACCCGTTACGCTCGAGAACAAGGGTGCCGTCCCGATTCC